>JAFYSU010000005.1 GCA_017559185.1 Oscillospiraceae bacterium
GACTTCCTCGACGGGTGGTATTCACACGACCCCGAAGACCAACGACCAATAATAACAGTAAAACAGGAAAAGCAGACGCAGCCAACGACATTTAAGCAGGAAAAAACATAATTAAGTCAAGAAAACACAACGGCATACAAAGAACCTAAGAGTTACAGCAGTTCTTTGAACAGTATGACTGACAACAAGTATTCAAACTACCTGCAAAATGCCGCAAAAGGAGCAAGGGATGCTGTAAGCAGTGCAACTTCCTTACGGAACGAACCGCAAAAAGCGAATAACTATACCTCGAAGTACACGAATGGTGAATCAAAGATAACTTCATTCCTAAATAGTAACCGTACTGCACAAAGTCAAGGTGTTTTGCAAAGCTTTGGAACGGGAGCAAGTTACCATAACAGCGGTGGAATGTCGGCAAACTGGGATAGAAACGGCAGCTTGGATTTAAGTGGTACACGAAAAACTGCCGACAAGATTAAGACTACTTGGGATAGATATGAACCCCTAATTTCAAACGGCTTGTTTGCAGCAAATAACTACGGAGCAACTTCACCGCAAAACATGCTGAACAGTTTAGATGTTCTATCAACCAATGCAAACCGATTTGTTGATAACTACGGCGATATATTTGTAAACGCAGGATTGGGCAGTTTAACAGGACAAAACAATGGCATTACAAATCCGCAAAGCATTGCAGACGGGATAAAAAATGTGTGGAACAGCCTAAACGATAATGACAGCGTATTAAGCCAAAGAATACAGGATGCAGCAAGCGGAGCTAATGCGAGTGTATACCATGGAATAACCGATCCCGATGAAATTGAGTACTTGTGGTTAAGATATCTGTCAGGTTTATTAAAGCCAATTGATGAGACGATAAACATGGGACTTGACAACATGGGAATCACAAAGTGGTTGAATGTAGGAGCAACACTGGCAAATAACGGTGACTACAATACATGGCTTAAATATAACGGTCTAATAGATAATGAAGCAGCAAAAGGCTATAAAAAAGAATTTATATTTTCCGATGGAATAAACAAACGAGCCGTGGCAAACAAAGCGTCAGCATATCTTGGGGGAATGGGGAATGTTGCGAGTGGGTTAGGTGAATTTACATTAGGCGGTATTACAGGCAAACATAAATTAGCAGATGATGTATTGTCCTTGGGAAGTGCATATACAGCGGCAATGGACGAAGCGGCTGCACAAGGTTTACCGTATAACCAAGCAAAAGCTATGGCATTAAGTCAAGTAGGCAAAAATTTGCTTAAGAACGAAATTTTAAGCAAAACAGCAGATTTTTCTGATGATATTCTAAGGTTTTCGAATAAAGTTGATGTTGACAATGTGAAGGCTAAAGCAGTTAAAAATTCAATTTATAATATTGAATCGAAAAATGAAGAGGCTTATAATGATTTAAAAGATAACAACATCACAAAATTAGATTTCGAAAAGGACGAATTTGTTCTATCGAATACACTAAATTGGGAATCTGTTGTAAGTAAAAAAGGAGAAACACGAATAAGCCATGTGATGAAGCACTCTGTTCCAAATAACAACCGAAAAACACATGGGGTTTTCAATGGGCAGGCAGTGGATATGATTAATGACGCATGGCGCATGCGAGATCAAGTCGCACCTATTCCTGACGGAATGGGTGGGGAGATATACAACATACCATACCCAAATGCAGGTTATGAAAGCGGATATATTAATACAGGAGTAACTATGAATTATATAACTATAATAACGCTTGAAAAAAGCAATGAGATAGTAGCAGCGTTTCCATCAGATGGAAATTACCATAAATAAGGAGTGATTTTAAATGAGTAATATTGGACAATGCAGAGTTTGCAAACAAGGTTTATTGGAAATTGTAAAAGAAGAGAAAACAAACGAGATTTTTATATGCTGTGATTTATGTGAAGGTGAATGGCAAACACCGGAAGATGCTTTTAACAACCAGAATGGATCAAGGAACAAGTATGGAAAAGTTATATATCCAACAGCAAAAGAAATAAAAAGTATGCATTGGAATGTAAAAATTTTTGATGATTTTAATTGATGCTTGAGAAAGTATAAAAATAATAATTGGGGCAAAAGGCTTAGCCCCACCAACATAGTAAAAAGCGACCTGACACTTTGCGGTGTCGGGTCATTTTTTGTCCTATCACTAAAGGATGCCAATATTTCAGGAGCAATAAACGGCACAGCTGCAGCATAGGTGGAGCTTATGGGTGGTTTGGGAATACAAAACATTGACGAACTGCCAAAGATTATGCCTGAGGTGAATTGGACAAAGTTTTGGGATGATATACTTGCTGTAGGGAATAAGTTAAACTATAATGGTTTAACACAGAAATTTAGCAGTTGGGAGACTTTAGAAAACACTTACAAAGAATCAACTGTTAAATTCATAAAAGAAAACAAACCAATGCATGCGCGTTTTATGATATAATGCAAACCCATCAGGTCGGTACACATGTAGATAAAAGTGATACATATTTTTAAACGGAACCGTCACAGAATTTCGATCTACACTTCTTAAATAAGGAGATTAATTATGTTTTTTAACAACGAATTTGTTCATCAGGCTCTTCTATATACGGGTAACGATCTGCTTCAGTATACCTTCAGGGTGGAACTGCGTATGAAGGACGATGTGAATCAGGATGCACTTCGCTATGCGGTCGACTGTACCATGCAGCGATATCCGTATCTGGCGGTGAAGACCGAGGAAAACGAGACCGAGATTGACATTATCCACAACGAAAGTCCCGTGGTAATATGCGAAGGCAAAACCACCCCCTGTCTGTGTACTGAAGCGGCCAATCGGCATTTTATTGCTGTGCCCTTTGAGGGGAATCGGATTTTTCTGGATGTGCATCATGGCCTGACGGACGGAACGGGCATGGAGCGTGTTGCCAAAACGCTGGTCTACTACTATGTAACCCGCAGGTATGCGATTACAATTGATTGCGCCGGTATCAACACCCTTCAGACGCCCATAGCCCCCGATGAATACAAGGATCCATTCTCTAATGCAAAGGATCTGCCCGAAAAGCCCCTGTCGGTCTACGCAGCCGAACCAGCCTTCCATCTGGGCAGCGTCAACAACATCACCGAGAAAAAGCGCATTTACTATTTCAAGGTGAAAGAAAGCGATGTGATGAAGGTTGCAAAGAGCAATGACGGAACCCCTAACGCACTTTTCTCTGCCATCCTCTACAAGGCAATTTCCAAGCATCATCCCGATGCAGCGGAACCAATTGTGGGCGGCGTTGCCTTCTCCACCAGAAAGGCGCTCAATATCGACGCAAGCACTGCCTGTCTGATTGGCATCATCCACATCAAATACAACGACAGGGTCAAAGACGCCAGCATTGATAAGCTCGGAACCTTGGGACGCGGTTCCATCATACTGCAGTCCGACGATCAGAATGTCCTTGCAAGCATTCCCGGCAAGCGTCAGCTTACCCAGTATTTAAAAACCATACCCGACCACTATCAACGCCGAATGATCTTCCATGGCCTCATCCAGAAGACAACATGTTTGGACACCTATTCCGTTAGCTATATCGGAAAAAATGATTGGGACTGCTTCAGCGATTATGTCGATGCCTATTATACCATCGCCGAACCTCGTAAAGGCGGTATCATTCTGGAAATCAATACCCATAACGGTTGGTTTGATGTCTGCGTTACTCAGGATGTTGAAACCGACAGATATGTCGATTCTGTCATCGAGTGTTTAAAAGAATTCAATATCGAATATTCCTTTGAGGGAAAGGACGAAATCACACTTCCCACCCAGAAGGTATTACCTTGATGTGACTGTGGCAAATGCCACACATTCAGCGAAAAGCAAAACCGCCATGACTGTAGCTTCAGAGAGTTTCTGAAGTTACCCATCCGGGCGGTTTTTGTTTTGGATGTGAGGTTATCGGCGCTTAAACAACCCCATTTTGCCGAACGGATAAAGGACGCACATCTATACACCGTTCGGTGTATAGATGTGCGGTTTTACACTGATTTACACCCGCCTCCTATGAAAAGCTTAAACTACAGAAAGTAAGACAGAAAAACTAAAAAGGGACGAACAAAGCATTTAGTGCGGTGTTCGTCCCTTTGTTTTTTCTGTATTATGAAGGGAGTTTTATGGTACAGTGTATCGTTTATACTGGTAATATGTAAACTTATATTTAAGGGAGAAATGCTTATGTCAGAATTTTTCAACAAAATAAAATTATGGATGAAATCGAATAATAACTGCAAAGGCTGCTGTTTGTTTTGTAAGCATTACATACGGTGCAAGGAGGATAATAAACAAAATGAAAAGGAAAATTAAATAATAAAGAAAAAAGTCGGTGTATACTGCGATTGTGCAGGATACACCGACTTTAAAAGTTGATTATATAATTTTTGCCTTATCGGTTATTTTAATGTTTTTAAGAGGAGATGTATCTACTTTTGGCAGGGAAAAATCCTCGGGCGGAGCTATGTTGGTTTTAAGTTTGCGCTCGAAGGATTCCTTAATGCGTGCGTATTTTTCGGGGTCAGTATCTTTAATTTTTTCCAGTGCTTCACGAATTTTTGCCTGTTCTTCCAAATTCCATGAGGAATTACCTTTGTCGGACATTTTCTTCGCTTCCTTTCTGTGCTTTTTGCCAACACAGCCAGTTTACCATAAAACACAAATAAAATAAATACAATTTAATGCTTGACATTTGATAAATATAAGTATATAATCCTAATTAATAACTATTATCAATAAAGAGGTGATTTCATGGCAGTTACTCGCAATACTGTACAAAAAGATATAATTCTTGCTGCAGTGAAGGCTATGAATAACCACCCAACTGCCGAGGCTGTTTACAACGAGGTAGCTGTAATGCATCCAAATATAAGCAAGGCTACAGTTTACCGAAACCTTAATCGAATGGCAGATGAAGGTATGATAAGCCGACTGCATACACCGCAAGGAGCAGATTTTTATGACCTTTGCACCGATGAACATTATCACATGAAATGTGAAAGGTGTGAAAAAATATTTGACCTTCCGTTGGAATACCAATATGGTCTGTGCGGAAAGCTATCGCAACAAACTAATTTTGAACTGCACAGGCACAGTTTAATGTTTTTTGGATTGTGTCCTGAATGTAAAATTATTTAAAAAAGGAGATTTTATTATGGCTGATTTGAAAGGCACAAAAACCGAAGCTAACTTGATGACTGCATTTGCAGGCGAGTCCATGGCAAGAAACAAATATACTTACTTTGCATCCAAAGCAAGAAAAGAAGGCTACGAACACATTGCAGCTATTTTTGAAGAAACTGCATTCAACGAACAGGAACATGCAAAAATGTGGTATAAACTGCTGCATGACGGAAAGGTTGGCACAACTGCTGAAAACCTGTTGGCTGCTGCAGAAGGCGAAAACGAGGAATGGACTGAAATGTACAAAACATTTGCCGAAGAAGCAAGAGCAGAAGGTTTTGAAAGCATTGCACGCTCCTTTGAAATGGTTGCTGAAATTGAAAAACACCACGAAGAACGCTACCGTAAGCTTCTTGAAAATGTAGAAGGCGCACTGGTGTTCTCCAGAGATGGCGATGCAATTTGGCAGTGCCGCAACTGTGGTCATATTTGTGTTGGCAAACAGGCTCCAAAAGTATGCCCTGTATGCATTCATCCACAGGCTTACTTCCAAATCGAAGCAGTTAACTACTAATAATATAAAAAACAACGGCAAATTTGCCGTTGTTTTTTATTAATCGGGATTATTAAGGAATTAAAAAAACGGAACAGGCAATAAAGCCTGTTCCGTTTAATTGGCGGAGATGAAGAGATTTGAACTCTTGCGCCGCTATTAACGACCTACCGCATTTCGAGTGCGGACCCTTCAACCACTTGGGTACATCTCCATAATAACTTAACTATTGTAGCATCTTTTTTAAAATCTTTCAATCCCTAAAGAATAAAAGATAAATTTTTTAATATTGCCTGTACAGTGTATTATTCTGGGCAAAATAGATAATTTTATGCAAAGCGGTGTGTAGAATTGAGAACATCTTGACAGTTTTTGGTTTTGTGGGTAGGATAAAAGCAAAGAATACTTTTGACAGCGTGGAGGAATACAATGGCGTTTACACAACTGTATGCCGTATGTTTCAGTCCTACGGGAAGCAGCAGAAAAGCGGCGAAAAAAATAGCTTCGGCAATGAAAGGGCATCACCCTATATTGATAGATTTTACCCTTCCTCAAAACAGAAATACCTCGCACACATTTTTGCAAACCGACCTTGTAATATTGTCCTTGCCTGTTTATGGGGGACGAATTCCCGAAATTGTACAGGATGCCTTGGAAAAGCTGACCGGAAAAAATACACCTGTAATTTTGTCGGCGGTTTACGGTAATCGTCATTACGATGATGCACTGCTTGAAATGGCAGATATTATGACAAAGCAGGGTTTTCGGCCGATTGCGGCAGGTGCATTTTCTGTGCAGCATTGTAAAACACCGTTTGTAGGAACGAACCGACCAAACGAAAAAGATGAACAAGATATGGTACAGCTTGGCAAAATGGCTTTGGAGCTGTTGGAAAAAGGTGTGGTGGCAGGAGCTCTTAACCTGCCGGGTAATCGTCCATATAAGGAACGAAAGCCTAAAAACAATGCTGTTCCGATTGTGGGCGAAGGCTGTACCCGATGTGGTGCCTGCATTCGTACTTGTCCGGTGGGGGCAATAAACGAAAACAATCCGCACATTACTGATGGTGAAAAATGCATACAATGTAATGCCTGCGAAAAAATCTGTCCGGTAGGCACAAGGCGTTTTACTGACGAACATACCAAAAAAATAGTGCAAATGCTTGAGGAAAAATGCAAGGAAAACCGTTCCAACGAGTTGTTTGTACTTAAATAGAGTAATTTCAAAAGGAGAGAGTATCAATGGATGTTGAAAAAACCCTGCAATATCTTATGGACCGCCATGAGATAGAAGACAAATGTATCCTTTACGCAAGCTTGGTGGATACCAAGCAGTTTGATCGCTTTACCGAATTATTCACACCTGATGCATATTTTGACTATCGTGCATCGGGTGGTATAGAAGCTGATTTGACAGCGACAATTGAGTATTTGAAAAAGGCAACAGCTCGTTTCCGTTCCATGCATATGATGACAAATATTGCATGTGAAATTGCACCTGACCGTAAAACAGCAAAAACAACAGTAATGCTGCACAACCCAATGACCTTTGTGAAAGAGGACGGCAACGACCATACCTTCTACTGCGGTTTGTGGTATCATGACGATTGGGTGCTTACAGATGACGGTTGGAAGATGAAACGCCGTGTGCAAACTCTTTCTTACACACACAATTCACCATTCCACGGAAAAAAATAAATAATGTAAAGCCGAAGGATATTTTAAGCCTTCGGCTTTTTTATGCTTTTCAACTCTTCTTTAACTGCAACATTAGAAGATGGGAAAGTCATTTTTTCAAGAGCGCGGTCGTGCAGTTTGTAGGCACCTTTACCTTCAAGGTCATAACCGAGCTGTTCAGAAATGACATCCCACGGTGCGCCTTCAATGTATCGTCTAATCATCAGTAAACGCATTTTTGGGTTATCTAACGATGAAATTGCCTGTTCAACTTCATCTATTAAGCGCATTTCAAGCCGCAGTGCTTTTACAAGCTTGTTTTGACATTCTATCATTTCTTCAATGCACTGCTGCATGGCGGTGTTGTTTGACCTACCCGAAGTGCCGCAGCAAATTGCAGTTTGCAGGTTTTCGGCACGGTCTGCCCAATCAATTACCCGTGAACGCAGACTTTCTACTAAATGTTTTGTTATGATGTAACTTTTAAGGTATTCCTTTTTTTCTGCTGTAGTCATTATGTCTCTCCTTATAAATTGTGTCAAATTAAAGTGTTGTGTGAGTTTTGTGGTGTTATCGCCACAAAAAGTCCAGATCTTCGGCGTACCGATTTTCTATGCAGTTGTCACACCCAAGCAGCTGTCCGTCGGAAAAATAAACCTTGTCGCCCCAATACAGCTTTTTGCCGCATACAGTGCAGTAAGGATTTTCTTCTTTGGTTTGTGGGGGTGAGAGTTTTATATCAGTGTTTTCCATAAATGCCTCCTTTGTATGTGAGCAAGATACTATGTACACTAAATGTGTACATAGGTGTAAAAAAATTTGCATTTTAATTTTGGTGTTGGTATTTACAACCTGTAATACTGTTCCATGCATACCTAAAATGTGCAGACCAAAACACATTATTGCTGTTTTCACAGTAAGGTATAACAAGGAACAGTCTACAAGGCTGTAAAAAAGGAGTGCCATGCAAAAATTCTGTACACGCTTTGTGTACAACTGAAGAATACCACGGGAAAACAAATTTGTCAACACTAATCGTGAACAAAATATTGATTTTATACACGAAGTGTGTTAAAATTGGAACAGAGGCGGTGATGTACTATGTTTAAAGCAGAACTTAGGAAATTAAGAGTACAAAAAAATCTTACACAGGAAGAACTTGCGCAAAAAATGGAGCTTTCCAAAAGTGCGATAAGTATGTACGAAAACGGCAATCGTGTGCCAACACTCGCGCTGCTCAAAAAATTTGCGGAATTTTTTGAGGTAGACTTGGACAGTCTGGCGGGCACCCCTGCGGCAAAAAATATAATTCCGCTGCCAAAAACCAAAAAGATACCGCTGCTGGGCAGTATTGCGTGCGGAACACCAATACTTGCACAGGAAAATATAGATGATATGATTTCAATGCCTGATGGCTTGAATGCCGATTTTGCATTGTATTGTAAAGGCGACAGTATGACCGGGGCAAGAATATACGATGGAGACATTGTATATATTCGTCAGCAGCCGGATGTTGAAAACGGTGAAATTGCAGCCGTTTTGATAGACGATGAAGCAACGCTGAAGCGTGTTTACAAATACCCGTCCAAGATAGTATTGAATGCCGAAAATCCAAGTTTTGAACCACTGGTGTTTACGGGCAGCGAGCTTGAGCAGCTGCGAATACTTGGAAAAGCGGTGGCTTTTTTAAGCGGTGTGAGATAAAAAAATAAAAATCCGCAGTCCTTTTTGGACTGTGGATTTTTTTGTCACAAATTGGGGTAGAAGATGAATATAAATGCCAAACTTCCAATATTTGTAAAACCAATTACGTAGATTTGACTTGTTTGTGAAATTGCTCATAAGTTTTGTTGCAATTGCGATGAATTTTGACGATATTGCGCAATGGGCATTGACTAAAGCGTGTTTGCAATGTTACAATTTGAAACGGTAAAGTGTAAATTTATTTTGTTTTCTGTAAGAATTAAAGTGTATGTTGATTGCACGAAATGTTAGACAAAATAATTTCCGATGAATGGGCAAATGTCGGAAGTGCATTTTATATTAGCCGTTAGTGTGGCAAAAAATCGACACGGCATAAAAAGATTACCGGCGGTCGGTTTACAAAAAGGGGGACCGAAAAAAGCACAGACCGTGCATTATGTGTTGTGTATATTTATTCGTAATTTAAGAGCAAGCCTTGTTTGTATTTGTTTTTTTGTGTGAATGTCATGAGTGTTGAGTGGTAATATGGGCAATTACCACTGTCCATGCGCATTTAAAAAAGGAGAGCGGGTAGTTATTATGAAGTATTTATTCAACAAAATGAGACTGAAGCCGTATTTGATTACAGTGTTTAGTATTATTCTTGTGCTTGCCTGCGGTATTTCGTTTTTGGGAACTACAGGTATGAGCTCGATGAACCGAGGCAGTACAGAATTTTTAACAGAGTATATTGTTTTGGACCAAGCTATTGGCATTTGTGATTCGCAAATGGCTCGTGCGGGTCTGGAGCAGCGTGAAATGACCTTTACATATGCTGAAAAGGTTTCTGAAACTCATGCTCGTCATAACGAAAGCATCAAGTTGGTTCGTGAACAGATACCGCTGCTCAAAAATAGTATGACCCTTTCAACACCTGAATATCAAAAAATGATTGATGACTATTCCAAATTGCTTGATAAATGGGTTCAGGTTGATGACGAAGTTTATGCACTCATTCAAGCAGGCGAGCGTGAAGTGGCTGCGTATACCATACTTGAAAAATCCACACCTATAATGAATGAGCTTACTGCAATTAACAAGCAGTTTTCGGATGCGTGTTATAATTACATGATGGAAACCGCTAAACAAGGTTGGCTCCGTGCAGCGTTTTACCTTGTGGCAACAGGTGTAAACTTCTTTGTTATGGTGGGTATAGGAATTTACATGGCGGTTTCCATGATACGCAATATCACACGCCTTACCACCCCTATTGAAGAAGCGTTTGTTAAGCTTACAAACGGCGACTTTAATGTACACATTGATTACCAAACAAGAAACGAAATCGGTCGTATTGCGGGTTGTGTAAATTATACCGCAAAAGCATTTTCCGATTACATAAACGCTATTGATACATCGTTGGCAGCGTTTGCCGCAGGTGACTTTACAAAGAAAATTCCTGAAGACATTCAATTTTACGGTGACTTCCAAAACATTAAAAATTCGATTGCAAACCTTAGAGCCACAATGAACAGCACATTTATTCAGTTGGATGATGCTGCCGGTCAGGTAAGCATGAGTGCAAGTCAGGTTGCTGATGCATCGCAGGCTACTGCACAGGGTGCAACCGAACAGGCAAGCAGCGTGGAAAAGCTTTCGGCAACCATTACCGAAGTTTCCGACCAGATTTCCCAGACAGCACAGTTCTCGCAGCAGGCTAACGAAATAGGCAAGCAGGCAGGCGAGGTTGTGGCTCAAACACAGGAAGCTATTGCTGAAATGGTTGTGGCTATTGGAAATATTGCTGAATCGTCCGAAAACATTAAGAAGATAATTAAAGCAATCGACGATATTGCATTCCAAACCAACATTCTTGCACTTAACGCAGCTGTTGAAGCGGCTCGTGCGGGTGCAGCAGGTAAAGGCTTTGCAGTAGTTGCGGATGAAGTTAGAAACCTTGCGCAAAAATCTGCCGAAGCTGCAAAAAATACAACACAGCTTATTGAAGATTCGCTGCAGCAGGTTGCTCACGGTGAAAAGCTGGCACACAGCACAACCAGTGCTTTTGCGGAGGTTAACAAATATTCCACAGATATTCTTGGAATGGTTGACCGTATTGCAAATGCTTCGGCACAGCAGGCAACTGCTATTGCGGATATTTCACAGGGTGTTGACCAGATATCTGCTGTTATCCACATGAATACTGCAAACTCCGAAGAAAGCGCGGCAGCAAGCCAAGAACTGAGCGGACAGGCAAGATTGATGAAAGAACTTATCGACGGATTTCAGGTTGTTCGAACAGGCGCACCTGTAACGGCACAGCCTAAGTCGGCTAACGAATTTGTTCTTTCAGCAAATACAGCCGACAAATACTAAAAACTAACTTTTAACCGCAGGAGGGAATTCCTCCTGCGGTTTTTGTGTTAACAGGATATTTGTACAAAAAATGGTTAAATGTGTAAGCTGAACTGCAATTTAATATATTAAAAAAACGACATGAATGATATAATGTGCGTAATGAGCGAATGAAAGGATGATAACGAATGTGGCGCATAGCTGTAATAACCCCGATTTTTGCGGTGTTTACAGTGCTTTATTTCTACCGTTTTTTACGAAGAGCATGTTGGGAAATCGGCTTTAATACCAATGCAAAATCAGTGCGCGTTATAATGTGGGCAGCTGCGGTGGGAATTGCGGTGCTTTGCTGTAACCTTTTTAAATTTTACGGAGTTGCAATACTGCATCTGCTTGTGATTGCTGTTGTGGTGGATGTTTTTAATATAATTTTGAAAAGGGTATTGGGTGAAAATTTTAAGCATGGCTATACAGCATGGAAACGGCTGCATGCGTTGGGGGTACTGCCTGTATTTTTGACATTGTGTGTACTGATTGGCGGATATATCAATCTGCACAATATTCAGCAAACTGATTATGAAGTGCTTACCCCAAAAAATATTCGCACACAGGGGTACAGAGTGGCGTTGATAGCCGATGTACATTATGGTGTTTCGCTTGACCGCGAGGGACTTGAAGAAACTGTGCAGCGCATAAATGCACAAAATCCGGATATTGCTGTGTTGTGCGGAGATATTTCGGACAATTCCACAACTGCGGAGCAAATTGAAGAGGTTTTTGAGGTATTCAGCGGAATAAAAAGCAAGTACGGAGTATTTTTTGTTTACGGAAACCACGACCGCCCGTATGGGATGATGAAAAGCGGTTACGACGACAATCATTTGTATGATGTGCTTGAAAAAAGCGGAATAACCGTTTTGTGTGACGATACATATAAAATCGGAAATGATTTTACGATTATAGGCAGACAGGACAGGCGTTATTCCGACAGAAATTCGCTTGAACAGCTGTTTAAAGATGTTGACAAAAACGATTTTATAATGGTTTTGGACCATCAGCCTAATCAGTATGCCGAAAACGCAGAAGCAGGAACAGACCTTATACTTTCGGGGCATACCCACGGCGGACAGCTTTGGCCGATGCAGTATGTGTTTGAGCTTGGAAAATTCAACGATGCAGTATACGGTCATCTTATTAAAGACGGCATGCAGGCTATTGTAACATCGGGCTTGGCAGGTTGGGAATATCCAATAAAAACAGCATCACCTGCCGAATATGTAATAATAGACATTAAAAAAGATACAAAATAAAAAGAAGGTACAATAAGGTGGAGACACACGAAAAAAACGAGCATGAAATTTTGCAAAGAAGCTTTTTGCTGCTTTGCATACAAGGCGCAATAGTAGGAGTAGGAGCAATTTTGCCCGGAGTAAGCGGAGGCGTGCTGTGCCTTGCGTTTGGTTTGTATGAACCCATGATGTCAATTTTGGCACATCCTAAAAAAGCAATTCCAAGGTATTACAGAATTTTTATTCCGTTTTGCATTGGCTGGGCAGTGGGATTTTTACTGTTGGCAGGAGTGGTGGACAAGCTGTTTACAGTATCGGCAGATGTAGCGGTAATGCTGTTTTCGGGTCTTATTTTTGGTACAGTTCCGGAGCTGTTAAAAGGAACACAGCAAAAATCGCCAAACCAAAGCTGGTCGCCGTTTGTGTTGTCGCTTGCAGGGGCATACATGTTTTTTCAGCTTTTGGCAGGTGGTGAAAGCCTGTCACTGCAGCCAGGTACCTTTTGGTATTTTTTCTGCGGTGCGGTATGGGGACTCAGCATGGTAATACCGGGGCTAAGCTCATCGTCGCTGCTTATATTTATGGGGTTGTACCAACCTATGACTAAGGGGATAGCGGCATTAAATTTTGAAATTGTTGTTCCAATGCTTACAGGCTTGCTTTTAACAGCTTTGCTTTTGGCACGATTGGTCAGCAATTTGTTTGAACGGCATAATGCTTTAGTGCTCAGAGTTGTTGCCGGCTTTATGATAGCATCGACATTAATTATAATGCCTGTTAAATTTTCCACGCCTTTGTCAATGCTAATTTCAGTTATATGCTTTGCGGCAGGATTTGCTTGTGCAAGAGTAATGGATGCTGCCGAAAAGAAAAGCTGATTTAATTATTGAAGCTTAAAAATGCACAAATAAAAGGGAGAAAAGGGTAAATGAAGATAGTTGATGCTCATTTGCATTTGTTTGATAATTCTAACGGTTGGGCGGATGAAGTTGCCAAAAGGGTTGGACATCGCAGCTCTGAAGAACACTTGCGGCAGACTTATGCTGAACTTGGCATGGTACATGGAGTTATAATGGGTAATCGCAGCCTTAATCCCGAGAATCACAGCTATGCGCAGGATTTGTTTCATTACTGTGTAGGTTTCGACAGTCATATAATGGAGGACGGTTTTGACATTTCCACAGCGTACGAACTTGCCGAGCTTAATCTGCGCAGGGACAGCTGCTGCGGGGTAAAGTTATATCCGGGATACAACAAAATTTCACTTGCCAATGATTTTTACAAGCCAATCTACAAACTTGCTGCAAAATACGAAAAGCCTGTAGCGGTTCACACAGGACTTACGGCACATTCACAGGCTCATTTAAAATACTGTCATCCATTGGTGTTGGATGAAGTTGCTGCCGACAATAGCCGCACACGCTTTGTTATGTGTCATTTTGGAAATCCGTTTTTTGATGGGGCAGCAGCAGTGCTGGCAAAGAACCCTAATGTTTGTGCCGATCTTTCAGGTTTTTTGGACGGAATGGTTGACTTGGATGCTTACTTTGCCGACCAAGCAGGTTATGTATTCCTTTTAAAAAGCTGGCTTGCAGCATCTAATGGATGGGACAAAATAATGTACGGAACCGACTGGCCGATTGTAAATCTTGAGCAGTATATAAATTTTGTAAAACGCCTTATTCCCGAAAAGCATTGGAACAATGTCTTTTTCAATAATGCCAATCGTATTTACGGACTTGGGCTGAAGACGGAATGAAAACAGCAAGTTTTACCCAAGCTGCTTTTAAAATTAGACTAATAAGACAAATTAGTATTATTTTAATCTCCAATTAAGAAACTGCTTTTTTGTTGAAATGGTAAAAAATCAACAAAAAAGCGTAAAAAAACATCGAAAATTCTTGCATACGCCATAAAAACTGTTATATAATAGACACACCATATACCAATTTTAGACAAAGGATACCGTGGGTTGAAAGGTTGGGGTTGTATGAACAGAAAAAAAACTAAATTTGGAATAGTTGCCAAGCTTATGTGCAGTACTGTTTTGCCAATGGTACTGATTTTGTCACTGGTTGGCACATGGCTGTCAAAAAGTGTTGCGGCAATGGTTGAAGACCATATAAACACAGAAATAGGAGTGCAGGCGGATTCCGCATCTTCCGAAATCGAAGGATATTTTGCGGCATATTTATACCATGCCGATTCTTTGTCAAATTCCGTAACAGTAAAACGGATGATGGTAGAATCTGACCAAACAGGAAAACGCGTGGAGGATTGTGCAGCGTATGAAGATGCACTTTTGGAAATGCACGCTCTTAAATTGAGCGACCCTAATGTACTTAACTATGGTATAGCAGCTGAAAGAGTAAGCGAATTTGCGCAATCTGACAGATATGTTACAGGTCCGGATTGGGACATCAGCACCCGTGGCTGGTGGCTTTATACTCTTGAAAAAGGCAGACCTACCATAAGCGACCCATACCAAGACCTTAACACAAAGAAAATGTGTGTAAGTGCGGCTGCTCTTATTTACGGCAGCAACCCAACCGATCCAATTGGTTCTATTTGTATTGATATTGCGATTGATACCCTGTCCGACACGCTTTCCAAGCTTAAAATAGGCGAGACCGGTTATCTTGTTATAACCGATGCAAGCGGCAATGTTGCGTATCATCCAAACGAGGAAATGTACTTCCAGCAGCTGCAAGACCTTGGATTTTCCGCAAATATTGTGGATGCAATGTCCAAACCAGAAAACACTCGCTTTATAAAATATACCGTAGGTGAAGAAACCTTCTACGGCAGCGTTATCTACCTTGAAAGAGAAGGCTGGCATGTACTTGGTGTTATGCCTGAGGATGAATATGTTGCACAGACCGAAAAGGTTCGTTCGCAGATTATTTACACCTTCGGTTTCATGATAATTGTACTGGCTGCTATTACATATGTAATGTCCAACAGTGTTGTAAAACCGTTGATCCGTCTTGCAAATGCTGTACAGGAAATTGCCGACGGCAACTTGCATGTTGACCCAAGCGTTCGTACCAATGACGAACTTAAACTGCTTAGTCAAGGTGTAACAGCAATAGTTGAAAGACTCAAGCTGAACATGGAATATATCAAGGAAATTTCCGCAGTACTTGAACAGATTGGTCAGGGCGACCTTGTATTTGAACTGAAGCTGGATTATGCAGGCGAATTCAAACAGCTTAAAGATTCCATGAACAGCGTTAAAGAAAACCTTTCCGAAACTTTGATGAGCATTACCCAGCTTTCCAATCAGGTTTCCAGCAATGCAGACCAGGTTGCAAGCGGCGCTCAGGCGCTCAGTCAGGGTGCTACTGAACAGGCTTCCGCAGTAGAAGAATTGGCAGCTACAATTAACGCAATTTCTTCTCAGGTACAAGTTACGGCTAAAAATGCTCAAGAAGCAAGAGAGCGTGCACTTGAATCGGCACAGCAAACGGAACTTGGCAACCGTCATATGCAGGAAATGACACATGCAATGGCTGAAATCAGCAATACATCTGCCGAAATTGGCAAGATTATTAAAGCCATTGAAGATATTGCATTCCAAACCAACATACTTGCGCTTAACGCAGCTGTTGAAGCAGCTCGTGCAGGTGCTGCGGGTAAAGGCTTTGCAGTAGTTGCCGACGAGGTTCGTAACCTTGCAAGTAAATCGGCTGAAGCTGCTAAGAATACAACCGCACTGATTGAAAATTCCATTACAGCGGTAGAAAAAGGTACTACAATTGCCGAAAACACCGCAAAAGCACTTGCAGGCGTAATGGAAAGCTCCGGTGCACTTAACGAAATTATTGAACAAATTTCCGGTGCGGCTGAAGAACAGGCAGAGTCCATAGCACAGGTAACACAGGGCGTAGACCAGATTGCCGGTGTTGTACAAACAAACTCTGCAACTTCGGAAGAAAGTGCGGCGGCAAGTGAGGAGCTGTTTGGGCTTGCGAATACAATGAAAGCGCAAATTGACAGGTTCAATCTTGACACTGGATACAAAGTTCATATGTAAAAACAAAAAACAAGCTCCTGCGGGAGCTTGTTTTTTTATTGGGGAAAATGCGGTAAGTGTTGTGGTTAAGGTATGTGAAGATTAGTAAAATGCAGAGATGAAAGTTTTAATTTTAAAAGTAATAACTTTAGTGGAGTAATGTTGTGAAAATATACGAAAATTTGTAAATTGTCAAAAAAATACGAAAATATTTAGTGTTTGTTGTATAATAAGAAAGTAACTGACTTGCCGCAGCATAAAAAAGTTTGAAAGGTGGTAATACCGATGAAAAAGTCAAAGGTAAAATTCGGAATAGTTAAAAAACTGATGTGTGCAATACTAATTCCCCTTGTAGTAGTATTAGCGTTGGTGGGGAATGATTTGGCCTTAAAAGTGGCTGAAAGTGTAAAGGGGCAAATTAATACAAACATTGCACAGCAGGCATACACTGCGGCGTCAACAGTTGATGCATATTTTGCTACATACATGTACCATGCGGAAGCGGTGGCAGGTTCTGCAACTACACGCAATATTTTGGCGGAGTCCAATTCACAGGGAAAACGATTGGAAAACTGTGCGGCATATTCCAATATGTTGATGGAAACAGGTACACTTAAAGATAGTGACGTTAACGTGCTTAACTACTGGATTGCAAGTGTAGGTGCAAGCGAATTGGCACAATCGGACGGGTATGTTACAAGTCCTGATTGGGATATAACAAGCAGAGAGTGGTTTAAAACAATGGCAGCCAAAAATGATACTGCTACAAGTGATCCTTACCAAGACACCAGCAGTGGTAAGATGTGCATTACTGCGGCAGCTCCGGTGTTTGACAATGGCGGAAATTTGCTTGGTGCTGTTGGTATTGATATTGCGCTTGATGTTCTTTCGCAAACATTATCTCAAATCAAAATTGGTCAAACAGGTTACCTTATCGTAACCGACTCGACAGGTGTTATTATCTACCATCCAAATTCGGAATTGCTTTCAAAAAATATTACCAGTCTTAATCTTGGTGAAGCTGTGGATGCTGCAATGACCAGTCCGCAGGATACCGCTTATGTAAACTTTACTTCGGTAACAGGCAGTGAAGTACACGGAAGTGTTAAGAACATTGCAAGCAACGGTTGGCATGTTATGAGTGTAATGCCCGATGATGAATATTCTGCTCAGGCTAATATGGTTCTTACCAGAATTAACAGCACTTTTGGATTTATAATAATTGTGTTGGCAGTTATTATATTCTTTATGTCCAATACAGTAGTAAAACCGCTTGTCAGACTTGCAGCGGCAGTGCAGCAAATTGCAGAAGGCAATTTGGAAGTTGATGCAAATGCTCGCACAAATGACGAGCTTAAACTGCTTGGTGAAAGCGTAACCGCAATTGTACAACGACTCAAACTTAATATGGAATACATCAAGGAAGTTTCCTTTGTGCTTGAACGAATTGGTCAAGGCGACCTTGAGTTTGAATTAAATCAAGACTATTCGGGTGAGTTTAAGCAGCTTAAGGATTCAATGATTAATGTAAGGAAAAACCTTTCCGAAACTTTGATGAGCATTACCCAGCTTTCCAATCAGGTTTCCAGCAATGCAGACCAAGTTTCCAGCGGGGCTCAGGCACTCAGTCAGGGGGCTACTGAACAGGCTTCGGCAATAGAAGAATTGGCGGCTACCATTAACGAAATTTCTGCACAGGTTCAGACTACAGCAAGCAATGCGCAGGAAGCACGTGCAAGAGCAATAGAATCGGCACAGCAAACCGATGACGGAAACAAACATATGAATGAACTGACTCATGCAATGAATGAAATCAGTAGCACTTCTGCGGAAATCGGCAAGATTATTAAAGCTATCGAAGATATTGCATTCCAAACCAATATTCTTGCACTTAACGCAGCGGTAGAAGCGGCTCGTGCAGGGGCAGCAGGCAAAGGCTTTGCAGTAGTTGCCGACGAGGTTAGAAACCTTGCAAGTAAATCGGCAGAAGCGGCTAAGAATACCACAGTATTGATTGAAAATTCCATTACAGCGGTAGAAAAAGGTACAGCTATTGCCGAAGAAACTGCAAAAGTGCTTGAAGGAGTAATGGAAAGTTCGAATGCACTTAACGAAATTATTGAACTGATTTCGCAGGCGGCTAACGAACAGGCAGAATCCATAGCACAGGTAACACAGGGTGTAGACCAGATTTCCGGTGTTGTACAAACAAACTCTGCAACCTCGGAAGAAAGTGCAGCAGCAAGTGAAGAACTGTTTAACCTTGCAAATACCATGAAAGCACAAATTCAAAAGTTCAAAATTGGCAGTGAATACCAAGTTCATATGTAAAAAAATAAAAAAGCAGGCTCCCAACAGGAGCCTGCTTTTTGGCTTGGAGAACGATGGCGTGCGTGGTATACTCGTTATTATGAATAATATAATTACAGCGTGAAGTTTTTGTGTAGGGAGTGAAATAAAACGGTTAAGGTAAGAGGGCTTGATTTGATGATTGCATTTTTGGCGTCAGCATTTCAGGCGTTTGGTATATACAACATTCATGTACTGTCAAATGTTACCGAGGGCGGAGTTCTTGGCTTGGTACTGCTTGGGGAACACTGCTTTGGAATTTCACCTGCGGTAAGCGGTTTTGTTTTGAATATGCTTTGTTACCTTTTGGGGTGGAAAACACTTGGCAAAGGGTTTATAGTTTGCTCGATGGCGGCAGCGGCAGGCTTTTCGGCAGCGTATGGAATTATTGAACAGTACCCACCACTATGGCCTCAAATAGCCGATTATCCGCTTTTGGCAGCGGTGCTGGGGGCACTGTTTATAGGAATTGGAGCAGGAATAAGTGTAAAGGTTGGCGGAGCAGCTGCCGGTGATGATGCATTGGCAATGAGTCTTTCAAAAATTACAGGAGTTGAGATACAGTGGGTGTATTTGATAAGTGATGTAAGCGTACTGTTGCTTTCACTTGTATACATTCCGCTTAACAGAATAGGCTATTCACTTCTTACAGTAATTTTATCGGGGCAGATAATAGGACTAATTCAAAAAATGCCAAATACGGCAGCGAAAAAACAAAGCCGATAGCACGAAGAATAAAACAGAAATTCAATATGACATACATCTGCAAAATCAGACATTTTGTAGGTGTATGTTTTTTAAATCGAAAACAAGAAAAGTCAATAACTGTCAAAAGTTACAAAAAATAAATAAACTTAGCGATAAAAATGTTCAAAATGCAATGGATGGGTATTGATATCATTGGCGTATAAGTATATTATTAAATAAAAGATAGTATTTCTTGCATAGAGCAAAATTTAATGGATTGAGATATTTTGTCTTGCAGCAAAAAAAGTTCTTGACAAGTTAGGAAAATAATAATATATTAGTAATTGCTTAAATACTTAAGCGATTGTATGGGAGGATTTTTTATGGCATCTAAACGATACGCTCATGTAGAAAAAGGCTGCGTTGCATGCGGAAGCTGTGTAAAGGTATGTCCGAAAGGCGCAATTTCAATTTGGCAGGGTGTAAAAGCTATTGTAGACACTGTTCACTGTGTTGGATGCGGAAGATGTGAAAGGGAATGTCCTGCCGGTGCAATCAAACTTGTACAAAGGGAGAATGCTGAGTGAAGAAAAAGCACTGGTACGATTATTTGTGGATTGTAAGTCCGATATATTTGGGATTAGGTTTTTTTAACATTATGTACGCATGGTTGGGGCTTATATTTTTTTGTACCCCAATCCTAATTTCGGTATTTGGCGGAGGAAAACTGTACTGTAATCGTTATTGCGACAGGGGGCAGCTTTTAACCTTGTTGGGCAGCAAACTTAAACTGTCAAGAAACCGTCCAACTCCGGCAATTCTTAAATCGCCATGGTTCAGATATGGCTTTTTGATTTTCTTTTTTGCAATGTTTTTTCAAATGCTGGGTGTTACATGGATGGTTTTTGAGGGTACAAAAGACATGGCAGCATTTGTGAAGCTGTTGTGGACATTTAAAGTACCGTGGCAGTGGGCGTGTCCGGCAGGCGTTACACCTTGGATGGCTCAATTTGCTTACGGGTTTTACAGCATGATGCTTACCTCCACACTTATAAGCATTGTGATGATG
The DNA here is from genome assembly GCA_017559185.1 of Oscillospiraceae bacterium. GTDB lineage: Bacteria > Bacillota > Clostridia > Oscillospirales > Ruminococcaceae > RGIG7389. The sequence continues at coordinate 20,835 of JAFYSU010000005.1, forward strand.
GTATTTTTTAAACCTCGTACATGGTGCGTTTTTTGCCCAATGGGTACATTCACACACCTTATAAGCCGTTTGCGTGCGGGTAAAGCTCCCGAGCCGCAGGCAGGATGTTCGGGGAATTGCTCTGCTTGTACAAAAGGAGGACAATAATGCTTGAAAATGCAAAGCTTGTGGCTGAGCTGCTCAGACTCATGGCAAACGATAACCGTTTGATGATACTCTGCTTGCTTTTGGAAAAACCCCGCACCGTTACGGAGCTTGCCGAACAGGTTCAGGGGATAACGCTGTCGGCGTTGTCGCAGCACCTGCAAAAATTAAGACAAAGCAATTTGATACAAGCACAAAAACAAGGACAGTATGTTTGGTATAGCCTTAAAGATGAACGCATACGCGCACTCATGGCGGTGCTGAAGGAAAACTACTGTAATATGCCAATGGAATAAAAAGGAAAGTCCATGCACTGCATGGACTTTCCTTTTGTTTTTTACAGGCGGTCTTCCACAACAAGGGTTTGAATGGTATCGGCGGAAGGTCCCCAGTTAAGCACATAAATTGTGTACATGGAATCACGCCGAACATTAACAAAGAACGAAACAAGCGGATTGTACGAAGGCATGTAGCCGTTGGAAACATCAAGGTCAATGTCCATGTATCTTGGAATAGGTTTAAAGGAGGTTTCGGCAATGTGGAATTGATAACCGTTAGGGGAAACTCTGCGGAAGGAGGTAGTTTCTTTAAAACGCACATCGCCAAAAACTACTCTGCCGTCATTAAGAATAAGGTCAAGCGGTCCGCTTAAGTTTGCAAGATTGGACATACGAATACAAGAGGAATAGCCGTTGCTGCGGCAAGGGGAGTCGGATATCTGCAAAAGGTCCAACCCACCGGAGGTAGGAATAATGGCAACAGTTGAATTTTCACCGCTGCGGAAAGGCAGGGTTTTTTGAATGTACACATAGCCGTTTTGACCGGTTACGGTAATTGTTTGAAAACCGTCGGAAATTCTGCCGTAGCCGGAAACAGAAGCAAATCCCAAACGATTTACCACAAGACGGTTATTAATGTAAATTTGGAACGGATTATAATTATAGGCTGCATTTAAAAAGCGAACTTTTGCAAAAGAAGAATTGCTGCCGTTTCCGCAGAAAAAGCAGGGGAAATTAACACTTGGCAGAATGGTTATAAGACCGCCGCCGCCGTTTGTGTTGCCGTTGTACACAGGCCCGCCTTCGCCCGGATTAGGCAGGGGGATTACAGCTTCGTTGTTTTCGGCAGAGCCGGGGTCGTACACGGGACCGCCTTCACCCGGGTTGGGAAGAGGGGAAACAGGGGTGTTCTGGCGGGAAAAAAAGTCTGATTTCATAAAAGCATTGCACCCTTTCTTGCGTGGGATTTTCCGACGATAAAATGCCGGCTGATATAATACTATGTCAAAGGTGCTTTAAGGGTGAAAAAATGACACACCGCCGACGGAAACAATTTCCGCCGACGGTGTGCCGCGCTGTGGAGATATACCCCTAACCTGGAAGATTTCACAGATATTTCACAGTTGTATGATATTTATCAAACGACCATATTACAATAGTACAATATTTTTTAAAAAAGTCAATGCGTTTTTGTTGGTAAAACAGAAATTTAGGAGGATTTTTCACGAAAAAACAGGGGAATGTTTAAAACATTCCCCTGCTTTTACGCTTTGTTTTCGCCTTCAAAGATTATGCCGACCAATTTTGGGCCTGCATTTATTGCTATACTTGCCCCTACAGGATAAATGCAAACCGGAGGATGCCCAAGTTCTGCGGTAAGAATTTCGGCTACTTCGCGGGCAGCATCTGCTTCCATACCGTGAGCTACGCAGTAAGGTTTGCTTTTATCGGGTATTCTTTCAAGAGTGTATTTTATCATTTCGTTTATTGCTGTTTTGTCGCCGCGGTATTTACCTGCAATTTTGTTGTCGCCGTCAACAAAGGCAAGCAGCGGACGCAGTCCCAAAACACCGCCAACAAGTGCAGCTGCAGCACTTACACGGCCGGATTTTTTGGCAAAATCCAAATTGAAAATGGTAAAAGCAATTTCCATTGAATTAAAGGCTGTTTTTAAATCAGCAACGACTTTGTCATAGCAAGCACCGTCCAAAATGCTTTGTGCTGCTGTCATTAAAGGCAGACCGTATGCCATTGTATAAGTTTTGGAGTCAAGCACGCAAATTTTTACATCGTCGCCTGCGTGTTCTTCGGCAAAGGCGTTAGCTGCAAGTGTTGCCGCCTGAAACATGGAGGAGCCTTTGCTGTTTATTGTTGTACATATAATGCGGTTAAAGCCGTCGTTGTAAGCCTGCTCGAATATTTCGCGGAACATGGGGGCAGGAATGTGGGAAGTACAAGGAACGGTTTTGCTTTCCAAAAGAATGTTGTAAAATTCTTCATTTGTAAAATCCTGACCTTCCATGTAACCTTGGTCACCAATGGTTATTGGAATAGAAAGCACCTGTATACCGAGTTTTTCGGCTGCGTCTTATGGAATGTCGCAGGCAGTGTCGGTTATGAGTTTTATTTTTTCCATAAAAAATATGTCCAATCCTTTCAAAGTAAAAACGGGTTAAATCATTTCGCCCCAGCTGTAGCGGGTGAGTTCGCCTTCTGCCTGAAGTGTTGGGTAATCCCATTGGCGTAAAACTTCGTAAACGCTTACGGCAACGGTGTTGGAAAGATTAAGGCTTCTGGCTTCGCTGCGCATTGGCAAACGAACGCAGGAAGCTTCGTTTTTCAGCAAAAGCTCTTCGGGAAGCCCCTTGTCCTCTCTTCCGAAGAACAGGTAACTGTTGTCGGGGTAAGGGACATCGCAGTAGCGGCGAGGCGCTTTAGTGCTGAAAAAGAAAAAGTTGCCGGAATTTTTTTGGAAGAATTCATCCAGCGATTTATAAACCGTGATGTCCAGCAGTTCCCAATAATCCAATCCTGCACGCTTTAGTTTTTTGTCGTCAATAACAAATCCCATAGGCCCTACAAGGTGCAGCCTTGCGCCGGTTGCAGCACAGGTGCGTGCAATGTTTCCGGTGTTTTGCGGAATTTGCGGTTCAACCAAAACAATATTTAAAATCACTTTAAAACCTTCTTAAATTACAATTAAGAATGCAGCAAGCTTCGACAAAATATAACACTTGTTACACTACAGATTAATATTATACCTTTTAAAGGAAAATAGTCAAGGCGAAAAAAGTAAATAAAAATTTTATAATATACAGCTTTTATGGCGTAAATTTTTTTCTGCATAATGCTCCGAAAGCTGACATATTGCGGCAAATTGTGTTATAATTATACTAATTATGCGATACTGGGGGAATTATGCCGTAAAGGTCGCATTAACTGTCGCTGACTTGCCTGCGGCAGAGCTTACACAAAAGGAAAGCGGGGAATAATGGAAATGGGAGCAGTTAATAAGGTAAGACTTACAATCTGTGCAACTGAATATGTAATAAATACAAGTGAAGAACCCGATTATGTAAAAGGTATAGCAAGCGAAATAAGCAGCAGTATCGAAGCAATACTCGGTAAGGATTGTTCCATGAGCTTGAACGAAGCATATGTTTTGTCGCTGCTCAGCTATGTGGACCGTTACAAAAAGGCTGAGGATAATGCGGACCATATGCGCTCGCAGCTTAAGGATTACATGGAGGAAGAAGCGCGTGCACGCGTTGAGCTTGATGAAGCAAAACGCGAAATTGAAAGTCTGCGCCGTGAACTTAATCAGCTTAAAGGATTTTAAACAATAGCATTAAAGGGAGTTTGTATGCGTAATTTACCAGATGTGCTTGCTCCGGCGGGCGGAATGGACAGTCTTTTGGCAGGTGTGAGCAGCGGTGCGGATGCGGTTTACATGGGATGGTCACAGCTTAATGCCCGACGAAACGCAAAGAATTTTACAACCGAAGAATTTTTGCAGGCTTCGGCTTACTGCCGTGCGCGCGGTGTTAAGGTTTACATGACCTTGAACACTACGGTGTACGACAGGGAATTCGACCTTGTGCGTGAAGCGTTGGAGCTTGCTTGTCGTGCGCAGGTAAGCGGTATAATTGTTCAGGACATGGGCGTGGCTCTTGCCGCGCGGCTGCTTTGTCCCGAGCTGGAGCTGCACGGTTCAACACAAATGGTGGTGCACAGCCTAAGCGGAGCGTTGGCACTTAAAGAAATGGGTTACAACTGTGCCGTTTTGGCACGAGAGCTTTCGGCAGATGAAATTGCCGAGATAACAAAGAAATCGGGTATACCAATCGAAATCTTCGTACACGGTGCGCTGTGTATGTGTGTTTCGGGACAGTGTTATATGAGTGCAATGATAGGCGAGCGCAGCGGAAACCGCGGAATGTGCGCACAGGCGTGCAGACTTCCGTTTTCGCCTAACGGCAGAAAGGACGAATATTCACTTTCTCTTAAAGATGCCTGTCTTATTCCGCGCCTGCGCGAGATTGCGGCAATGGGTGTGGCAACACTTAAAATTGAAGGAAGGATGAAGCGTCCGGAATATGTTGCGGCTGCGGTGGATGCATGCCGCAAAGCTTTGGATAACCGTCCGGTGGATTACAGTGCGCTGCAGTCGGTTTTTTCGCGCAGCGGCTTTACATCCGGTTACTATGACGGCAAGCTGGGCAGGGATATGTTCGGAACACGCAGCAAGGAAGATGTAACCGCAGCAGCGGATGTTATGCGTTCCTTGCAGGAGCTTTATAAAAATGAGTATCCGCGTGCCGAGCTGGATTTTTCGTTTACAATGAAGACCGGCGTTCCGGCAGAGCTGACTGCTACCGATGGCAGCTATACAGTAAAAGTTCAGGGTGATGTTCCGCAGCAGGCGTTAAATCGCCCTACCGATGAAGAAATGGTGCACAAGGCACTTTCAAAGTTGGGCGGCACATTTTACACACTTAAAAGTGTAAGCTGCGAAATAGAAAACGGGTTAATGCTGCCCGTATCCGCACTTAATCAGCTTAGAAGACAGGCTTTGGAGCAGCTCACAACACTGCGTGGCGAGCTTAAAGCCATTGAGTTTTCAAAAGATACACCACTTCCGCAGTTTTCGCAGCGCCGCCGTAGCGAAAAGCCGCAGCTTAGAGCTGTATGCTCGAAAGTACAGCAGCTTACCGCAAGGGTTGAAAACAGCTGTGAATTTATTTCACTTCCGCTTAGCGAAATTGAAAAGCTTGACGAAGAAACCATTTTGCGTCTTAAGGCTAAGCTGATAGTACAGCTGCCACATGTGTGCTTTGGTAACGACGAAGCCAAGCTTTCGGGGCGTTTGCAGGCAGTGCGTGAAAAGGGCATCGCGCATTTGTCGGCATGTCACATAGGCGGGGTGTATCTTGGCAAAAAGTTTGGATTTACCGTTCATGGCGACTACGGGCTTAATATTTCAAACACCATGGCCTTGGAGGCATACAACCGAATGGGTGTTATGGATACCGTTGTGTCGTATGAGCTTAATACAAAGCGTATTCGTGCACTTGGCGATGTAATGCCGATAGGCATTATAGGTTACGGCAGACTGCCGCTTATGGTAACGCGTAACTGCCCGCTTGATAACAACTGTAAAAAATGCTCGGGCGGCCGCAGCCTTACCGACCGTATGGGTGCACAGTTCCCTGTAAGATGCTACGGGGAATACAAAGAGGTAATGAACAGTGCGCCGCTTTACCTTGCCGACAGGCTTGATGAGGTAGCGTGTGTTGATTTTATTACACTGCTGTTTACCGATGAATCACAGCAGGATTGTGATGAAGTTGTATCCGCTTATATTAACGGCGGTGAAAAGCGCGAGGGTATTACAAGAGGATTGTATTTCCGTAATGTAAATTAAATTTGTTTGTATAAGTGAGAAGGCTTTGCCGATATGGGGTATAGGCGGCAAAGTATTGGGAAAGGGAGAAAAATCAATGAAAGTAAAAAAACTGCGTAAAAATGCAAAAATGCCTTACAAAGCAACAGCAGGAAGTGCAGGCTACGACCTGTTTGCCTGCATTGATACACCAAAAGTAATTAATCCGGGTAAAATTGTTATGATTCCTACAGGCTTGGCTATACAGCTTGAGGAGGAACGCTGCGGCGGCTTTATATTTGCAAGAAGCTCGCTGGGTGCAAAACACGGTATAGTTCCTGCTAACTGCGTTGGTGTTATCGATAGTGATTACCGCGGCGAGGTTATGGTTGCACTGACCAACTTGGCGGATGCTCCGTACACTGTTAACCCTAATGACCGTATTGCGCAGTTGGTTATAATGGCGGTTGGACAGCCTGTTATAACCGAGGTTGAAGAACTTGACAGTACCGACAGAGGTGAAGGCGGTTTTGGTTCAACGCAAAGATAGTATTTACCGCAGAAAAGAGGAAACATAATGCAGTTTATTCTGGCATCGCAGTCACCGCGAAGACAGGAGCTTTTGGCTAAGATAACACCAACTTTTAAAGTAGTGCCTTTTTCGGGTAATGAAAATATACCCGAAGGTCTTTCACCTTTGCAGGCGGTTGAATATTTGGCACGATTAAAAACAAGCTCAGTTGGCAATAATTTCCCTGACGATATTGTGATTGGGGCGGATACCATAGTGGTGCTTAACAATAAAATTCTGGGAAAACCGTCGGACAAAGCCGACTGTGTACGCATGCTTAGTGAGCTTTCGGGAAATGTTCACATGGTGTACACAGGAGTAGCGGTGCTTGCCAAGGGTGAGCTTACATCGTTTGTAAGCGAAAGCAGTGTGGAGTTTTATCCCATGACAGATGCCGAAATACAAGCTTATGCCAATATGGACGAGCCCTACGATAAAGCAGGAAGCTACGGAATACAGGGGCATGGCGCACTTTTTGTAAAAAGAATAAACGGCGACTACTTTAACATAATGGGGCTTCCAACTGCCGAACTTTACCGCCATCTTGGGCAAAGAGGACTGCTGCCTTGAAGTTTCAAGGAAAAAATTAAAAATCAAGCCGAAAAATGACCAAAATTTAATATTTTATTTATTGTACAGAAAAGCGACAGCAGTTATAATATAAAAGGGTATGTGTGGGATTATGCATACCGATATTTGGAAATCGGAAAATTCGGCAGCGCTTGCCCGTTGTTGGAAAATCTTAAAATAATAATTAAGAATGCTGTGAGTTAAGAAAGGAGCTTTTGATAAATGTTTTCAAAAGATATCGGTATAGATTTGGGTACAGCTAATACCTTGATTTTCATGAAAGGTAAAGGCGTTATTATGCGTGAGCCATCCGTTGTAGCGGTGGACAAACGCACTGACAAGGTAAAATTCATCGGACACGAGGCTAAAGAAGTAATCGGCCGTACACCAGGTTCTATCGAGGCTGTTCGTCCGCTTAAAGATGGTGTAATTGCTGACTTTGACATTACAGCATCCATGCTTAAATTGTTTATTCGCCGTGTGTTCAATCATTCCGTTTTTGCTCGTCCACGAGTTGTAGTGTGCATCCCTTCGGGTGTAACTGCGGTTGAAAGACGCGCGGTTCGTGAAGCAACAATGGCAGCAGGTGCAAGACAGGTATTCATTATTGAAGAACCAATGGCAGCGGCTATAGGTGCAGGTCTTCCTGTTGTTGAAGCGGCTGGCTCAATGGTAGTTGACATTGGCGGCGGTACAAGTGAAGTAGCGGTTATTTCTTTGGGTGGTATTGTTGCATCCAAAAGCGTGCGTGTAGGCGGTGACGAGCTTGACTCCGCAATCATTCAGTATGTTAAGCGCAAATACAACCTGCTTATAGGTGACCGTACTGCGGAAAGCATTAAAATAAACATTGGTTCCGCATTTGAATACGAAAACGAGCAGCCAATGGAAATAAAAGGTCGTAACCTTGGCGACGGTTTGCCAAAAAACATCATGATTACTCCAAAAGAAGTGCGTGAAGCATTGGCAGATCCACTGGCAAGCATTCTTGAAGCGGTTCGTACTACTTTGGAAAAAACTCCGCCTGAGCTTGCAGCCGACATTATCGACCACGGCATTACTCTGACCGGCGGCGGTGCGCTGCTTAAAAACTTGGATAAGCTTATCAGTAAGGAAACAGGAATGCCTGTTTCTATTGCGGAAAATCCGCTTGACTGCGTTGCTTTGGGTACAGGTAAAATGCTTGATAACATTGACCTGTTCAAAGAAATTATGACAGAAGAAGACAAAAAATACTAAAAAAATTAAACGGGGCGGAGAGCTTGCTGCTCTGCCCCGTTTTTGAAAACAGTTTGATTTGGTGCAGGAATTGCGGTTTCTGCACTTTTGTGATTTTTTTCCGAAAGGAGGGCTTGGCTGAAATGCAGGATTTCTTTAAAAGCAGCAGGTTTAAAATATTATCGGCACTGTTGGTTGTGCTGTTTGCGTTCATGCTTCGAGCTACTCTTACCGGTGGGGCGTCGGTGCTTGTTTCGGAAATTTTCGGAATGGCAACACAGCCTTTTGTAAGTATAAGCTCGTCGTTAAGCAAAGGAACTGCAAGCTTTTTGGGGTCTTTTGTAAATACGAATGAAATAAGCCGCGAAAACGAAGAACTTCGCGAGCAGGTAAGAGAGCTTAATGAAAAGCTGGCAGCTTTTGAGCAGTATAAACACGAAAACGAATATCTTAGGGAATACCTTGAGGTAAAGGAGCAAAATCCCGACTTTAAATTTGAAACGGCAGAGGTTATTCAGCGTGACCCAAACAACCGTTTTTGTTCGTTTATGATAGACAAGGGAAGCTTGTCGGGAATAGAGTATCTTGACCCTGTTATAACTGCTGACGGCTTGGTTGGCAGAGTTGTTGAGGTAGGGTACACCTATTCAAAAGTAGCAACTATACTTGATGTTGAAATGGATGTTGGCTGCTACGATGTACGAACAAGGGATACAGGGGTCTTGGAAGGTGATGCTGCATTGGCTGCCGACGGAATGTGCAAAATGAGTCCGCTTCCGCGTGAAACAGTAGCGGCAAAGGGCGATTTGATTTTGACTACCGGAATAGGCGGCTTGTTTCCAAAAGATATAATGATAGGCAAAATACAGCATGTAAGTGTTGAATCTCACGGTAAAAGCACCTATGCAGTGGTAAAACCGGCAGCACAAATTGCAACGCTTACCGATGTAATGGTAATAACTGACTTTTTGGGACAAGGCGGAATTAATAACGCAGAAAATTACGAATAATAAGTGAAAGGGGGCAGGGGTATGTATCGCGATACAATGCTTTGCAGCCTAAAGCACGCGTTGTATATTGGCATATTAATAATGCTGTACCTGCTTCAAACAAATCCCTTCCTTTTTCATATTGCAGGAATGCGCCCATTGTGGATTATTCCCGTGGTGGTAGCAATAGCGATGCTTGAAGGTGAATATATAGGAGCATTTTACGGAACGGCGGCAGGTGTGCTTTGCGACCTTTCGGCAACAAAGCTGTTTGGATTAAATTCCGTACTCATGCTTTTGTGCTGTGCTGCGGTAGGCTTGGCGGTTATATACTTAATGCGTTTTACAACACTTAACAGTGTTTTGCTTACCGGTGCAGTAATGCTTGTAAAGGATTTGTTTTGTTTTTATTTTTACTATGCAATGTGGGGATACTCGGGAATATGGCGAGTGTTTGTATTTGATATGATACCCGAGCTTATTTTAACGCTCATGGTAACTCCGCCGTTGTTTTTAATGCTTACCCACATAAAAACAAAATTTGATGAACGCATGAGCAGTTAATACTTAAAAAGGAGGGCTGAATAATGGAACAACGCACAATGAGACAGCGTGCAAGTATTCTTGCGGCATTTTTGGGCTTAATAGTCGTTCTTTACATTATTCGCCTTATGAATTTGCAGGTGGTACATGGGCAGGAATACAAGAGTATGTCAAATTCAAGTACTGCCCGTACCCAAACCATTGAATCTACCCGCGGTGAAATTGTAGACCGAAACGGAAGCCCGTTGGCAAGCAATAAAATAAGCTACGATATAATTTTGGACAGAGCCTTTTTGCCGTACAATAAAAAAGCAACCTCATCTTCCGAAAGGGACGACAGCGAAAACGATATAATACTTGCGGCATTGGAACTTTTAAATTCGCAGGGCGAAGAATGGATAGACAATCTTCCGATAACCATGGAAAAGCCGTACCGTTTTATTTCGGGCAAGGAAAAACAGGTTGAAGCACTTAAAACCTCCATACAAATAGGTCTTTACAATGATGTTAATACAACATATAAAAACCTTTTGGAGTGGTACGACCTTACCGATGCTCCATATACAGACCAGCAAAAACGCTGGCTGGCAGGTGTTCATTATCAAATGGACCTCAGCGGATTTAGCGTGCGTGTGCCTTATGTTTTGGCAAAGGATGTGTCGATTGACACTGTAACCAAAATGAGAGAACGCAGCTTTTCACTTGAAGGGGTGGATTATCAGCAAAGCACTGCACGGCAGTATGTTGATGGTGATGTTGCACCGCACATAATCGGGACAATAGGTATGCTTACAGCAGAAGAATACACTGCCCTTACCGAGCAGGGCAAAACCTTTAAAAGTGAAAAAGAAACCTTGCCCGACAGCCGAAAATATCTGCTTAGTGATTTTATAGGCAAGGCAGGAATTGAATACGCAATGGAAGACACTCTGCGCGGGTCTACAGGAACACGCAGAATAGTGATAAACAACAAAGGGGATGTGCTTGAATCCGAAGTAACGCAGGAGGCAATTCCGGGAAGTACGGTGGTGCTTACCTTGGACAGTGTGCTTCAGCGTACAGCAACACAAGCTCTCCTTGACGAGATTGCTTACCTTAATGCCAATGCACCGGAGGGTCAAGGGCGCGAAGCGGATGCAGGTGCGGTGGTTGCAGTGGAAGTAAAAACGGGTGAGGTTTTGGTTGCCTGCAATGTACCGTCGTACAATTTGGAAAGCTACCGACAGGATATTGACGAGCTTTTGCAGGACCCTAAACGCCCGCTGGTAAACCGTGCACTTATGGGGCAGTACCGTCCGGGTTCTACATTTAAACCAATAGTGGCTACTGCCGGTTTGGCTACAGACCTTATTGAAGGGCCAACAACGGTAGACTGCACATACCAGTATAAATTTTATGATGACTATCAGCCGTACTGCTTGTCGCATCACGGACCGATAGATGTATACGGTGCAATTAAGCACAGCTGCAATATATTCTTTTACGATGTTGGGCGCAGACTTGGCATTAGTGAAATTAACCGATACGCACAGGCTTACGGCTTGGGGCAGCCGACAGGTATTGAAATTGGCGAATCAAAGGGCAGACTTTCGTCTCCTGATTTTTCACAAAAAATGGGAAGCAAATGGTATGACGGGAATGTGCTTCAGGCAGCAATAGGTCAGCTGGATACCGAAGTAACTCCAATACAGCTTGCAAACTATGCGGCTACCATTGCAAACAAAGGCAAGCGAATGAAGCTGCATCTTGTAAAAAGTGTTCAGTCGTTCGATTTTGCCGAAACAATTTACGAAAATGAGCCAGTTGTAGTTGACACCGTAGATGCAAGTCTGCAGGACTACAAGGTGCTTACCGATGCAATGGTGCAAACACAGCGTACGGGTTCGGCATCAATGTTTTTGGGGGATTACCCAATTGATGTTGCTTGTAAAACAGGTACACCGGAAACAACAAAAAGCGGTTTTCCAAACTCCACTTTTATATGCTTTGCTCCGGCAGATGACCCGCAGATAGCTGTTGCGGTAGTTATCGAAAAAGGCTGGCACGGCTACACAGGTGCTCCCGTTGCAAGGGCAGTGCTTGACCAGTATTTTTACGGTTCATCGGCTCCTGCAAAAAATCCGCCTGTAAACCAAATTTTGGAATAAAATTGAATAACTAATGTTAAAACCGTCCAAGCTTTAAGCACAAAGTAATTTTACAGTGATTAAAGAAGGGCGGTTTTACATATATGAATTTTAAAAGACTGAATGCGGCAATAATGCTGGGGTTTATTATTACATTTACAATATCGTGGATTGGTGGATTTATGAGTACCTGCAGTGATATTCGCGAAAATGTGCTGCGTATTCACATTATTGCAAATTCGGACAGTGAGGCAGACCAACAGCTTAAAATTAATGTGCGTGATGCCGTACTTGCACAGTGTCCCGAACTGTTTAGCGGGGAGGAGAATATACAAGCTGCAAAAGCTGTAGCGGCAGAAAATCTTGAAAAGTTGGAGCAGGCAGCAAAAGAACAGCTGCAAAAAGAAGGAAAGGATTATACCGTTAAAGCTGAATTAACGAATATGTACTTTGAAACAAGGGAGTACGAAAGTTTTACAATGCCGGCAGGCCGTTACGATGCCGTAAGGCTTGTTATTGGTGAGGGCAAGGGCAAAAACTGGTGGTGCGTTATGTTTCCGTCGCTGTGTGTTCCTGCTGCGGACAACGGAATGAACCATTTTTCAAAACAGCAGCAGGAACTGCTTGAAAGCACACCAAAGTTTGAACCAAGATTTGCTGTTGTGGAATGGTGGGAAAGCAGAATAGTGAAAAGTGAGGAATGAAGAGTGAAGCAATACTACACTTTTTCACTCTTAACTATTCACTCAACCCCCTTTCCACTCATGCCGTGGGGGCACATACTTTTTTCCATAGCAAAAAAAGCATGCAAAAATGCATTTGCCGCTGTCACTAAAGTTCGGACGCTGTGTTGTACGCTTTATTCAGTTACCCTCTGGCAGACAGCTTCAGAGCTGTCCATTCCAAGTTTTAGGCACTGAAGCCGTCTGTGCTGCTTTCAGCGGCATACCCGTCGGGGCTTCCTAACTAACCTGTGCCATTCACCGCTTGTCCTCCCCGCGTCGTGCCGTCGGTATTCCCTCGACGGCAGTAGGTGTAGATTTGTTGGAATAAAAGCGGTAAGCTTGGCGTCCCGCCAGTGGCTTCCCCTTGAGGGGAAGCTGTCAGCGATAGCTGACTGATGAGGTGTAATACCGCAAATTTTTTGTTTTATTCAAGCTAAGTTAGACACTGAAATTCCGTGCAACACCGCATCCGCTTCACTGCGTTCAGCACTTTCTTACGATTCGCTGCCGCTCGCATGCATTAGCTCCGCCAGCCAATCACACTTCGTTATCACTCGTGTTCTTAAGACATCGCGTTTACCAAAGGCAGAAGCATTTACAGGCTATACAGTTGACATATTATACCCGTAAAGGTATAATAAAAAGGTATGAAACAGACTGCAAAGTCTGCTTTAAAACCACAATTAAATCCAGTTTAAAAGCGATGAAAAGCCCAGTTTGCTTTTTACGGAACAGAGAAAAAACCCCAAGGAGACTTACGGCTCCTTAAGGCTGAAAGGGTTTTTGCCGACACAGAAAAGCAAACAAGCCAGCTTGGAGCTGCATGGCGATGAGTCATGCCGAAAAACCTGCGTTAAAGGTGTAAGAGCGGCATTGTAAAAAACAATGCAAATCGGGTGGTACCACGGAAGACTGTACAGGCTTTCGTCCCTTGTGCTGTAATGCACAAAGGACGGGGGCTTTTTTGTTTTTTTGCAAAGATACAGCTTTAAAAACGGTACTGCACATAAAATAAATGGAAAACGAGGAGAAATGTTACAATGAAATGGACAGGACTTAACGACCTGCGCGAAAGCTATCTGAAGTTTTTTGAAAGCAAAGGTCATACACGCATGAGCAGCTTTCCGCTTGTTCCTCAGGACGATGCAAGCTTGCTGCTTATCAACTCCGGTATGGCACCATTGAAAAAATACTTTTTGGGACAGGCTACCCCTCCAAACACAAAACTTACAACATGCCAGAAATGTATTCGTACACCTGACATCGAAAATATTGGTAAAACTGCTCGTCACGGCACATATTTTGAAATGCTGGGTAACTTTTCCTTTGGTGACTACTTTAAAAATGAAGCTATTCCATGGGCTTGGGAATTCCTGACCGAAGTTTTGGAAATTCCAAGAGAAAAACTGTGGATTTCCATCTACCTTGACGATGATGAAGCGTTTGAAATTTGGAACAAAAAAGTTGGTATTCCTGCTGACAGAATAGTTCGTCTTGGGAAAGAAGACAACTTCCGGGAACACGGTACAGGTCCATGCGGTCCTTGCTCCGAAATTTATTTTGACCGTGGTGAAGAATACGGCTGCGGCAGTGAAAGCTGCGGTGTAGGCTGTGACTGTGACCGTTACATGGAAATTTGGAACTTGGTATTCAGCCAGTTCGACTCTGACGGCAAAGGTACTTACACTCCTTTTGAACATCCAAACATTGACACAGGTATGGGTCTTGAACGCCTTGCTTGCGTAATGCAGGGTGTTGGCAACCTGTTTGAAGTAGACACTGTTCAGAACATTATGTCCCACATCAGCCAGATTGCAGGTGTTACCTACCACACCGACAAAAAGAGCGATGTTTCCCTGCGTGTTATTACTGACCATATCCGCAGCACAGTATTCATGGTTGGCGATGGTGTAACACCTTCCAACGAAGGACGCGGTTATGTACTGCGCCGTCTGCTGCGTCGTGCGGCTCGTCATGGTCGTCTGCTTGGTATTAACGAACCATTCCTGTACAAGGTTGCAGCTACCGTTGTAAAAGAAAATCAGCCTGAATACTCCGACTTGGTTCGTAATCAGGATTACATTACAAAAATCATTAAGGTTGAAGAAGAACGCTTTGCAAAAACCATCGACCAGGGTATGGACCTGCTTAGCGAACTTATTGCTGAACACGAAGCACAGGGTAAAACTGTTTTGGACGGTGCAGACGCATTCCGTTTGTATGATACCTTTGGATTCCCAATTGACCTTACAATCGAAATTATTGCTGAAAAAGGCATGACCGTAGACGAGGAAGAATTTACAAAGCTCATGAAAGAGCAGCGTGTTCGTGCTCGTGCTGCAAGAGGCGCAAGCGAAGCATTCGGAAGCGGAGAAAACGACCCATTTGCAGGTTTGCAGGAAGCAAACGAACACTTTAAAGGTTACGGCTGCACAAAGGCCGACAGCAAAGTGCTTGTTTTGGTACATGAAGGTGAACGCGCAGATACCCTCATCGCTGGTCAGGAAGCTGTTGTGGTTCTTGAAAACACACCTTTCTACGCTGAAAGCGGCGGTCAGGTTGGCGACACAGGCTTGCTGCTGTGGGACGGCGGAAGCTTTAAAGTTACCGACACCAAAAAACTGCCATCCGGACATTTTGCACACATAGGCAGAATGAACGAAGGTCAGCTGAACGACGGTGACACCGTTACCGCACAGGTAGACGAACAGCGCCGTGCTTCCATTATGCGCAACCACTCCGCTTGTCACCTGCTGCAGGCTGCACTGCGTAAAGTATTGGGTGACCATGTTCATCAGGCAGGTTCCTTGGTAGACGAACATCGCTGCCGTTTCGACTTTTCGCACTTCAGTGCTATGACAGCCGAAGAAATTCGCGCTACCGAAGCACTTGTAAACGAAATGGTATTTGCAGCACTGCCTGTTAATGTAAGCGAAATGGGTATTGAAGATGCAAAAGCAAGCGGTGCAATGGCATTGTTCGGCGAAAAATACGGCGATGTTGTTCGTGTTTGCAAAATGGGTGAAGCATCTACTGAGCTGTGTGGTGGTACCCATGTTTCCAACACTGCACAGGTAGGTTTGTTTAAAATTGTAAGCGAAAGCTCTGCTGCTGCTAATGTTCGCCGTATCGAAGCAGTTACAGGCAAAGGCGTTTTGGAAATGATTGACCGTCTTAACGGAACCATCGGCTTTGTTGCAGAACAGCTTAAAGTTAGCAACCCAAGCGAAGTAGAAGCTAAAATGACCGCTTATGTAAACGAAAACAAAGAGCGTGAAAAAGAGCTTGAATCCGTAAAAGCAAAAATGGCTGCTTCCCAGATTGAAGAAAGCCTGAAAAATGCCATTGCTGTAGGCAGCGTTCGCTTTGTTGCAGCAGGTTTTGCGGGTGCAGCTCCCGACACTCTGCGCATGATGGCAGATGTAATTAAAGAAAAAGCCGAAGACATGGTTGCAGTGCTTACAGCAGTTAACGGCGAAAAAGCAAGCATCATGGTAGTTTGCGGTGCACAGGCTGTTAAAGCAGGTGTTCATGCAGGCAAAATGGTAAAACAGCTTACAGCACTTTGCGGCGGCAGCGGCGGCGGTCGTCCTGACAGTGCAATGGGCGGTGCTACCGAAATATTCAAAATTGACGAAGCTGTAGCACAGGCTCCTGAAATGATAAAAGCAATGCTGAAATAAACAGCAGTGTATAAAAACAGATACGGCGGAAATTTTCCGCCGTATCTGCAAATTAAAATGAAAAGGAAGTGCCCCGAAATGAAATTCAAACTGGAACACAACAACTTTAATGTGTTTGACTTGGAAAAAAGTCTTGCATTTTATGAAAAAGCTTTGGGGCTTCGTCCCGTAAGAACCAAAAAAGCCGAGGACGGCAGCTTTATACTGGTGTTTCTTGGTGATGGTGTAACCGAGCATCAGGTAGAGCTTACTTGGCTGCGTGACCGCAAAGAGCCATATAATCTTGGTGACAATGAAATACACTTAGCTTTGAGAGTTGACGATATGGAGGCAGCACATAAACTGCATGAAGAAATGGGCTGCATCTGTTTTGAAAACAAAGCAATGGGTTTGTATTTTATATCTGACCCCGACGGTTACTGGATAGAAATACTTCCAACAAGATAACACTGTATTGAAACGGAGGCTGCTGACATGAGTGATTGTTTATTCTGCAAAATAGCAAAAGGCGACATTCCAAGCAAAAAACTGTACGAAGATGACAAAGTGCTGGCGTTTCATGATATTGACCCTCAGGCACCGGTACACTTCCTTGTAATTCCGAAAGAACATTACCAGCATGCGGGCAAAGTTCCTGCACAGAATGGCGAAATATTTGCACACATTTTCGGGGTTATTGCCAAGCTTGCCGATGAACTGGGTATGGACAAAGGCTACCGTGTAGTTACCAACATTGGCGAACAAGGTGGACAGACTGTACATCACCTGCATTTCCATGTGCTTTCGGGCCGTGATATGACTTGGCCTCCGGGCTGATAAAATCAGGAACAAGGCAAAATTGCTGTGGGGAATTTATCAGCAGCAATTGCCGAAAGGGATAAATTATGAAAAGACCGCTGTTTTTAATGGGGATATGCTGTTTTGGTATGACCTTGGCAGCGGTGCGTTTAGGAGCTTCCGTAGCTTTTGCTATGGGAGTTCTTTGCGTTTTCTGGGCAGTGTTGGCTGCAATTATATTTGGGACGGAATATGCACAAGGGGTAATTGCGGTACTGATTTCGGGCGCAATTGCCTGTTTGCTTACGGTTAGCTTTTTGTGTTTTGGGGTGTCACCCAATATAATTAAGGAGGGCATGATTTTACCGTCCGAAGGTACGGTTCTGAATGTAAGAAGGAGTGAAAAATCCTCCGTTTTTGAAACTGAAATTAAAAGTCCGCTGCTGCCCGAAGCTTTAAGGGTTAATGTTGTTCTTCACAAAGGTGCAGATGTTGAATGCGGTTGGAAGTTTACCGGAAAACTAAAGGTTTGGAAGGGCGTGGATACTTCCGAAGTTTTGCCCGCACGCGATATACCAATTTGTGTTGTATCGGGTGAACTTGAGTTCGATGAAAGTAAAACCGACTTGAATATTTACGAAAGAATGGCGGTATTAAGACACAAGATTTTGGATGTATGCGGTACATTGGGGACACAAAATGAAACCGAATTGCTTAAAGGGATATTACTTGGTGAAACAAGAGGCTTTTCCGACGAATTTTCCGAGCAATTAAGCCGCAGCGGGTTAAGGCATCTTACAGCGGTATCGGGTATGCACATAGGAATAATAACCGGCTTTGTATTTACATTGGGAAGGTTATTGGAAATTCGTGCCCGCAGAACAGCGGTTTTAGTTTTAATGATTTTGCCGTTTATGGCACTTTTGCAGGGGTGTACGCCCTCGGTACTGCGAGCGTGTTTGATGTGTGCTGCCGCAGCCACCGCAAAAATAGCGGGCAGACAGTACGATGTTTTAAGTGCATTGGGGTTGGCGGCTGTTGTAATTTTAGCGGCCGACCCAACAGCAGTGCTTAATGTTTCATATCAGCTTACATTTGCGGCAGTAATTGGTATTTGTTTTCTTCAGCGATTCATAACAATTGGAATTTTGGAGCTTCCGTTTATAAGAAAATATAACGAGCCAAACAAACGCAGCGGGAAGATGGTAATATCCGCAGCAAAGGCTCTGGCGGTTTCAATAGCAGCACAAATTGCGGTTACACCGCTGCTTTTGTATCATTTCGGCAGCTATGCAATATTCGGCTTTGCGGCAACAATGCTTGTAATTCCTGTGTTCCCAATGATTATGATTATTAGCGGGTTGGCAGTTGCTTTGAAAATGCTGTTTCCTGCTGCGGCAGCAGGGGAAGCGGGTTATTATCTGGTAAAGCCGTTGATGTGGTGGTTCTTAACGATTGTAAAATTATTTGCAAAACTGCCCGAAATACAAATTTGTCCGGGGCAGGAATGGTTTTTTGCGTTGCTTGCGGTATTTTATTTTACCGCGTGGTTAATACGAAAGCACCGCAAACTATATATTCCTGCGTTAACTGCTGCTGTGTTGGTGAGTATTTTTGCAAATTCGGTATGGCAAAAGAGCGACCGTGAAAATTTACATATAATAATGGCAGGTGATGATGCACTGCTTTTGCGCCGCGGTGAAAATGCAGTGCTTGTTGGGGACTTGCCTAATGAGTACAGTGCCAAAAATGCAGTCAGAATTTTGCGCCGAAACGGTGTGGACTCACTTGACGGTTATGTTATAACCGCGGGTATAGACGATGCGGGCGAGGGTGCGCTTGCGCTGTGCCAAGCAATACCAACCGAACAGGTGTTTGTACCTGCGAAAAGCTCCTCGGCGGAACTGCTTAAACAACATCTTAATGACAACCTAATCGAGATGAAAGACCCTGTTATGACGGTGATAGACGATGAAATTTCCGCGGGGATAATTTTCTTTAAAGATTCACGCTGTGTTGTACAGATAAACGAGCAGGGCAAAAACATCTTAAATTCTTCACACGGATATGATATAATAACTACTATGCAGTTATTAACGGATGATAATAACGAACCGTACATAATAAACAAAGATGGTGAAAGGGTACAGTGCCGATTTTTAGTTTCTAAGGTTATGGACACCGTACCGCACGCAGTAATAAAAACAGGAGGTAACGCCAATGCTGTTTAAAAAAGAATCCGAATTTGCGGCACATCTTAAAAATGAACAGCCGGAGCGTGTTTACCTTATTTATTCGCAAGACCCGGGATTGACCGTTCTTTGGAAAAATAAGCTTATTGAAAAGATACTGGGAAAAAATGCAGCGGCAGATTTTAATTTGCATAAATTTGAGGGCAGCCGCCTTGATATGCAGCTTTTAGCAGATGCTGTCGATGCTTTGCCCGTAATGGCACCCAGCAAAGCGGTGGTTGTTGAGGATTTGGATTTTTGCTCACTTGCTAAAAACGATGCCGATGCGCTGCTCGAGCTTATGAAGGATATTCCGCAGGAAACCACGCTTATCTTGGCGGCTGCGGCAGGATTTGGACAAAGCTACGAAAAAAAA
>JAFYSU010000027.1 GCA_017559185.1 Oscillospiraceae bacterium
AGATTTTAAACGGTGCTATTATACTTGCATATATAGCGAAAAATAGTACATGATGAAGCAAATATATAAACTTAATCTGTTTATATAGACTTTTTACTTGAATATGGTATACTTTAATAAAATGTTAAACATATAATGATTTTGATAGGGATGAATGTATGGAAAATATTAAAATGCTGTTTGAATACAATAGAAGATATTACCCTAGAATAAGAATGGAAAATAAATGTGTAACATTTGTTAATAGAAGTGATGAAATATCCGATAATACGATAAAAAGAATTATAGATTTTATAAATAGTGTTCATAAAAATTATAGTGGTATTAGTATTCCTATAGTTTTTGATTTTAAAAAAATTAAGTTTGCTGACAAATTAACATATATTATTTTTGAATGTATATGTTATTCTTTAATTAAGGATTATAAGCACTCAGTATATATATCACTCCTTCCAGAAAAAAACATTTTAACAGATGGAATATTCTATTCTCCGCTACAGTATCTAACGGGGGATAAGTATGATCCGAAGAAATTTTTACATAAATTTAATATAGAGATATATCAAAAACATTATAGAACAGTTATTAATGGAGATGTAACAGATAATTATTTAGGAGTGTTGAATCAAAATATAGCAACCTTTTTATCGGCGTTTGGTATTGAAATTGAATGTAAAGAACAAATTACAGAAGTTATAGGGGAGTTAGTAGGGAATGCGTGTGAACATGGACAGACGAGTTGCTTATTAGATATAGATATAACTACAGATTATTTTAAATCTGATGAGGATATTGAAGAAGATGCTCTATACTATGGAATAAATATCGCAATTTTAAATTTTAGTAAAACTTTGTTCGGAGATGGTATTAAGTGTAAAATTGATAAAAAAGAATTGGGTACACGAAGATACATTGAATTAGCAAAAGCTTATGATTATCATAAGAAACATTTTTCGAATCAATATTCATATGTTGATTTTTGCAATATAGCTTCCTTGCAAGATAAAATATCAGGAAGACCAAATGAGGGAGAATCAGGAGGCACAGGATTAACAGTATTGATTCGTTCATTACAAGAAAAAGCAACAGAGAATAATTGTTATGTTTTAAGTGGGAATCGTAGTGTTGTGTTCGATAAAGAGTTATTACACTATGATGATAATAACTGGCTTGGATTTAATAAAACTAAAAATTTTTTTTCAGATATTCCAAATGAACTGGCTTTTTACAAATGTGAGGTTTTTATTCCAGGAACTGCTTATAATTTGAATTTAATTATGAAAAGGGATGATCTTAATGAAAGAAATTAAATTAAATTTTCCGAAGGATATAAATAGATTAGCGGGTTTTCCTTATGGGAAAAAAATCTATGTGGAACAGGTAGAACATTTAATTTCCGATAAAGAGTTAATTACCATTGTTTTTCCCGAGCATATAGAAAAAGCAGCTTCATCGTTTGTACAGGGTTTCTTTTCTACATTAGTATCTACTATAGGGTATGAGGGTATCGAGAAAAATATTGTTATAAAATCAGGAACTGATGAATTGTCTAATTCTATTAGAAGGAATATTTATTAATTGAGGTAATGAGTTATGTATACATTGCTTACTGCGGCATCAAATCCAACTGCATATAATATTTCAATAGATGCTAATGCTATAGTTGCTATAATATCAATATTGCTTCCTTTTGGATTTGCAGCTTTTGAAAGAAAATGGAACAGAGAAATTAATGAGATTAATTTAGAGGTGGACTTAGCGAAAAAAGTTTATCTTGATTATCTGTTAGAAGAAATCCCAAATTCTCGGAAAAAAATTACATATAATCATGTGCAGGTATCTGGAACCAAGGATTTGATAGAAACTTTAAATAATATGCGTAGGGCTTCTATATTTTATAAATTCTCTGATGAAGATTATTATAATAAAGTGTGTAAGGAGCTACAAGATTTGGAAGATATTTTGGTTGAAAAATCGGGTAAACCTTTTGTAAATGATATTGACGGTAGTTTGAAATTGATGAATGATATTAATTTTAGAATTGGTTCGATTTATAATTTAATATTACAAAAGTGTACAGGAAAAAAATAATAATTTATATTTATTAGTATTGACAAAGTGTAAAAGTAAATATTATTTATGTGCTTTGCTAAGAAGATGATATTGAAGATATTATCAAAAATATTTGAAGGTTGGTATTATTGCAAACAGCCGGCAGGGAACTATCCCTGCCGGCTTGTTTTGTGCTACAGTTTTTTAAGCCAATTCTGTTCGTTGAAAAACAAGGAAGAATATTGTATAATTCTTCCGTTGCCACTCCCTATATTGGCACAGAGGGGAGGGTTGACCTACGGAAATACTCATTTCATTCATTATCTCTGTTGCGGCGAGTGTAGTTGCCTACTACATTTGCAAATGGTTGGATAGGGATACATAAGCGGCAACCAACCTAAGGTTTAGTCCACCTTGCCAAAACGGAACAGAAAACCCCACGAGGTCGCAACTCGTGGGGTTTTTGCTTTTGGTTGACCTTACGGTCTACTCATTTCATTTGCCTACTCATATTATATCACGTATTCCCGTAATTACAAGCAAGCAATTTATTATATGCGGAAATTTTAATAGGTATTCAAATACTTAAAGAAAAAAGAAAACTAATCCATCTTTCCCATATCCTGCTCAATCAGCTGTTGAATGTATTTGTTTAAAGAAAGTCCTTTGCTTTCAGCGTGAGCTTGGATTTTTTCACGCTCACCTTTTTTTACTCGTAGAAGAATAGAGTCATATGCCTTGGCGGAATATTTAGCCACAGCTCGTTTACCAGCTTCAGTATAAGCCATTACAACACCCCCAATATAATAATAAACCGTTTATATACTGATAGCAATATACAAAGTGCATAATATTGATAGCAATATTTCTACATATGGTCAATAGATATATTGATAGCAATATAGTATAATAAAGATGTACTAAAAAGTAAAGAAACCGCCCTCCAAAAATGAAAGGCGGTGAGCATATGCAAAGTAAGCGATTGTCAGAAATACTCAAGTTTGTAAAAGCAAATCCACAGCATCGCTACTCGTGCAGATACCATGCGGGAACATGGTACTTGCAAATCAGATAAGAAAACCACAACTTTAAACACGACTAAAAAGGCGGTTTCTTTACTTTTAGATTATCAGGAAAAATATAACTTGTCAAATGAGGAATAGATTATGAATAATAAAATGTCTGTTGTAATAGTAGAGCCGTTCAAAAAACCATATGCAGCTGAAATCGGTACCGAAGTGGAGGATATGCAGCGAGTAGTTGATGGATATATTCAAGCTATATATCCATTCGATGACGAAGCAGCCATTGTGTGCAACGAAGAAGGTAAATTGAGAAGATTGCCACTTAACCGAGTGTTGCGAAATGAGGACGGAGGGATATGTGAAGTCATTGCCGGTACATTCATGATAGTAGGTGAGGGTGAAGAAAATTTTACATCCTTGAGCGAGGAACAAATACAGACATACATCGAAAGATTTAAAAATCCTGAAATGGTAGGAATGACGAACGGAAAACTTATAGCTGTACCGCTTGCTTAATAAAAATGGATACGGTCAACCGGTAATCGGTTGGTCGTATCCATAGCATGAATAATAAACAGAGCATTGACAATAATATATATCAAGATATATATTATTTATAGGAGGTGTTTATTATGGATACAGCCAAAATATTTGAAAATGGAAGAAGTCAAGCTGTTCGTTTACCTAAAAAATTTAGATTTTCTGATGAAGAAGTGGTAGTTCAAAGATTAGGTGAAGCGGTTATTTTAATTCCTAAAACAGCTGTATGGCAAACATTTCTTGATGGACTAAATAGTTTTACAGATGATGTTTTCCAAAACGGAAGAGAAGCAGAAATAACAACAACGAGGGATACATTATGATTTATATGCTTGATACAAATATCTGCATATACGCAATAAAAAATAAGCCTGAGGCTGTTTTGAACAATCTAAAGAAAAATCTTCACAAGGGAATTTGTATTTCATCAATAACATTAGCGGAACTGGAGCATGGCATACAAAAAAGTGCATATCCCGAAAAAAATTCCATTGCACTTATTCAGTTTCTATCAATTTTATCGGTGATTCCATTTGATGATGTAGCTGCAGTAGAATATGGTAAAATTTGTGCTTACCTACAGAAGAAAGGTACACCAATAGGGACAATGGATATGCTTATTGCAGCACACGCAAAGACAGAGGGTTTAATTTTAGTTACCAACAATACCAGAGAATTTGAAAGAGTTCCGGAACTGGAGCTTGAAAATTGGGCGTTGTAAGAACAAAAAAACAGCCAATCGAAAAATTCGGTTGGCTGTAAAACTAAAAATAGTAATCCTTGCTTGTAACTATGTATTTATCAAGTATCAGCAATCCAGCGACAACTTCATCAATACAAAATCCATCTGGAAATGTTGTTATTAAATCTGTGATGTTATCATTGGGGGTAAATACCTTTCCTTTTCCGTAAAGAATGACACCATCTTTTTCTTCTGATACGGCAACGGTTAGTTTGTTGGGGAAACATTCCCGTGAACGCTCCTCAAATTTAATGCAGGGGGCATTATCACCGAATGAGATGTTAAACTCACATTCCTGCTTTTCATAAATTTGGAATTTCAAATTTCCGTGTCGTGGTTCAAGATTTCCTTTTTTTCGGTTTTGTGTTACATACTCTATCAACTCTTGAAATTTTCTCATAGAATTCCTCCGTTTGCACACTATTATTTAAATTTAAGCTTCGTCATATAAAATGCCAACCTTACTAATAACATTTTAAAATGTAAATGTTATAAAAACTTTAATAAAAAAATACCAATTTGAAAATTGGTATTTCAAGTGTGCAATAAATATAAGGATGAAAGGGAATAATTGCTGTTATTATAGACTTTTTCAGGGTTTTATGGTATAATTATAGAAAATAAAAAAACTTCCACAGCGTGAGGAACGGCGGCAACCGAACTTCACGCATACGCCAAAACAGATTCGTTACATCTGTTAGTGACTTGTGAAAGTTAATCTTCAATGGCATTATAGCACATTTTGAAGTGATTTTCAACACCAGCCACCAACAGACAAAGGCACTGTTTGGGAGGCTGGTTTTTGTTTTATATCACGAAACTTTTCGTGATATATATTTTTAAAACTTATTTGCTATACTTAAACATAGCAAAGCTGAGCATTATCAATCTCACTTTTGAAAAATGCTCAGACAATTACTTTTTGATATTAAGCAGGCGCAACTGCTTAATATAGATGATGCCATTAGTCAATGGTATCTTTTGAACCGGAAGGTTTGAACTGTTCCTTGACAACCGAATTTAAACATTCATTGGTACTGAATCTGTTGCCGAAAGCTCTGACAAGCGATACCGCCATGACCTTTTACTTGTAGAAGTGAGCGATAACTATCGGCTTGCGATATTGGGTAGCACCCAAGAAAGCAACGACCGGCAACTTATCCTAATGACACTTCTGTCCAGTCTAAGGTCTGAGCGGTTGACAACCGTCGTAGGCAATGAGGGCAGCCTGGTGAGAACCACGGGGAGGCATAGGACTTATTAAATAAGAACTATGACCTATGGGTTAGTAAGCTGCTAACCGTTAATGAATGAGTCGATTGACAAGTTATATTTTTCCTGTGCGGGGTGTTAGCGCACTCCGTACAGGTTAATATACAAAGTCCCAAAAACTTCGTTATGCCACAAAAAAGCCTATTTACATAGACTTTCCTGTGACCTTACGAGCAACAGCACATCAAGCGCTGTTCAATTTTGGTGCGGATGAAGGGACTTGAACCCATACAGTATTGCTACCACTAGAACCTGAATCTAGCGCGTCTGCCTATTCCGCCACATCCGCATGTTTTGTTTTTGTGTGTTCCCTCAGTGGAACGATATTTATTATATCACCGCTTTTCTGAAATGTCAACAGTTTTTTTATTTTTTTAAAAAACTCCAAAAAGCCTTTAAATTCGGCATTTTTTGAGTTTTTTGAAAATAGAGTATGAAAAATTTTTAAAAAAGTTTTTTTAAATTTGTTTACTGTAAGTTATAAAAGATTAAAAACTAACGGCGGTGCTGCACCGCAAACAAAAATATGAGCAGGCATAAAAGCCTGCTCATATTTTTTACTTGGAGTCCATAAGTTTTTTGGCAAGTTCATTTATCTTTTCAAAGGATTGGTCACTCAAATAATGCTCCATGCGGCAAGCATCTTCGTCGGCTGTTTCTTCGTCAACGCCAAGGTAGCACAAAAAATTTGTAAGAACCAGGTGACGGTTGTACACCCTGTTTGCAATTTCCAGACCTTCTGCGGTGAGTTCGATGTAGCCGTCCTTATCTACAATTATGCAGCCCTTTTCACGAAGAAGTCCCATTGCACGGCTTATACTTGGTTTGGAAAAATTCATTTTTTGAGCAATGTCTATTGAACGAACATGTCCAAGCTCTTTTTTTAATGTGAGTATTGTTTCAAGATAGTCTTCAGACGATTCGTGAGATTTTCTCATAATTCCTCCAAACGCATGATTTATTTAATTATTATAACACACATGAAAATTTCTGACAATCCGTGTAAAACGGTGTAAATATAAAGCACGAATGGATATTCAAATTATTGTCAACTTGTAGTAAGATAAAACCACAAAATTTTGTTTTAAAATCATGCGAAATGTTAAAGTTAAACTGCTGTGTAAAAAGTATCGTGAAGCAGGAGGAAAACAAGCTTTGAAAAGATTATTTTCATTTATAAAAACCATAGTTTTTTTACTTGTGATTTTTATTGCAATAAACCGTATGACATCGTTTAAAATTGCCGATATCGAAGCTGCGGTGCGTTCTTACCTGCCTTTAAAACAGGAAAACGAAATTGCGGTACAAAAATATAATGAGAAAATTGTAATTGATGAACCCGCACAATTTTACGGTACCGTTCAAAAAGACGAACCAAAAGATAATGCACCTGAACCAGTGCAGGTGCAGCCGCAAGAGCAAAGCGAAGTTTTTTACCCATATTATGAAATGCTCACTCCAACCGAACAACAGGTGTATGATATTGTGTTAAAAGCTGCATCCGAGCTTAAAACGGATATTCCTCTAACGCAAAAAATAACAATACAGCAGATGGAGCGTGCGGTAAGTGCGGTTTTGTTTGACCGTCCCGAGCTTTTCTGGTTGGAGTCGGAATATTCGTATACCTATGATGACCAAAAAATGGTTAGTGAGGTTACGCTTCATTTTAATGAAACTGCAAATTATATAACTGCGGCAAGGAAGCGCTTTGATGATAAGGTCCAAGCAATAGTCCAACAAGCAAAGGAGCTTGACACCGACTTGGAACGAGAGCTTTTTGTGCATGACATTCTTGTGAAGAGCATTAAGTACGACAAAAATGCATTGCTTCATCAAAGTGCGTACAGTGCACTTGTGTTTGGGAATTCGGTTTGTGCAGGGTATACACGCGCATTTCAGCTTATTATGCAGCAGCTGGGCATACCATGTTATTATTGTGCAGGCTATGCAAACGAGGAACACGCATGGAATATAATAAAACTTGACGAAGAATATCATAATGTTGATATTTCATGGAATGATACGGCAGGAAATGCGGACAATGAAATGTATTATGATTATTTTAATATAAGTGATAAAAGAATAGGTTATGACCATGAGAGGAGAGGGTTGTCGCAGGAACTTCCCAAGTGTCAAAGTAATGAATTAAGCTATTTTAATTTGTATGGCTGGGATGAAAACAAACTGCACACCGAACTGTATACCCTAAATGAATTGGGTTACAGCAATGAACAGGTTATTGAAAATATGGACGATTACTACAATTACTGTCATGACCTTGTGCTGGCGGACGGTGTGGGAACACACACGCACACTGTATTACTTAAAAACGAGGCATTGTGCAAAAAAATTTCGAAAGCACTGGATTCACAAAAGCTTTTTGAAAAAGCAATAATACCTGCCGCACAAAAACTGGAATTAAACGGTTATACCGCAAAGGTTGAATTCACATCAAGGCAGACAAGGGATGGTTTTGTAATAGTTAACCAAACAATAACCCTTAATTCAGAGCGTTAGGGTGCTAAAAACATAAAAAGTAACTAAAATGCAGTTTTGAAACAGTTTTTGTTTGAAAAACCAAGATAAATACGATAAACTTAATACGACTATGTGATAATTTACGACAGGGAGGCGACAATGTGAAAAGTACAAAATTTGCAAACAAAACAGTTTTGCTTACCTTGTCGTTAATACTGGTTTTGAATATAGCATTTATTGGTACACTTTTTAAGGTTGACCAAGTAATGCAGGATACCAGCTACAATGCACTTGAAAAATCGGCAAATCAGATTTCAAAAGAAGTTTACAAGATAACAAAAAATGACTTTGAGCATGTAAAAACGGTTGCAAATTTAATGTCCATGCACAGCGATTTTAGTTATGAAACAGCACAGCTGCACTTTGCCGATAATATTGAAAACAGTGAAATCAATAATATGGCTGTGTTGTTTCCCGATGGAGAAATGCTGTTTGGAAATCCCAAATACCAAGCCTTTGGGATGACATTGAATTTTGACAAAGAGTTGAAAAAGCTACCGTATTTATCGGATGTAAACACAATAAGCAACAGAAACAATTTGAAATTTTTGTATTACGCAGTGCCTGTAAATAAGCACGGCCGTACTTGTGCAATACTTTATCATTTTGTAGATGTGAACACGCTCATGGAAAAATACTCCATACCAAATTCAAACGAGCTCAGAATATTTATTATCAACGGTACTAACGGCAATTTTGTAATGAACAACCAGAACGATGAGCTTCGTAATATGTATTACGATGAGTTCTACACCTACCGTAAAACAAAAACTGAAAAAACCTTTGAAGGCATGAAGTCGGATATGTTTTCGGGAAGAAGCGGCAAAATTGCATTTTTACCAATGAATTCGGATGAATGGTATTATTCGTATTATGTGCCTGTTGGTGTGAACGATTGGATGCTGCAGGTAGTGGAAGCCGAAAGCGTTGTTTTGAGCGAGGCAAGGTCAATACGCAAAACGCTCATACTGCTTGCGGTTATGGAAAGCATTTCACTTGTGGTATATTTTCTGTTTGTGCTTTACAGAGTCACAAAAGAATCGCGCGAAAATGAAGTGCAGCTGTCACGCACCTTGTATATGTACAAAGTGCAGGAAATACTGTTTGATGCTTACAAGCACCCCGAGCGTATAAGCGATGCCTTGAAAAAAGTTGCGCAAACGCTGGAGGCAAATTATGCGTTCCTTTTTTCCATGGAAGGCAAGTTTATAAAGAAAGCTTATTTCTGGCCTTCACTTGGAGTTAGGGAAAAGGATTCGTTTTATCTTGAAGAAGCAGCACTGCCCGTGTTTAGAAATTCGCTGCTTGAAGGTAAAAATGTGCTGATGTATCAAAAAGATATTGAAAAACTCAGTTATGTCGACAGAAAAAAATTAAAAGAAAACGATGTAAACAATATAATGATGGTTCCTGTTCGTGATGCCGAAAAACAGCTGGTTGGTGTTTTGGGTGTTTTGAATATGGAACGCACATGGCACGATGCCGGATTGCTTGAATGTACGGCACTTAACTTTTTGATGGCTCTCAGCAATATTGATTCCTATCAAATGGTTCATGAAATGGGTACTATAGATGCACTTACAGGTCTTAAAAACCGTAACAGTTACCAAACTGCACTTGTGGGTTATGCAGCTGTACCGACTTCGTTGGGCTGCATTTACATCGATGCAAACGGATTGCACGAGCTTAATAACGACCAAGGTCATGCAGCAGGGGATGAAATGCTCCAGTTGGTTGCAAAATCGCTTATACTTAACTTTGGTTCTACCAATACATATCGTATAGGCGGGGACGAATTTGTCGCTTTTGTTTCGGGTGCAAGCGAAGCAGAAATACAAGGAAAGCTTGGGTCTTTTTGTCAGCTTGTTGAACTGTACGGCTACCATGTTTCAACAGGTCTTGCATGGACAAAAACCGTTGATGACCTGAATAAGCTTATAACAACCGCTGAACGCAGAATGTACGAGGACAAATACCAATATTATCGTGAGTCGGGAATACTTCAGAAAACTCGCAGCATAATAATGCCTTTTAATTTTGAAGAAATAGAAGACACTAAATAAAACAAAAAACTGCCTGCTTCGTAAATGAAGCAGGCAGTTTTTGTTATTGTTCGTTTAGTTGTTCGGATTGTGTGTCGTGTAATGCACGCTTGGTATCTATTCGTTTGTTTACATTTTCCCAGAACAATGCGTACAGCACGGAAAATGCGGGAACCATTACCAGCATTCCAAAAACGCCCATCATGCTTCCGCCAAGCGTAACCGCCAAAAGCACCCAAAGTGCGGGAAGTCCCACCGAGCTTCCAACTACCTTAGGATAGATGAAATTGCCTTCGATTTGCTGAAGTATAAGGAACAAAACAACAAACCAAACTGCTTGCATTGGATTGTTTACCATTATCAAAAATACTCCAACAGCCATTCCGATAAATGCGCCGAACACAGGGATGAGTGCCGTAAATGCGATTAGTACGGAAATAAGCAGCGAATACGGGAAGCCAAGCAAATTCATGCAAACAAAGAACATTCCGCCAAGTATAACGGCTTCCAAGCACTGACCTGTAAGGAAGTTTGTGAATATGCGGTTGCTCAAATTACAGATGTACAAAAAGCGGTCGGCTTTTTCGGTGGAAAGAAAAGCGTAAAGAACGCGTTTGCTTTGTTTTTCGCATTCTTCCTTTTGCAAAAGAATGTATGCGGAGAAAACAAAACCAAGACCAAAGTTTACAAGACCGCTGAAAACGGAGCTGGCAATTACAAAGGTAGAACCAACCAACGATGTCATGCTGTTGTGCAGAACATCCCAACCTTTTGAAAACAGTGTTTTCCAGTTAAGCTCCGAAAGAATTTGCGAGCTTTGCAGCCCCGGAGTGGCTTCGATTAACGGAGCAAGCCAATCCTGCATGCGTTTGCCGAATTCGGGGATTGTTTCGCCTATAATTCGTACGGTTTTAATTAGTTCGGGAACTACCAGAAATATTACAAGCGAAATAACCGCTACCACAAAAAGCAGCGCCAGTATGAAGCTTACGGGACGCTTTAAATTTTGTCTTAGCAGTTCGGCTTTTCCTTTTTGCGGTTTACCAAACAATGTGCGTTCGATTGCAGACATGGGAACATTAAGCACGAACGCAATACAAAGCCCCAAAAATACAGGCATAAGCAGACCGAATGTCAAGCTGACAAGGCTGTAGACTTTTTCGGGATTGTGTATTCCCCAATGAAGCAGGATGAGCACAGCGCCCGAGCTGAATATTGTAAAGAAGCTTTTTTTGTTAATTTTCAAGATGGATCACCTTAATTGTAAATTTTGTTTTTGAAATGCCACATAATTTGCAGGAACAAAAAATTTAGCTATTATGCGGTTATTATAGCATTTTTTTTGAAAAAAAACTTATTTTACCTTATTGTTTTAAGAAATTTAATATATTTTTGCTTCAACAAGAGTACTTTAGGAGTTAAAAGTGTAAAAATTGCGGAGTGGAAAAAAGAAAAACTTACAAAATGTTGGATATTTTAAACAATGTTGTAGGAAAAATTGGAAAAAGGTTTACAAATATATGCTAATATTGTATAATTTATTAACAGTGTTAATAGATTATTAAAATAGCAATAATGTCGAGAGGTGATAGAGTCAATGTTTAAAAACTTAAAAGTAGGTAAAAAACTCTTTTATTCATTTGCGGTTATTATTTTTATGTTTATTGTGAGTGTGGCACTGTCAAATAATTCGTTCAGAACTATGAGGGCTAATTTTACTACCTTCCACGACGATGCATTCTTGATGTCCAACGCAAGCCAAACCTTGAGCACCAAGATGATGTATTTTTCATCTACCATAGGTGATTCTGTTATGGCTCCGGACGAAGAGTCGACAACTCGGGCTGTCCAGACTGCGGAGGCAATGTACAAGGAAATTCGCAATGATCTTAAAGTCATGCAAGAAACCGCTAACTCCGAGGAAATAAAAGCGTATGCTGCCGAACTGGACGAGCTTATGGCAAGCACCGAAGGGTTGAAAAACGAGGTGCTGCAGCTTAGCTGGCAAATGCGCAACGACGAAGCTATTGCATTGTACTTCAACGAATATCAGCCTGTTTTGTACAAAGGGCAGGCTATAATTGCAAAAATGAATGAGTATACTGAACTTCACGCTGCAGATGTATACGATTTCTCAATGAAGACAATTGGCGGTACAATAATTCTTAATATTGCAGTTGCTGGTATAGCACTCGTGATTACTTTTATACTTTGTATTGTGGTAACACGAGCTATAACAAGACCTATCGCCCAGATGAGAGCGGCAGCTGAAGAAATGACCAAGGGCAATCTTGGTGCATGGACAGATATTACATACGAATCCAAAGACGAGGTTGGTGACTTGGCGCAAAGCCTTATCTTTACAATGAAGACCTTGGGTGCGTATGTAGATGAAATTTCGGCTGTACTCAAACAACTTTCGACAGGTGACCTTACAATTCCAAGAAGCGAAATTACAGACTATCTTGGCGATTTTTCTGAAATTAAAATATCTCTTGTTGAAATTCTCAAACGCTTCAACACAACCATTACCAACATTCACCGTTCCAGCGAACAGGTTGATATTGGTTCTCAGCAGGTTTCGACTGCTGCTCAGGCTTTGGCACAGGGTGCTGCAGAACAGGCAGCTTCCTTGGAAACTCTTTCCAGAGTGGTTAATGAAATTGCGGAAGATGTGCGCAGTAATGCTCAAAACGCAAACGAAGCAGATGCACTCACCACACAGGTACAGGGTGAGGTTGAAGAAAGTATGGCAAAAATGCGTGATATGAACAATGCAATGAATGATATTCAAAACTCCTCGCAGGAAATTGAAAAAATCATCAAAACCATTGAAGATATTGCGTTCCAGACCAACATTCTTGCACTTAATGCTGCTGTTGAAGCTGCTCGTGCGGGTGAAGCGGGCAAAGGCTTTGCGGTTGTTGCGGACGAGGTTAGAAACCTTGCAAGCAAATCGGCTGAAGCAAGTAAGAATACAGCTGAACTTATTGTTAGCTCCGTACAAGCGGTTGAAAACGGTATGGTAATTGCTCAGGATACAGCTAAATCACTTGAGGTTGTAAGAAGCACAACCCACGAAATTGTAGAACGCGTAAACCGTATTGCAAGTGCTTCGGAAAATCAGGCTCATGAAGTAGACAGCATTACACAGCTTGTTTCAGAAATTTCGGGTGTTGTTCAGACTACATCCTCCACCGCAGAAGAAAGTTCTGCTGCAAGTGAAGAGCTTTCCATGCAGGCAGCTGACCTTAATGTTATGGTTAGACGCTTCCAGTTGTTTGAAGACAAAAAATCTGTTCAGGAAGCAACAGTATAAAAATAAAAATACTCCGCACTTTTTTGAAGTGCGGAGTATTTTTATTTACAGAAATGGCATTTTAAGGCGGTCGCTTGGCGGTTTGTAGCGTTGGGCTTGATACCTGAAGGTGGAGGGATTCATACCACATATCTTTGCAGCTTTGGCAGCCGATGCATTCCCTGACTTCCACAGCATGTAAGCCTCGTGAAAATTTACAGGCAGCTCGTTGGGCGGTCGGCCAAGCCGCACACCGCGGCTTTTTGCTACGGCTATACCTTCGGCTTGTCTGCGTCGAATGTTTTCGCGTTCTGTTTGTGCCACAAACGATAAAACTTGAAGTACAAGGTCGGCAATGAATGTCCCAATCAAATCCTTGCCGCGGCGGGTATCCAGCAAAGGCATGTCAAGCACAACTATGTCTATGCCAACCTTGTGGGTGAGTGATATCCACTGGGATTGTATTTCCTGATAATTTCGCCCCAGACGGTCGATGCTTGTAACATACAATACATCATTCTTTTTAAGCCTTTTAAGCATGGCTTTGTAGCGTGGGCGGTTAAAATCCTTTCCGGATTGCTTGTCTATGTAAATGTTTTTTTTCGGTATTCCGATTTTTTGCAATGCAGAAACTTGACGCGCTTCATTCTGATCGCTGTCGGAAACTCGAACATATCCGAATGTATTTACACTCATATCGCAAGGTTTCTCCGTAATTAGTTAAATAAGCTTTCATGTGTGTGATGTTTATATAACATAATTATAACGCTTGCTACATTAAAATGGTATTAAAAAAAACACACCACTTTGCACCACTGTTGGGTTAAAAAAGCACCTTGTTTTCTGCAAAAAAAGGAAAACAAGGTGCTTTTTTTAAGGAAGTTTAATGTCGAAAGACAATGAATTTACAGTTAGTTGGTCGCTTTATACAAACAGTAAACTTTAAATTCGGTTTCTTTGCGATATTTTAATCTTGCTTTTTTAAGGAGCAAACTGTATAATCTAATTAGTGGTGAAATGTGGTTGATTTTACCTAAAAAATCCTAAAAGTGGTGAAGGTGTGGTGAGGAAGTGCTTTTTGGTGAATATCAACACAGTATAGACGCAAAAGGCAGAGTAAACTTCCCATCAAAACTGCGCGAGGGATTGGGTACAACCTTCATGATTTGCAAGGGTCTTAGTGACCCCTGCCTTTTTGTCTATTCTATGGAAGGCTTTGAAGAGTTTAGAAAGAAATTGGACGAGCTTCCAATGGAACAGTCAAAAAAAATAAAGCGTGTAGTTTTTGCAGGTGCTTGCGAAGCTGAACCGGACAAGCAGGGCAGAATAGTTATACCTGCATCGCTCAGAGCTTACGCTAATTTAAGCAAAGATGTAATGGTAATAGGTGCTTCCGACCGTGCGGAAATTTGGGATAAAGACCAGTGGGAAAAATGCTGTGAAGAAATTACTCCGGAATTTATTGCACAGGCTACCAAGCATTTGAACATTTAAAATCGTAAAAGGAGAAATTATGGGATTTCATCACATTTCCGTTTTATTTGAAGAATGTATGCAAGGCTTGGCAATACGCCCCGACGGTATTTATGTTGACGGTACCGCAGGCGGTGCGGGACATTCAAGAGGTATTGCAGAACGCTTGGGTGAAAACGGAAAATTAATTGCTATTGATAAAGACCCCGATGCAGTTGCCACCGCAACCGAAAGATTGGCGGAATATCCGCAGGCACAGGTTGTGCATAACGATTTTTCGCACATACCCGCTGTTTTGGATGGCTTGGGTATTGATAAAGTTGACGGAATATTGCTGGACCTTGGGGTTTCCTCCCACCAGCTTGACACTGCCGAAAGGGGTTTTTCGTATAACTACGATGCACCACTCGACATGAGAATGAGCCAAACGGGCTTGAGTGCTTACGATGTTGTAAACACCTATTCTCACGGCGATTTGGCAAGAATACTTCGTGAATACGGCGAAGAAAAGTTTGCCTCCAAAATTGCGGCAAACATTTTGAAGGACAGGGAAAAAGCTCCGATTGAAACAACATTTCAATTGGTTGAAATAATAAAAAAATCCATTCCTGCAGCAAAGCGCAGGGAGGGTGGTCACCCCGCTAAAAGAAGCTTTCAGGCACTCCGTATTGAAGTAAACGGTGAGCTTGAACGACTTGGCAGATGCTTGGATGATGCGTTTGACCGTTTGGCACCGGGCGGAAGATTTGCAATAATTACCTTCCATTCGCTTGAGGACAGAATGGTAAAACAAAAATTCGCGGCATACTGCAAAGGCTGTACCTGCCCACCTGATTTTCCGGTGTGTGTGTGTGACAACAAGCCAAAAGCAAAACTGGTAAACAAAAAGCCTATCGAGGCGGGAGAACAGGAAATACAAGCGAATAACAGAAGCCACTGTGCTAAATTGCGCGTACTTGAAAAGTTATAAATGATATTATAGTTGTTTGACTTTTATATATCTTCTGTAAACCGCAGCTTTCCTTGCCGGGGGAGCTGCGGGAAATATTCTTAAATTTTGAAAATTATCATCAATTCGATGTTTTATTAAATCTTTATACTTTATTAAATCTTGCGTGAAAAAACAAAAGGAGGGATTACCATGGCGGCATTAAGTGAAGCATACGACCTGTCATTGTTTGAGGTTCAGGAAGAAGTGCTGCAGCCAAAGCTCAAAGTTACCGAAAACAGAGCCGCAGCTGCGGAAAGAATACCTGCATATGCAATAGCTCTTGCCGCTGTGGCAATCGCCGCAATCGTAATGATGATTTTTATGCAGGTAAAAATCAGCGAAACCTCCGCACAGGTAAGCGCGGCAAGAGCACAGTTGGAAGTTTTGGAAAACGAAAACAGAATGCTCAAAAATCAGCTTGAGAGCAGCTTGTCCCTAAGAGCGATCGAAGAGCAGGCGATGCGTACATACGGTATGTCGGCAGCAGAAGATTATCAATTGGAGTATGTTGCACTTAATTCGGGAGACAGCATTCGCGTAAAACAGGATAAAGAAACGAGCTTTATGCAAGACACAGCAGAAAAGGTCGGTAACTTCCTGGAATATATAGAACTCCGATAAAATAAAATTGGAAGTGATAGCCGGGTTAACATCTAGCTATCACTTTTTTCAATACACAGTATTTCGTCAAAATATGACATTCTATTTTGTCATATCTTAAGAAAGAGAGCAGGCGTTTATGAGTAAACAGGATAACACAAGAAAAAACAGACCAACCAAGCCTTCCACCAACAATTTTCGCGGAAGGCTTAGGTTTGTTTCTCTTGTTTTGGCTTTTTTTGTTCCGTTGGTTTTAATTGCCCGACTGTTTCAAATACAAATAATTGAAGGTGAGCATTACCAGAAAAGCGCACTGCGCCAACAGGTAAGCACAAATGTTATAAATGCACAGCGCGGAACAATTTACGACCGTAACATGAAAGCACTTGCAAGAAGTGCCACCGTTTGGACGATTGTTATGAACCCCCGAAATATATCCGGTGACGAAGAACGCGAGCTTTTGGCGGACACCCTTTCCGAACTGCTTGAAGTGGATAGGGAAAAGATAATAAACCAGTCCAAAAGGGAAAAAAGTCAATATGAAGTAATAAAAACCAAGGTGGAAAAGGAAACTGCCGACAAGGTTCTTGAATTTGTAAATTCCAATAAGTTTACCTGTATAGATTTAATAGAAGACAGCAAGCGTTATTACCCTTACGGGTCGCTTGCATCTACCGTAATAGGCTTTACCGACTACGAAAATAACGGTGCTTACGGCATTGAGTCCTACTACAACAAGGTGCTTAGCGGAACTCCGGGGCGTGTTACATCGGCAAAAACAGGCTGGCAGACCGACATGGATTTTCGTTATCAAAAAATGTATGATGCCAGTGACGGCAATTCGCTTGTGCTGACCATAGACGAGGTTATTCAGCATTCATTGGAAAGAAACCTTGAAACTGCTGTAATAGAACACGGAATAAAAAAACGCGCCGTTGGAATAGTTATGGATGTTAACACCGGTGAAATACTGGCTATGGCAACTAAAGGTGACTTTGACCCAAATAACCCAAATGTTATTCAAGACCCTGTAAAAAAGGCAAAGCTTGATGAAATGAAAAAAGCAGCCGAAGCATTGGAGGAAAGCTCCGGCGAGGAAGCGGCAAAACAGGCGTTTGATGATTATCGTGAAGCACTTCAGCAGGCACAGTTTGAGCAATGGAGCAACAAATGCATAACAGACCCAATGGAGCCGGGCTCGGTATTTAAAATAGTTACTGCATCGGCGGGGTTGGAAAGCGGAACATCAACCGTTAATTCAAACTTTGTTTGCAGCGGGGCAATACATGTTGCAGGCTGGAATATTAGCTGTTGGAAAACAGGCGGTCATGGTGCGCAGGACTTTAAACACGCGCTCATGCATTCCTGCAACCCTGCCTTCATTATGATAGGTCAGTCGATGGGTATACATACCTTCTGCAACTTTTTCGATGCATTCGGTATGAATGAACCAACGGGAATAGACCTTCCGGGTGAAGCAAACGGGGTACATCATGAAGAATCAAACATGGGTATAGTTGAGCTTTCCAGTTCCTCGTTCGGTCAGACCTTTAAGGTAACACCAATACAAATGGTAACAGCGGTATCGGCTGCTGTTAACGGAGGAAATCTGGTGCAGCCTCATGTTGTTAAGCAAATTTTAGATGCGGATAATAATGTGGTTGAAACCGTTCAGACTACTGTTAAACGACAGGTAATTTCCGAAGATACTTCTGCCAAAATCCGAGATATGATGGAGGGTGTTGTATCGGGAGATACAGGTTCCGGTAAATCGGCTTATATTCCGGGTTACAGAATAGGCGGTAAAACAGGGACCAGTGAAAAGCTTGACCTTTACGATGAAAACGGTGTAAGAATAGTAGAATACGGACTTTCGTTTGTAGGTGTAGCGCCGATAGATGCACCTGAAATAGCGGTATATGTAATGCTTGACGAGCCAACAAGCGTTGGCTACGGTTCGGTTATTGCAGCTCCTATAGTTCAAAGCGTTCTAAAGGAAATACTGCCGTATATGGGCTTTGAACCGCAGTACAGCCAAGCTGAGCTTTCGCAGATGGAAATTACAGTTCCGTTTGTAATAGGCGAGGTAACACACGGTGCAACAAGTAAAATAACCTTGCAGGGGCTCAACCCCGAAATTATAGGTACAGGAAGCACCGTAATACGACAGGTTCCCGAAGGCGGTGCAAAAATGCCGCGCGGCGGTAAGGTTTTGCTTTACACCGAGCAGGAAGAAAACACCACAGTAACCGTTCCCGATGTAATTGGCATGGCAGGGCAGCTGGCAAATAAAACTCTTGTTAATGCAGGACTTAATGTTCGTCTTAGCGGAGTACTTGCCGACCAAGCTACTGATGTTGTAGTTAAACAAGACCCGAGTCCGGGCAGGACAGTAGAGGAAGGTACAGTGGTTACCATCAGCTTTTCCAATACTACACCTGCGCCAAGTGTATCCTCGCAGCCTGTGCTGAACATTCCGGCAGATGCCAATGCCGAGGAACAGCCAAAGCAGGAGACTGAGCAAGTGCAGGAAAGTGAACCAAAGGAAGAGGAAAAAGAAGAACAAGAAACCGCAAACAATAAAAGAAAAGGGAAGCAAACGGATGATGAAAAGAAGACGGATGCTGACGGGGACGGTGTTTTTGTTTCAGGGGTAAACTAACCCCATTTTTAGAAGATATCCAGATATAAAAAATCAATAGGAGAAACTGTTATGAAGCTGCAGCAACTGTTGGATGGCGTTGAATATAACACAATGCTGTCTGCCGATACACAAATAAATACTATTACCTGTGACTCAAGACGGGTGGAAAAAGGTTCGCTGTTTGTATGTATTAAAGGCGAACGCTTTGACGGGCACGACCATGCTGCAAAAGCGTTGGAAGATGGTGCAGCAGCAGTTGTTTGTCAGCGTGATTTGGGCCTTAAAGAGCAGATTTTGGTTTCTGACTCGCGTTTGGCGTATGCACTGCTTTGCCGCAACTTTTTCGGCAGAGCCTGTGACCGTTTAAAGCTGATAGGCGTAACAGGAACAAACGGCAAAACAACCATTACATTTTTAATAAAACATATTCTTGAGGCCATGGGTAAAAAGGTTGGACTCATGGGTACTGTGGAAAACCAGATAGGTGACATAACAATACAGGCGACACATACTACTCCCGACCCATTCCAGCTGCACAGCTTGTTCAGCCGTATGGTAAAGGCAGGCTGCGAATATGCCGTGCTGGAGGTTTCGTCGCACGCAATGGCACAGCATCGTCTTGCCGGCTGCCATTTTGCCTGCGGAATATTTACAAATCTTACACAGGACCATTTGGATTATCACAAAACCATGGAAAACTATTACCTTGCAAAGCGCAGTTTGTTTGAAATGGCAGACCTTGCGGTAGTGAATTATGATGACGAAGCAGGGCAGCGGATAATGCAGGAAATAAAAGTGCCTTTTGTAAGCTATTCCGTTAATAAAGACGATGCGGATTACACCGCACACGGAATAATAGGAATGCCAGCAGGAAGCAGATTTGATTTTGTAGGAAAACAAGCAATAGGCAGAATAACATTTTCAATGCCGGGGGATTATTCCGTGAGCAACGCAATGGCAGCAGCTGCGGCAGTACTCGAGCTTGGATTTCCTGTAAACAAAATATGTGCAGCTCTTACCGATTGTCCTGGTGTTCCCGGAAGAACCGAGGTGATTCCCACAAACAGGGACTTTACGGTAATAAGGGATTTTGCACATTCGCCCGATGGTTTGGAAAAGGTAATAAGCACCGTGCGCAGATTTGCAAAAGCGGATATATTGGTAGTTTTTGGTTGTGCAGGCGAGCGCGACCGCACCAAACGAAATAAAATGACCGCGATAGTTTCAAAGCTTGCCGACAGGGTTATATTTACACTTGATAACCCAAGAAACGAAGACCCACGGCAGATAGAAGCCGACTCAATTGAAGGACTTAACAGCACAAAAACCCCTTACGAAGTGGTGGATGACCGCTGTGAAGCAATACGAAGAGCACTTGCGTATTGCAAAAAGGATGATATACTACTGTTGTTGGGAAAAGGTCATGAGGATTATCAGGTTCTTGACTTTGGTACCGTTAATTTTGACGAAAGAAAGATTGTACTTCAGCTTTTGGCAGAGCAATAGCTGAACGACACAGCAACGGGAGGATACCTATTTTGAAACCAATGACGATAAAAGAAATAGCAGCGGCTTTGGGAAAACAGCTGGACGATGAAAGGGTGGTAAATGAAATTTCCACCGATTCCAGAAATGTTCCCGAAAACAGTGTTTTTGTGGCATTGAAGGGTGAAAAATTCAACGGGAATAAATTTGCTGCCGATGCCCTGCGCAATGGTGCGCTTTGCGTTGTTGTTGATGAAGATATCGACTGTGCTGACGGTACGGTTATAAAAGTAGAAAGTACCCGTCAGGCTCTTTTGGATATAGCGGGATATTACCGCAGCAAGCACAATGTTAAAATTGCGGCAGTAACCGGCAGTGTGGGAAAAACCACCACAAAAGAATTTATTTGGGCAGTGCTTAATTCACATTACAACACCCTTAAAACCGAGGGTAACCAAAACAACGAAGTGGGTCTGCCAAAAACACTTTTGCGCATTGATGAAACTGTTGAAGCGGCTGTTTTGGAAATGGGGATGTGTGCACCGGGCGAGATACACGAACTGGCTGTTCCTGCTGCCCCTGATGTGGGTGTTGTGACTTCCATTGGTGTTTCGCACATGGAACGCTTGGGAAGCCGTGAAAATATCTTAAAAGCTAAGCTGGAAATTATAGACGGCTTGCGCGAGGGTGCTCCGTTGGTGCTTTGTGCAGACAACGATTTGCTGCAGAATGTTAAAAGCGACAAGGTAAACATTATTTTTTACGGTGTGAAAAATAATGATGCTCATGTTCGTGCAGTGAACTGCCGCTTGGTTGGCGACAGCACTGAATTTGAAATTGCTTACGAAAACGAAAAATATCCCGTAAAAATACCATGTATTGGTGAACACAATGTGCTGAATGCGCTTGCAGCGTTTACTGTTGGTGTGTGTATGGGCATAACTCCAGATAAGGCAGCTGCGGCATTGGCAGATTACCAAACTTCTGGTATGCGCCAAAAGATAGTGAAGCATAATAACTACACTGTTGTGGAGGACTGCTACAACGCAAGTCCCGATTCAATGAAGGCTGCTGTTTCGGCGTTTAGTGCCATGAGCTGCAAGGGCAGAAGAATAATGGTTTTGGCGGATATGCTTGAGCTTGGAGCCAACGAGGTTGAGATGCACTATGAAATAGGTCGTTTGGCTGCACAAAACCCAATACACATTCTGTTGGCGGTAGGCAAGCTTGGCCGTGAGTATGTAAACGGAGCAATGGCAGCTGGACTAAACGAAGCATTTCACTTTGAAAATAAAGACGAAGCCTTTAATTTCCTTAAAGCGAATGTTCAAGCAGAGGATATCTTGTGGTTTAAAGCCAGCCGAGGAATGAAGCTGGAGGATATTATCACAAGACTTTACGAGGAGTGTTAAGACAAAATGAAGGAATATTATTTGTTTGTAGCAGGGGGAGCTGCATTTTTGCTTACTGCGGCTTTGGGAAAGGTGCTCATACCTTTTCTGCACAAGCTTAAATATGGTCAAACAATATTGGATATAGGTCCAAGCTGGCATAAAAACAAACAGGGAACTCCAACCATGGGCGGTATAATGTTTATTATAGGCATTACTGCAGCTGTATGTGCGGGGTATGCTGTGGGACAGTTTGCAAATCCTGCGTGGACTCAGCCCGATGCAAAGGCAGCAACCATGAAAATGTTCTTGGGACTTGTTATGGCACTGCTGTTTGGTGTGGTGGGCTTTTTGGACGATTACCTAAAGGTAGTAAAAAAACAAAACGAAGGCTTTACAGCAAAGCAAAAAAGCCTTTGTCAGCTGCTTATAGCGGTAGTGTATCTGTTTGGGCTGTATATAATGGGGGAACAATCTACCGTAATAGTTCTTCCGTTTATTGGTCAGCTTGATATTGGATTGCTGTATTACCCCTTTATGGTTTTCATAATTGTGGGCGTTGTTAATGCGGTAAATTTAACAGATGGCATAGACGGCTTGGCATCTTCGGTAACTTTGGTTGCAGCTGTTGGATTTATGGCAATAAGCGTAATGTTTTCGTCTTGGCAGAATAATCTGCTTGCTGTTGCGTTGGCAGGCGGATGTGCAGGCTTTTTGGTATGGAATTTTTATCCTGCAAAGGTTTTTATGGGTGATACAGGCTCGTTGTTTTTGGGAGGCTTGGTTGTAGCCTTGGCATTTGGACTTAACATTCCTGTTTTTCTTGTTTTTATAGGAATTGTGTATATGCTTGAAACACTTTCGGTTATTATTCAGGTAACCAGCTTTAAGCTTACAGGTAAAAGAGTTTTCAAAATGAGCCCTATACATCACCATTTTGAAATGTCAGGCTACAGTGAAATAAAAATTGTTATGTTGTTCAGCGCAGTAACAGCAATCGGCTGTGCTGCTGCTGTGGGTGCTGCAGCGCTGATATAAGTTAGTTTTAAATTTCGGAAAGGCGGGGTGGTTAAAATTAAGAGATACGAAAGACCAAAGTTTACCCTTTGGGGCAAAAACGGAACATTTCCTCTTGTGTGTACGACTCCGCTGGATCTTCCGTTTTTGGTGCTGGTGCTGGTTTTGCTCAGCATAGGTTTGATAATGCTGTTTTCGGCAAGCCATGCAAATGCCTTTTACTATGAAGAAAACAGCTTTGTGTATATTGCAAAGCAGTCTGTTTTTGCACTTATAGGCATTTTTATAATGTTTGCGGTTTCGTATGTAAACTACAAGTTTTATCGCTATATTGCAGCGATAGCATATATAGCAAGCTTTTTATTGGTATGTCTTACAAGGTTTATGCCTGTTCATCAAGGGGCACGAAGATGGATAGTAATAGGTTCGTTCCAGTTTCAGCCATCCGAAATAGCAAAAGTAGCGCTTGTTTTGTTTTTAGCTCACATTATTGCAAAATACTACAACCGGATGAATGAACTTAAAATAGGCATATTCTTAATGCTTGCAATAATGGGTATTATGGTAGCACCTATATTCATTCAGCCTCACCTTTCGGCAACGGTTATTTTTATAGGAATTACAGGCGCAATGATGTTTACCGGAGGGGCAAGACTCAAGCACCTGTTTGTGTTTGCGGGAATAGCAGTTTCGGCAATTTTGATAGTATTGTTCCTTACCCCGATAGGCGAGCAGCTGTTTGCACACGCCCATGTCAGACTTCAGTACTGGCTTGACCCGTTTAAGGATATGCAGGGAAAAGGCTACCAGTCGGTACAGTCCTTGTATGCAATAGGTTCGGGGGGCGTTCTTGGTGTTGGCTTAGGTGAGTCACGACAGAAATACATGTACCTGCCGGAGGTGCAAAACGACTTCGTTTTTGCAATAGTTTGCGAAGAACTCGGGTTTATTGGAGCTGCGGTGGTAGTCATTTTGTTTGCAATGTTGGTTTGGCGCGGATATGTTATTGCAATGAAATGCCGCGACAAATTCGGTTCGCTTGTGGTTATCGGTCTGGTAACACAAATAGGACTTCAGGCATTTTTGAATATTGCTGTAGTTACCAATACACTACCCAATACAGGTATAAGCCTGCCGTTCTTTTCTTACGGTGGTACGGCATTGGTGGTTATGCTTGCACAGATAGGCATAATATTGGGAGTATCACGACAATGCAGTTATGAAAAAGTATAATTTGCAGCAGGGAGGAATTTTGTGAGGATATTATTTGCATGCGGAGGTACGGGCGGGCACATAAATCCTGCGCTTGCAGTAGCCGGATATATAAAAGAACGGCATAAGGATGCCGTAATAACCTTTGCGGGAAACCCAAAGGGAATGGAAGCTACCCTTGTGCCAAAGGCGGGCTTTGAATTCAGACCAATCGTAATAATGGGTATACAGCGCCAATTGAACTGGTTTAATATAAAATACAATCTTCGCTCCGTTTTTTACCTTGCAACTGCGGCACAGCGTTCGCGAAAACTGCTA
The DNA here is from genome assembly GCA_017559185.1 of Oscillospiraceae bacterium. Lineage (GTDB taxonomy): Bacteria > Bacillota > Clostridia > Oscillospirales > Ruminococcaceae > RGIG7389. The sequence continues at coordinate 24,641 of JAFYSU010000027.1, forward strand.
AAAGAATTTGCTCCTGACATTGTAGTTGGTACGGGCGGATATGTAAGCGGGCCTATCCTTCGCGAAGCTGCGAAAATGGGTATAAAAACAATCGCACACGAACAAAATGCGTTTCCGGGTGTTACAAATAAATTGCTTGCACGCTATGTGGATAAAATGCTGTTGGCAGTAGGTGAAGCAAACAAACATTTAAACTGTAAAAATTTTTCGGTTGTGGGAAATCCCGTAAGGGAAAGCATTATCTTTGCAGATAGGGAAAAGGCAAGGGAAAAATTTGGCATAGGCAGCAGAACATGCCTGCTTTCCTTTGGCGGAAGCCTTGGCGCAAAGCGTCTTAATGAAGCAATTGCTGCCGTAATTAAAGACCACTATAAAACCAATCGTATATACCACATTCATGCTACGGGTAAGCTTGGTGTTTCATTAATGCCGCAGCTGCTTGGCGATGAATACAAAGCTGTAACCGAAAGCGGAAATGTTGATATCCGCGAGTATATAAACGATATGGACGACTGCTTGGCAGCAGCCGATTTGGTTATAGGCCGAGCAGGTGCAATAACACTTTCCGAGCTTCAGGCGGCAGGGCGTGCTTCGATTTTAATACCTTCTCCAAATGTTGCCGAAAATCATCAGTATCACAATGCAATGGTTTTGGCGGCTAAGGATGCTGCCGTGGTTATAGAGGAAAAGGACCTTACAGGTGAAGTGTTGTCGGCTGCTGTAATGAAGCTTTTGTATGACCCTAAACGATTGAAGCAGCTTGGTGAAAACGCACAGGCAATGGCAATTATTGATGCAAACCGCAGAATTTACGATGAAATTATGGCGGCACTTAAAGGCTGAGGCAAAAGCTTAAAAATCACCACTTTTTAAAAATCCGCATAATATACCCTTGTAATGAGCAGTATTACTGCTTGTGGGAAAGGGTGCGTGATAATGGGAAAATACATAGTGGAGGGAAACAACAGACTGTCCGGCGAGGTTGATATACACGGGGCAAAAAATGCTGTTCTTCCAATTCTTGCAGCTGTTTTGCTTTGTGATGACAGTGTAAGGATTGGAAACTGTCCGCACTTATCCGATGTCGAAGCTGCCAGAAATATTCTTGCACATTTGGGAAGAAGCTCTCACTGGGAAGGTTCAAGCCTTATTGTTGATGGCGGAGCACCCCAAATGTGTGATATACCCGAAAAATTAATGCGTGAAATGCGTTCGTCAATAGTGTTTTTGGGTGCGGTAATATCCCGCTGTTCAACTGCAAGAATATCGTTTCCGGGAGGCTGTGAGCTTGGACCAAGACCAATTGACCTTCACCTTGAAGCGCTTGAAAAAATGGGTGTTAAGGTTGTTGAGGACAATGGATTTTTAGAGTGCAGCTGTGAAAAAAAGCTAAAAGGTGCAGTTATAAATCTGGCATTTCCAAGTGTTGGTGCTACCGAAAATATAATGCTTGCAGCGTGCCGTGCCGACGGTGAAACCGTTATACATAACGGTGCCCGTGAACCTGAAATAGAAGACCTTGCAGGCTTTTTAAATGCTTGCGGGGCAGATATATCAATTGAACCGAATGGAACAATACACATTAAAGGTGTCGAAAAGCTTCATGGTGCGGAATATGATGTTATCCCGGACAGGATAGTTACGGTGACCTACATGTGCTGTTCAGCCGTAACGGCGGGTGAATTGCTGCTTAAAAGCGTAAATGTAAGGCATTTGCAATCGGTTATGCCGATATTTGAACAAATGGGTTGCATTGTAAAGGCAAATGAAGATACAATATACCTGCAAGCACCGCAAAGACTAAAGGCGGTTAAATGCATACAAACAATGCCCTATCCCGGGTTTCCAACCGATGCACAAGCACCGCTGATGGCTGCGGCTTGTGTGGCTTCGGGTACGAGCATATTTATTGAAAATATTTTTGAAAACCGATTTAAGCACGCATCCGAATTTAAAAGGATGGGTGCTGAAATTGAAGTGCAGGGAAGAACTGCCGCAGTTCACGGAGTTTCGCACCTGCATGGTGCTAATGTTAAATGTACCGACCTGCGTGGCGGTGCCGCAGTGCTTGTTTGTGCACTGGCAGCACACGGAACAACCGTAGTGAGTGAAACCGAACACATTCTGCGCGGCTACGAGGATATTGACCGTCGGCTTGCTTTGCTTGGGGCGTCAATAAAAAAAGCATGAAGGTAAAAAAGGAAAGACTAATGAATGGGGGGAGCAAAATGCGTCGAAAGAAAAATAAGGGAGCAGGCGACTCTCAGGCGCCTGCTCCTCTGAGTAAGCGCAGACGCTCGGCAAAAAGATATGCCATACATCTGACTTTGTTTTTTATATTTGCGGTAGCTTCGCTTATAACACTCAGTCTTACCGAATTCTTTTTGATAACCTCCATTCAGGTAGAGGGCAATGACCGTTACTCCAACACCGAGGTTATTGAGTATTCGGGAATAAATTTGCAGGACAACCTTTTCAGAATAAATACAAAGCAAGCCTGCGAAAGAATTTCCGAAAATTATCCTTATTTTGAAACGGTTAAAACAAAGCGTATTCTGCCGGATGCTTTGGTTATTCAAGTTACAATGGCACAGCCGACTATTGCAATTGAAACCGAAACAGGTTATGTTCTTGTAAGCTCACAGGGGAAAATTTTGGAAACCGATGTTCAAAATCCCAGTGAAAAGCTGCTCAGAGTACGAGGGTTGGAGGATTGGGAATATAATACAGGCAGCTTTATAACTGAATTTTCCGAAGAAACACAGCAGGTACAGGAAAAGCTTGAAAAATATGAAATGCTCAAAAGCTTTGAAGCAGCACTTGGCAGTGTTCAGCTTTCGCCCATAAACTATATAGATTTGTCCGATAGGTACAATATCAGGGCATTGTATGACGAAAGAATATTGCTTGAGCTTGGCAGTGAAGCAAAACTGGAGTACAAGCTTAATTTTATTTCCGAAATGCTCAAGGAGAACATACCGCGTGACTTTGGACAGGATTTTGAAGGTACAATAGATGCAAGCTTTGACAAAATGCTAAGGGTTCGTCCGCGTGATTTAACACAAATTCTTGATGAACGCGCCCTTGACGGTGACTCAAACGAAGAAGAGGAAGAGTTTGTATACGGCAGTGATATGCTTCCGCTAATGGTGCCTGTTCGTCCTGGTGACGATGAGTCCGACGATGCAGACTTTGAAGATTTTTCACCGCAAAATGACGCTGATGCTGAAGATGAAGATGTGGCAGTGTTTGAGTCGGGTGTGAAAACAAAAGATGATGAAGAAACAGAATAAAGTTTTGAATAATTATTTGTGAAAATTGTGCCATATAAATTGAAAGTTTAATGAAAATGTGCTAAATTAGTAATGGTTGTATATTTTTCGGGCATAAAGGTCTGCTTTGGCGTTTAATTTAATGTTTTTATGCCATAGCAGGGGATTAAAAAGCAATATCGGAAAAACGAAAAATAGATAAATGTGAAAAAGGGGAGAATGTCTTATGGCAGAGTTTGAAATGGACCGTGACCTTCAAAACAATGTTGTCATCAAGGTAATAGGTGTTGGCGGAGGCGGCGGAAACGCTGTTAACCGTATGATTGAATCTGATATGCAGGGTGTGGAATTTATTTCCGTAAACACCGACAGACAGGCTCTTAACCATTCCCGTGCTACACAGAAAATGGTTATTGGCGACAAATGCACACAGGGTCGTGGTGCAGGTGGTAACCCTGAAGTAGGTAAAAAAGCTGCAGAAGAAAGCACCGAAAAAATTCAGGCAGCAATCAGAAATTCCCAGATGATTTTTATTGCAGCAGGCATGGGCGGCGGTACCGGTACAGGTGCAGCTCCTGTTGTTGCAAAAATTGCTAAAGATATGGGTATTCTTACCGTAGCGGTAGTTACCAAGCCTTTTAAATTTGAAGGTAAAAGAAAAATGGAACAGGCAGAGGAAGGTATCCGCAATCTGCGCGAAAATGTAGATGCGCTCCTCATTATTCAGAACGAACGCCTTAAATCCATTTCCGAAGGCAAAATTACACTGCTTAATGCATTTATTGAAGCGGACAATGTACTCAGACACGGTGTTCAGAGTATTTCCGACCTCATTTACCGTCCTGGTATAATCAACCTTGACTTTGCGGATGTATCCTCCAAGCTCAGTGGTGCAGGTATTGCACACATGGGTGTTGGCCGTGCTTCCGGCAAGGATAATGTTATTGAAGCAGCTAAAGCAGCTATTGCATCCCCATTGCTGGAATCCTCCATTGATGGTGCAAAAAGAATTCTGCTTAACTACTGCTTGTCCTCCAGTGCTATTCTTGATGATATCGAAGATGCGTGTGACTTGGTTTCCAGTGCTGCACATCCTGATGTTGACCTTAAATTTGGTATCTGCTTGGACGATGACCTTGGCGACGAAGTTGTATGTACAGTTATTGCGGCTGAATTCGACAACGCTCCGCCTATCGTAAGCGTACAAAGCAATCTGCACGACTTCCGCTCCAACTTTGCAGGTCAGCAGGGTCATCAGCAAACAGCGGCTTCCGTATCGGCAGCTTCTGCAAGAAACGGATTTACCGTTGAAACAACCAGCTCCCTGTTTAAAGATGAAAGCGAAAGCAAGGAATCCGTTTTCTCCCGCGATGGCGATTTCGACAGTACATATGACGAAGGTCCTGTTGACGATTTGCTGGATATTTTCAAGAAGAAAATAAAATAGTTTAACCTTGAAATTTTCAGAGCCTGTTCATTTTAGGAACAGGCTCTGTTTGCTTATATATAAAAATTGCTTTTGTGAAAGAGGGTATTTTAAATGCAGTTCAAAATGTCGGATAAAATAATGAGAGTAAAGCCGTCGGCAATAGGGGAAATATTAAAACATTCCTCTGACCCGTCTGTTATTGCATTTTCGGCAGGAAATCCTGCGCCTGAATCGTTCCCTGTAAAAGCAATAAAACAGATAATTGATGAAATTTTTGTTGAAAATCCAATCGGAGCACTGCAGTATTCCGTAACGGAAGGCTATGCACCGCTTCGCCAAGCTTTGGCACAGATGTGTGCTGAACGCTATGGCATTGATATGTCTGAAAACGAGGTTATCCTCACAGCAGGGGCGCAGCAGGCAATAGACCTTTTGTGCAAGGTAATTTGCAACGAGGGCGATGCGGTAATAAGTGAAAACCCAAGCTTTGTTGGTGCGCTTAACAGCTTTCGTGCATATAATACCGAGCTTTTGGGCGTTGAAATGGAAGAGGACGGAATAAACATTCAAGAGCTGGAAAATCTGCTTAAAGCAAAACCAAATGCAAAGCTGATGTACCTTATTCCAAACTTCCAAAATCCTTCGGGAAAAACAATGTCTTGGGAAAAACGCAAGGCAGTTTACGAACTTGCCTGCAAATACGACATTGTAGTAATCGAGGATAACCCATACGGAGAGCTCAGGGTAGCGGGTGAGGCTGTTCCTGCAATAAAAACAATTGACACCGAAGGCAGAGTTGTTTTTACAGGCAGTTTTTCAAAAATTTTGTCTCCGGGGCTGCGTGTGGGATTTATTGTAATGAATAAAGCCTTGGTGGACAAATTCACTGTTGCAAAACAGTGCGGTGATGTACACACACCAATACTCAACCAGATGATATGCCATAAATTCATTACAGAACACGATTTTGACGCACATATTAAAAATTTGCAGGAAGTATACCGCAGAAAATGTACTTTAATGCTTGAACACATCAAAAAGAACTTTTCCGAAAAGGTTAAATATACCGTGCCGGAGGGCGGCTTGTTTATATGGTGTACTCTGCCGAAAGAAGTAGACATGATGAGCTTTTGCTCCCGTGCGGTTGCCGAATACAAGGTGGCTGTTGTGCCGGGTACAGTGTTCGATTGTGACGACAACGCAGTTTCACAAAGTTTTCGTATGAATTTTTCCGCAGTGTCGGATGAAGCCATTATAAAAGGCTGCGAAATCCTTGGAAAATTAACAAAAGAGCTGTTGGATTAGTCCAACGGTAATTGACACACACCGCATTTCAACGGCTCTATTCGTCGCTTTTGGACTTGTCATCCTTGCCTTAGCACCTGCAAGGTAAGCGTCTTCCGCATCCAAAATCACTCGAATATTTCTCGCTGAAATGTGCAAAGCAGTTTTTTTGGTGCAAATTTTTGTCCGAGCAAGGCAATGTCCGCAGGTAATCCTTGTTGGCTTGCCAAGGACATTAACGCAGTTCGGGCGGGAATTCGCCCGAATAAAACCGATGCGGGTTCAATTCCCGTTGGACTAACATGAAAGGATAATTCCTATGGATTTAAAGCAAAGCAGGGAACAAATCGACCTGTTGGACGAGCAGATAGTTCGCCTTATGATACAGCGAATGGATTTAATGGAAGATGTTGTGCGCTACAAGGAAGAAAATAATCTGCCTGTTGAGTATATACAGCGTGAGCAGCAAGTGCTTGAGCATGCATTGTCCATTTCACCGCAGGATTATGCCGACAGCATGAAGCTGCTGTATTCCGCTGTTTTTGATATTTGCAGGGACAAACAGTACAGAAAAATGTATAATGCCGAAGAGCATTTGAAAAAAGTGGCAGAAATTACCTGCACAAGCATTACAGACAACAAAGATACACGAGTATTGTGCCAAGGTGTAGAGGGTGCTTATGCGCACATTGCCGCAAAGGCGGTATTCAAAAACGCAGACATTGCCTTTGAAAAAACATGGAAAGATGTTTTTGAACAGGTACAATGCGGAAAAGCCGACTACGGTGTACTGCCGATAGAAAATTCCACAGCAGGCTCGGTAAATGAGGTTTACGACCTTATGTCGCATTACAACTGCTTTATTGCAAAGGCGGTAAAGCTTAGGATAGACCATTGTCTTGTTGCTTGCGAAGGTACAGAAATAGGCAGCGTTAAAAAAATTCTTTCGCATCCGCAGGCGTTAAGCCAGTGCAGCCATTATACCGAGGAGCTTAACGCAGTTACACAAGCTATGCCAAACACTGCCGTAGCGGCTGAATTTGTTTCCAAGCAAAAGGATAAAAGCTTGGCGGCAATAGCCTCACGCCTTACTGCCGAGCTTTACGGCTTAAAGGTTTTGGACAGTGCTGTGCAGAACGCCGGCAACAACTACACAAGATTTATTGTTATATCCCGCAAAATGGTGCTTGCCGAAAATGCTGATAAAATAAGCCTGAGCATGGTTATTCCGCATACTGCGGGTTCGCTTAACCGAGTGCTTATGCGTTTTGCATCTTACGGGCTTAACCTTACCAAGCTGGAGTCCCGCCCAATTCCGAATACAAATTTTGAATTCCAGTTTTATTTTGATTTGGAGGGCAGTCTGCGGCAGGAAAAGGTGGTAATTTTGCTGAACTACCTTTCAAAGATATATTCCGAATTTCATTTTTTGGGAAACTATGACCAAATTTGTGCCGATTTGGAGGAAGATGTGAATAACCAAGCCTGAAAAACAGAAAATAGATATCGCAGGGAAGCGGTTTAGTGTTTTTTTAGCTTGCAATTATACGGCTTGTTTGATATAATATATCGGTACAGCTAAACTAAAACTGTACCGATATTAAAATACCAATGTATTGACAGGGCAGTTTGTATGTTTTGTCATGCGGATGTATGGGTCCTGTGCGACAAGACGCCGTGAACCATGTCAGGCGGGGAACCGAGCAGCATTAAGCGGATTGCCATGTGCGCCGCAGGTAACCTGTGTGTCCGTATGATAGAGCATACAAACACCCTTTTTTTATTGCTTTGCAAAGGGGGACGCAAAAGTGCATCAGGCACTGTATCGCAAGTACAGACCCAAAAGCTTTGATGATGTTGTGGGACAGGAACATATAACACGAACCCTGCAAAACGAAATTTCGGCAGGGCGTCCCGCTCATGCTTACCTTTTTACCGGTTCAAGAGGAACAGGTAAAACCACCTGCTCCAAAATTATTGCAAAAGCCGTAAACTGTCCGCATCAGGACGACGGCAACCCATGCGGCTTGTGTGATATATGCCGTGGGGTTGATGATGGCTCGTTAATGGATGTAACCGAAATTGACGCTGCAACCAATACAAGCGTCGACAATGTGCGCCAGCTGCGTGAGGAAGCACAGTTTACGCCGGCAACGGGTAAATACAGGGTTTATATAATAGACGAGGTTCACATGCTTTCAAGCGGGGCATTCAACGCATTGCTTAAAATTATGGAAGAACCGCCCGCACATGTTATATTTATTCTGGCTACAACCGAAGTACACAAAATACCCACTACAATAATTTCACGCTGCCAGCGGTTTGACTTTAAACGAATAGCACCGGACATAATAGCAGCCAGATTAAAAGAAGTAAGCCTAAACGAAGGCTTTGGTTTGCAGGATGATGCAGCACAGCTTGTTGCAAAACTGGCGGAAGGTGGTATGCGTGATGCGCTTTCACTGCTTGATGTATGCCGTTCGTACAGCGATGATGTAACCGCGGACATAGTTGCTCATGCTGCCGGTCTTATGATGGAGGATACACTCTTCAAAATTGCCGAAAGCATACACGATGGTGACCTGCCAACGGTTACGGCACTGCTTGACGAGGTTAACAGTACCTCGGTGGATTATTCATCACTTACGGCGCAAATGCTCAGGTATTACCGAAACCTTATGCTTATTAAGGCTTCGGGCGGCAAAACCGAGGTTGCGGGCATTTTTGCTCAGCAAGCGGAAAAATATCGCGAGCAACAAGCAAAATTCACTTTAGAGTATATTTTGTACTGTTTGAGCGTGCTGCAGGAAACGGTTACCGCGCTTTCCCGTTCGCAGCAGCCAAGAATAGATTTGGAAATGGCTGTTGTTAAAATGTCGGACATTACGCTGGACAGCTCGCCAAAGGCACTGCTTGCAAGAGTTGCCAAGCTGGAGGGTGACATTAAATCGGGAAAAGTTTCGGTACAGCCGAAAGCCGAAAAAGCTGCACAAGACGAACAGCAAAAAGCCGAAAGCTCGCAGGCGGTGTATCAAGATAAACCTGTTACCGACCTTACCAAGATAGTTCCGTTTACAAAATGGGGCGAAGTATTGATAAAACTGCAAAAAAAGAACGCTGCACTGGCGGGAGCACTTGCCAAATCCGAAGCATTTTTGTATAATGACTTGGTACTTATAAAATCAGACGGTGAAATGTTCCTGAATATGATACGTACCAGCGATTTTGCAAAGCAGTCGATACATGAGTCCATTATCGAGGTTACAGGCAAAAAGCATCGTCTCGGCCCATACCGAAGCGATAAATACGAGATTGTTCAGGAAAAATCCGACCCGCTTGAGGAGCTTATTTCCAAGGTGGAAGCATCGAATGATGTGGATTTTTCCGTCAGATAAAAAAGAAGAAATTATAAAAGGAGAATAATACAATGAAAGCAAGAGTTCCAAGAAACGCAGGCGGCGCAGCTGCTAATAACATGCAGGGCATGATTCGTCAGGCTCAGAAAATGCAGGACGAAATGAAACTCAAACAGGATGAAATCGAAGCAATGGAATTCACTACCGAAGCAGGCGGCGGCATGGTTACCTGCGTTATGAACGGTAAAAAAGAAATTGTTTCCCTGACACTCAAAAAAGAAGCTGTTGACCCAGAAGATGTAGAAATCCTGCAGGATGCTATTAAAGCAGCAGTTAACGAAGCAATCAAGAAAATTGAAGATGTTACCACCGAAGAAATGACCAAAATCACCGGTGGAATTTCCATCCCAGGCCTGTTTTAATTGACATATGGGGTATCGCGTTGTACCGCTTACAAAGCTGATAGAACAGTTCGAGCGTTTGCCGGGGATAGGAAAAAAATCTGCGCAAAGGCTGGCATTTCACCTGTTGAATATGCCGCAGGAAAAAGCAAAGGATTTTACGGATACAATTTTGTATGCGCGTGAGCATATACATCGTTGTGCCCGCTGCCAAAATTTAACCGACCAACCGCTTTGTCCTATCTGCGACGACCCCAACCGTGATGACTCCACAATATGCGTTGTGGAAAATCCACAGGATGTAATTGCAATCGAACGGACAAGGGATTATAAAGGTAAATATCATGTGCTGCATGGACTTATTTCGCCAATGGACGGGGTAGGACCTGACCAACTGTACATAAAAGAACTGCTTGGCATTATTGGCGAAGGCAGAGTACAGGAGGTCATAATGGCTACCGACCCTACTGCCGAAGGCGAAGCCACTGCAATGTACATTTCACGCTTGCTCAAGCCTTTGGGGGTAAAGGTTACGCGTTTGGCATTTGGTATTCCAATTGGCAGCAATTTGGAATATGCGGACGAGGTAACTTTGAACCGTGCAATGCAGGGCAGAAGTGAAATTTAACCGAATTTATAACAATTGCATAAAAAGAGAACCGCATTTTTGGCGGTTCTTTTTTTATGCTTAAAACAAGAAAAAAGCCCTAATTTGTGACTAAAAATGACCTAAGTTCAAAAAACTTGTTTATTAAAATGACTTTGGTTCAATAGTTTTGGGATGTTTGTTGTGTTTTTTGTGCATGTTTAATAGAAATATTTGCTAAATATAAAAACTATATAGCCAGTAAACAAAAAGGGGGAATTCTACAAAAAAATGGTGTTTTGTGACCGAGTTGTGACTTGCTTAATGTAAAATTTAATTCAGTAAGATAAAGTGTGTAGCTGAATGATGCTTTCAAACTTTCTTGAAAACTAAGTTCAGTAAAAAGAGGTTTTCCTGAAAATTTGGAAAACGAGTGGCAAATCATAATAATGCATAGCCGAAAGGTTTGCAAAGGTTAGCGAGGTAATTAAAATGGGTAAAATGTTCAGCAGGGTTGAAATTCGCAGAGCAACAGCATTCCTTCTTGCAGTTCTCATGTTTACATCTCCTGGCGTGGAAGCTGCAAGCATTGCATATGCAAGCGAAAGCCTTGAAGAAGCAGCAGACAGCAACCATGAAATTTGCGTATCCTACGAGCAAATTTTGAATGCTACCGACCCAAGAACTTGGGAAGACCAACACGCATCCGACGATGACGAGGATGAAAAAGAAGAAAACACCGAAGAAGAAGCTGTAGAAGAAGCAGTTTCCGAAGAAAGCACTGAAGAAGCTGTAGAAGAAACAGTTTCCGAAGAAAGCACCGAAGAAGAAGCTGTTGAAGAAGCAGTTTCCGAAGAAAGCACCGAAGAAGAAGCTGTTGAAGAAGCAGTTTCCGAAGAAAGCACCGAAGAAGAAACTGTTGAAGAAACAGTTTCCGAAGAAAGCACCGAAGAAGAAGCTGTTGAAGAAACAGTTTCCGAAGAAAGCACCGAAGAAGAAGCTGTTGAAGAAACAGTTTCCGAAGAAAGCGCTGAAGAAGAAGCTGTTGAAGAAGCAGTTTCCGAAGAAAGCGCTGAAGAAGAAGCTGTTGAAGAAACAGTTTCCGAAGAAAACACTAATGAAGAAAATTCCAACGAAGTAACTTCCGAAGAAACACTCGTAACTGAAACCGAAGACGAGGAAGAAGACGAGGAAGAAGAACTCGTTATTGATAAAGAAATCCTGCGCAAAGTTGAAAGAGCAGGTCTTGAGCTGAACGAAGAAGCAGAAGAAGCACTGCTTGGTACAGTTCTTGTTGACTTCTACAACGAAAAAGACCTTGGTGATGACTGTGTTGCTTTGCTTGCAGCAGAACAGGATGACAACGACCTTGTACTGGTAGTATTTGGCGAAGAAGAACACCCATTCGAAGTTAAAGTTCTGTGGGAAAAAGGTGAAGACGGTGAAGAAGACGAATGGTTTGATGAATACCCTGTTGACACCGTTTATGTAGCACCTGAAACCGAAGAGGTTGAAGAAGTTGTTGAAGCAGTTGAAGAAGAAATCGAAGTTGTTTTTGAAGAAAGAGTAAACGGTACTGTAATTAAAGCAATCACCAAAGAAGGCGTTTTTGCTGAAGGTACAGTAATGAATGTTCGTCTGGTTGAAAATCAGGAACAGCTGGAAGTTATTGCTGACGAGGTTTCCAACGAAAAAGACTCCGAAGTAACAACCGAAATGCTCACCGCAGTTGATATCACCTTTACACTTGACGGTGAAGAAGTTCAGCCAAACGGTGAAGTTCAGATTGTTTTTGAAGACGAAACAATTACTGAAGAAACCGAAGTTGAAGTTTACCATGTTGAGGCACTTGCAGCAGCACCAATGCTGATGAGCCTTGACGAGGAAGAAACCGAATTCCCTGAAGAAGTATCAGTTGCAATTGAAGAAGACGAGCAGGCTGTTTTCGTTTCCCTTGATGACATGGGTGCTGAAGCTGCACAGGGCGAAGCAACCTTTACTACCGACCACTTCTCCATTTATGTTTTTGTAAAGGATTTTGAATTGTTTGGAGACGACAAGGTACATTTCAGCAGCTGTATTGCTAAAGTAATGGGAGCAGGCTCTGATGTATCGAAATGGGAAACTATTTCTGAAGATGAAGAAATTGCAGTAGAAGTTAAGAATAATGGAAAATGTAAACCTGACAAACTTAGTGTTGCTGAGATTTATGGCTATGAGTATGCAAAAGAGCTGTATATTCTTGACAAAGATACCGACAAAATCCACAAGGTAAAACAACTGTCTTATGGCGATACTTGGGATACACTTGAAATTGCTTGTGAAAACGGCAAAAATATTAGCATGCGTAACGATGGAAATGCCGGTGTTTGGGGCGACACTGATTATCAGCTGATTTTCGTTTACCAACCAATTGTTTACACTGTTTCCGTAGGTAAGGTGCATTATCAGGATAAAGCATATCAGGTTCAAAGCCTTTTTGTAGGCAGCGATAACACCATTGAAGGCACTGTAAACAAAGCGGATTACAGCGAAGAATGGCTCAATAGTGATGATGTTATTGAATACATCGTTAACGAACTGAATGCCGATAACAGCAAAATTGACTGGGCAAACAAGTTCGGCCGCAAAATTGACCTTACCAAAGACACCGTTACCGTTAGCGAAGTTTCTGTAAAAGGTAATCATATTACAGTTGATGTTGAAATTAACCGTTACAAACCGGCACAGCTTAACCTTACTGCTAATGTTGCAGTTGAAAATGGTGACACAATCGAAGTTGAACTGGGTAAGGTTGCTAACGAAGCGTACACAGCTGCTGATTTCGCTTCTTATGAAGATGACATGATGAGCGGTGCTGAACTTGACGATGAGTACTACTACCTTGATTACGCTAATGCCGAGGTTGTTGCAGGTGAAGATACCGTAACCCTTAATGTAGCTGCAAAACTTGTTAGAGAAGACATTACATTTACATTTACAAGTGAAGATGAAAATCTCACCGTAGACGATGTAACATTCTACGACGAAATCAAAAAAGATATAAACTGGACTGACCTTCACACTAAAGTTGAAGAAAGATTGGCACTGAGCAATGCTTACGACATTGAATGGACTGACAACACAACAGGTAAAGTTGTTGTTCTTACCGATGAAGTTGAATTTAGTGTTATGAACCGTGTATTCGCTAAAGACGGCGAAATGGTTTCCTACAATGCAACACACAAAGTGCCAAGAAACACAACAAATAAAGCTTATCGTGACAGCGTTGTAAAAGCTGCAGCCGAAGAATTCTTTGGTTGGGGCGAAGCTGACTTCCAAATTGTTTGGGACAGCGATACCACAGGTAATGTTGAACGCGAAGTTGTTGTTTATACCTTCAAAAATGGCGAAACAACTGAACTCAGAGCTTTGGGTGTAAGCCATACAACTGCTGACCTTGATGCAGTTAAAGCAGAAGTAGCAGCTGATTTCCTTGCATCTTACACTGAAGCAAACGGCAAAAATGCAGACCTTTACACACTTGAATGGACTGCTGCCGAAGGTGAAGAAAACACTTTCGAAGCAGAAATTAAATTTAACGGCAAAGTAGTTAACATTTATGTTGACGGTCTGCTGTACGAAGCAAAAGAAGTTGCAGTTGATGCTGCTGTAAAAGCATCTACACCAACCGACGACAGTGCCGTATTTAAAAAGCTTAACGGCATGGTAAATGAAGGCTTTGTTGCAACAAACTACGAACACGAAGTAAATACCGATTGGTATGACATCACATGGAAAGTTGACGGCAACAACATTAACGGTACAATAGTTGAACGCGAATACAAACTTGGCTTCTTCATCCGTCATGACGGTAAAAATGCTGACAAAGAAGGCTTGAACACTCCAGATGCTGAATATACTCCAATCAGCAACATGGCAAACAAAACAACATTCCTTGGCAATCCAACTTCCAAGAAGGTTGTAAGCTACATTAGCGGCAACAGCTTTAAAGAACTTGTATTCCCAACAGACGAAAAAGTATTTGAACTGCTTGAAAATGTAAACGGTCTTAAAGATGCTGACGGCAACGATGTAGATGGTACTCTTGAAGGCAGATACACAGTTGAATGGTATGTTGTGAAAAAAGAAAGCAACGGTTACCATGTAGATGGTCGTTTGGTTCGCAACTTTGAAACAGCTGAATTTGTAATCGACGGTGTTGCAGTTCACTCTGCCGAAGTAGGCAAAGACCTTGAAAGCATTGATGCAGCAGCAGTTCTTGGTGACAAAACAACCGATGAACTCCTTGCAGACTACGCTGCAAAAGCAAACGGTCTTGACGAAGCAGCTCTTGCAAAACTTGCACACGGCAGCAGATACTATCACATTAATTGGGATAATGGTACATTTGAAGACGGCAAATGGGTTGTTACAGGTACACTTAAAAATGTAATGTACGGCTTCAAAACATCCGTTTCCAAAAATCCTTTCAATGTTAAGGAAAACGGCAGTGCAGCAAACTATGTTACAATTCGTGCAATTAAACCTAACATGACAACATATCTTGGTAAACCTGAAAAAGGTGAATACGGTCTTGTAATGGGCGGTATGTTGGAAGACGAAGTTGTAGATGTAGTAGCAGCTCTTGGCGATAGCTTCAATTCCGAAAAACTGCTCCCAAGCGATAGCGAAGTGTTTGGAAAAATGCAGGCAGATGTTGATGCAGGCAAAATTACAGATGCTGACGGAAACATCGTTACAGGTAAACTTACCGAAGACAGATACACAGTTGAATGGTGTCAGTTCAAACACTTTGGTCAGGGCTACCACCTGAACGGTCGTTTGGTTGCAAAATTCAATGCTGTAACAGTTACCGTTGACGGTAACGATTACATCGTTGAACTGGGCAAAGACAAAAACTTTGCAGACCTTACAGACGCTGAAAAAACCACACTTGTAACAACACAGTGCGGCGTTGAAATTCCTGAAGGCAAAAAGCTTGTTTGGAACGGAACCGAAGGCAGCATAGTAAACATTTACAATACTGTTAAGTTTGTAATTCAGGGTGTGGAAGTTTACTCCAACAGCAACACAGTAGAAAACATTGAAGATGTAGACGCAGCAGCAGTTGCAGATATGGTAGACGATATGTTTGCAAAAGCTGACGGAAATTCTGCAAAAGAATGGACCTTGATTGATAAAGCTCGTAAAGAACTTAAAAAACAAGGTATTGAGCTTAAAGGCGGAATTGATTACTACTCCATTAACTGGGTAGGCGAAAACAACGAAAATGTTACATTTGCAGACGGTGTATGGACAGTAGTAGGTACTTTGGAAGAAAAACTCTATCCTGTACAGTACACACTCTACAATAACGAGGGTGTTAAAGTAGCAGAATATACTGGCACTTCAATCAACTGGATTGGTGGCGGAAATTATTTCGAAGACGGTAAAGAAATCGTAAATAATACTTGGGAAGGCGTAGCATTCCCACAGGATGCCGATGTTTTCGCAGCTATGAGTGATGCTCCAAATGCTGATGTGTACACAATTAACTGGAACAGCATTATGTACAGCTTTGGCAACAAATGCTACAAAGTTAAAGGTACACTTGAAAAACAGCAGCAGACTGTTAAATTCACTGCAACCTTTGGTGAAGAAACAAAAGAATTCAGCACAACAGTTGACATTGATGTAACAGTAGACAAAGACATGAAAGCACTCGAACTCTTCGGTCTTAACAACGATGAGGGTAAATATATCCTTACATGGAACGAAGATGGCAGCAAAGTAGTTATCACTGAAAAAGTTGTTGATAACGATGACAACACCCCAAGTGGCGACACCTCAAGTGATGACACCCCAAGTGGCGACACCCCAAGTGATGACACCCCAAGTGGCGACACCCCAAGTGGCGACACCCCAAGTGATGACACCCCAAGTGGCGACACCCCAAGTGATGACACCCCAAGCGGCGACACCCCAAGTGATGACACCCCAAGCGGCGACACCCCAAGTGATGACACCCCAAGTGGTGACACCCCAAGTGGTGATACCCCAAGTGGTGACGATGACACCACAGGTAACGAAGGTGAAACTGACACTGATGCTACAACAACCACAAACAGTGGTTCGGGCAGCAGACGCAGCCATCCAAGTGATAGATCCGGTTCTTCCGCAAGCAGCACTCCTGCTGCAAGCAATACAGTAAATATTGCTGATGAAGCAACTCCACTTTCAAGTGGTCCGGTTGCAGCAGCAACAGTTGTAAGCATTGCTGACGAAGCTACCCCACTTTCTGATGGTGCAAATGTAACAAACAGCAGCTCTAATGAAAGCACAAACGGCAGCTTTGCTGAAATCGGTGACGAAAATGTTCCGCTGGCAGATATTCCTGAGTTTGTTGAAGAAGAAACTCCTTCCAAAATGCCTGCATTCATTACAGCTTTGGCAAGTGCAGCTGCAATGGGTATTCTCTCCTTTATACTGCTTTTCTTCAAAAGAAAAAAAGATGAAGAAGATGAACAGAACGCATAATTAACCCAACATTTAAAAAGGACTTTCCGATATCGGAAAGTCCTTTTTGTCATACTGTATTTTTAATAAAAACCAAAAGGACTTCCCATTAGGGAAGTCCTTTAAAATTAACCTATAATTTTTGCAAAAACTTCGATTGCTGTGTCGATGTCCTGTTTGGAAATATCGTTATGTGTAACAAAACGGAATTCACCGTCTTCAATACCATTAATCAAAATATTTTCGGCAAGCATTTTGTCGGGCAGAGTGTTTATAACATCGGCAGGACGGTCAAGCTTAAAGAATAGCATATTTATTTCAACCGAGGACATATCCAATGTAACACCGTCTATTTTGCTGAGTTTTTCAGCCATATATTTAGCATTTGCGTGGTCTTCGCCCAAACGCTTGGACATTTTTTCAAATGCAATAATACCTGCAGCTGCAAGTACACCGCACTGGCGCATACCGCCGCCAAGTATTTTGCGGTTACGACGAGCTTCTTCAATAAATTCGCGGCTGCCTGCAACTACCGAACCAACAGGTGCACACAAGCCTTTAGAAATGCAAACATTAACCGAATCACAATATTTTGCAATTTCCGAAGCTTCAACGCCAAGTGCTTCGGCAGCGTTGAAAATTCTTGCACCATCCATGTGAACAGGAATTTTGTGTTCTTTGGCTATGTCGTAAATTTCTTTAAGTGTTTCCAAAGGAACAACATTTCCTACTGCCAGCGGGTTTTCCACGCAAATCAAGCCGGTGCGTGGGTAATGTACATTACCGTGTTCACGAATTGCGGCACGAATTTTTTCAGGCTCAGGCAGTACATTGTCATAATGCAGTGGTCGCAGCATTACTTGGGAAAGTGCGGCTGCACCGCCGCCTTCGTGTACTGCTATGTGCGAAGCGTCGGAAAGTATAATTTCATCACCACGGCGTGTGTGTGTCATAACACTAACCTGATTGCCCATTGTGCCGCTTGGTACAAACATTGCGGATTCCTTACCGAGCATTTCGGCAGCCAGAGCTTCAAATTTATTTACAGTAGGGTCATCTCCGTAAACATCGTCGCCTACAATGGCATCAAACATTGCCTGACGCATTTCGGGTGTTGGCTGGGTTACGGTGTCGCTTCTTAAGTCAATCATTCTCATGGTGTAAAAACCTCTTTTCCGAAAGAATTTATAAGTTATTATATCATCAAAGCACGGTGGTGTGAATAACGGCTTTTATAAAAGATGTTTATATGCTAAAATTTAAAACAGAGGTGATAAAGCATGAGTATATTGTTTTTGGAATATCCAAAATGTTCGACTTGTAAAAAGGCAAAAGCATGGCTGGACAGCAACGGCATAGACTATATTGACCGCCATATAGTTGAGGCAAACCCAACTGTAAGTGAGCTTGATGAATGGCACAAAAAAAGCAAAATGCCGCTTAAAAGCTTTTTTAATACAAGCGGTCAGCTTTACCGTTCGCTTGAACTTAAAGATAAACTGGCGGATATGCCTCGTGAAGAGCAGCTTAAACTGCTTGCTTCAAACGGAATGCTGGTAAAGCGTCCGCTTATTGTTGGGGATGATTTTGTCCTTGCAGGCTTTAAGGAAGCATTGTGGCAGGAAAAATTAAAATAAAACAAAAAGGCACTTCGTGTGAAGTGCCTTTTGCTTTGGTGAGCCGCGTATTAGCCTTTAAGACGGAAAGACTCACAGTCGGTGCATTCAATTTTGGTTGGGTTGGTTTCGTGAGTACCTACGGTAATTTTATCGAGTGTGCAGTAGTTTTCACTGCCGCAGTGATGTGTACACTGCTGAACTGTACAGCCAATGGAACGATTTGCTTTGGAATTCATGAGAAATACCTCCCGTATTTTAAAATCAGCGAAGATAAAATGCAGTGCATTGTTCTTGAATTATCGTATAAATACGACACATCAAGAACGGCTGCATTTCACCGCCGCAATAATATTTTGAACAGCTTTTCAAATAATAAACCATGTAATAAATTTAAATTTTTACAAAATGAACCTTGGGTAGAGAGTGTATCGACCAAATTTATACAAAAAACAGGTGCGGAAGTAATTGCAAGGTTTCCGCACCTGTTTTTTTAATAGAAAAATTTTATGAATTTTATGTTGTAAAAGTCACAGGCAATAATGTCGTCGGTTTCATATTCGTTGATAAGAATGTAGTTTGCACCTACCGCAAGCAGTATGCCTGTACGGTCGACCAATGTATTTGTTCCGATTAAGAATTCAACAAGAACCTTTCGACCGATTTGTGTACGCAAAAAGCCGTTTAGATACTGTATATTATTGCTGTTGATAGACGATGGCTGGTCGCTTACATCTATTGCGGTAAGGCTGTTGTCGGTTTGCGGCATCTGCATTTGAGGAATGTTTGAATATATTGGCTGAAGTTCGGGAAGACCTGTGTAGCCAAGCACCTGCGGAGTACCACATCTGCCGTTTGTGCAGTACGGTACAGGCTGATACTGCTGCTGAACAGGGGAAGAGCCAACATTGTTATTTGCAGGGGTTTGCCACATACCCATGTTGTTCTGCTGTGGATTTGCCATAATTACAGCTCCATTCTCCGGCAATCAGTTTTAAAAATTCAGTGCTGCCGTTTTGCCGGAATGCGGCAGCACTGTCGGACTATGTTTTGGCATACCTTGAGGTTGGAATATAAAAGCAGTGATTATTTATGCGGTTATGGATAACTCCGGCACCGCCCGGAGGAAAGTAGGAGGCACAATTTGGACTGTACGGATTGTAATAAAACAAACTGTTATCCACACCGCTTTGAATACCGCCCGAAATGGCCCAGTCGGCTATTTGGTAGTGTATGTCCTGCGGGTCCATGTTCCACACATTCTGCGGGTTGTATCTTCCGCCCACAACATCGCGTACACAGTCGAATTGACCGGGCTGATTGATTATATTCCTCATGTTTCCGCCTTGGCTTACACGGGCAAATTCACCGTAATTAATGTTTGTTCGATTGCCTATTACGGTTGCAACTGCCCTCATGCCTATTTCCCCTTCTCCTCCGGCTTCGCATTGAATAACTCGAGCAAGCAGCTCGCGGGTAGTGTAGGGAATTGGAATCACCTTCTTTACGCTTGAAGTCTGCCGTCCCTGTTGGAGCGACCTATTTACAGTATATGGCGCAGGTGAATATGTGTGCGATAAAAAATCCCTTGTTTCCGTATTGTTCGGAAACAAGGGATTTTGGATGTATTGTGCTGTTATTTAAGGGTTGCAATAATGCCTTCTGCAACTGCGTTTGCGGTTTGGTACAGATTTTGCGGGTCGCAAATGTCGTCGTACTCAACAGGGTTGCAAATAAAGCCAAGCTCAAGCAGCAGGGAAGGTGCGTAGGTGTTCAAGGTGACACGGAAGATATTAAATTTAACTCCGCGCGATTTTCTTCCTGTTGCGGTGGTAAGACTATCGAGCATATGCTTGCCAAAGTCAATATGTTGGTCGTGGTAGTAATAAACCTCAATACCCTTTGCGTTGGAAGCATTTGCGCCTGTAGCAATGCTGTTGTAGTGCATGGAAATAAAGAAATCTGCCTTTTTAGCTTCGGAGATGAACATTCTTTCGTCCATGCTCATTGTTGAATCATCACTGCGTGTAACTATTACATCTGCACCAAGCGATTCAAGTCGTTTTTGAGTTGCTAAAACTGCTGCAAGTGTAAGGTCTTTTTCGGTAGGGCCGTTCAAGCCGGCAGTACCTGCGGCACCATTGTCGTTACCGCCGTGTCCTGCATCAAGTGCAACTGTAATACCTTTTAAAGGCTGCTTAGAGGAGCTTGAAAGAACAGGAGGCTTTTTAAAGTAAATTATGGTATCGTTTTTATCATATTCCACATTATAGCCCCAAAGAGACTGCGGGGATTTTTTTGTAAACACCATTTTTACAGCATCATTTTCCCGAGTTACAGTAACACCGCTGAAAATAGAGCTTTTTTTCATTGGTATGCTGTCTATGCCGCCGGTGTTATACAAGATAACTGTAAGGGCTTCGTTTGTTTCGTAAGCCTTGTACATGGAATTGGCTGTTCCCGAAAGAACAAGCTGTTCGCTTTTGCTGCCGCGGTCAAAGGTAATGTCACTTACCTTGTTGTAGCAGTTGCTTATTTCAGGAAGAATGGTTACACACTGTTTTGCTATCCAGCCTGTGCTTATTTTGAACATATCAGCCGATTGTCCTGCCACATAGCTGCTTGCATCGGTTATGTAGTCGGTAGCACCTTGGTGAAGTGTTGCGGTGAAGTTGCTGGCTGTGTTGTTTGCAGCGTAGGAAAGTGCCATTGCTTGGTTAACCTCGGCAACCAGTCGACCGCCTTGCGGAACAACAAAAATGCTTCCTTCGGACGATGCGGAGGTTGTTTTGCCGTTGTAGTACATAACATACTGTACAGCACCAATTTCCTTTGGTTTGCTTACATTAGGCAGTTGGTAGGATGCTGTAAATGTAGCAGCAACGCCGGGAACGGCAGTAGCAGCAACTTGTTTTAAGTCCACGCGCTCACCGTTAATAACAGCGTAAACCGATGCGCCCGAAGGTGCAACACAGCGCAATGTGTATTTGGCTGCAGGTCGTGCAATGTCCTGTACGGAAGGCCGCAGAGAGGTCATGTTTTCGGTGGTTACAATATCCAACTGCGAAGAAGATGCAACACGGGTAATGGTGATGGTTTTGGTGTTTTCGCCCTGTTTGAAGGTGAAAACATTATCGCCTACATTCAGTGATGCAAATACTCCGAACGAGCCGTACATACCGCGGTTTTCCACTTCGTTTCCGTTAAGATAAAGTTTGTATGCGGGGTTAGATGTACCTGTTATGTAATAAGCGGAAGCGGTGGTTTTCATGTTTTTTGAAGGATTTGCAATAGACAAAGCCTGTGGTACATAAATATCAACACCGGTATTGGTAATGACTTCGTAGTCGTTGTATGAATTTATGCTTGTTGTGTGCTGTACTTGCTCAGATGGCTGTACCTGCGTGGCTTTGGAAACTGCTGATGCATAAAGTGTGGATTGACTGGTAATCAAAAGTGCAGCAGCCAAAGCGACAGTGAGTTTTGTGCTTTTTTTCATTTAGGACAAACCTCCCTTTGTATCTTTAAATATAATTTACAGAAATAATATTAAAATAAGCTGTAATATGCATTATACAAGTGTAAGGAAAATGTAAAAATACTGCATATATCAGAAAAATTAAAAGAAATTTGTGTTTTTTTTCACAACCTCTAAATTTCATAATATCAGAAAATTAAAAGGCAATCAAGCAATAAAATGTGAACAAGAAAATATTGGCAGTAATATTTATAGAACAAAAAGGCTTGGCATTATGAAAAAATGGATTACGAAAAATTGTAAAAAATTTTCTTTTATATGGCGAAAGAATTATTTTTATGGTATAATACTAAAGTTCGTAAAAAGAGCAGTCGGCAGGTATCCGTGTAGTACGCTTTTAAAAGGTTCGCAAATATGAAGAACCGCAGCGTTAAAGACAGTTATAATTTGCGAGCAGGACGCTTCGAGGAAATCGAAACGCCCTGCTTTGTTATTTGTAAGGATATAAAGTCGGCAAAAGCACAAAGAAGTGCGTTAAATGCTCTTGCCGATGATTATGAAAAAAGAAAGAGTGAAATTTTGAGCAATTTGTTATTTGAAAGCATTGGACTTTCCAAAGAAGTACAAAGAGCTGTATCCGAAGTAGGGTACACACAGGCAACCGAAATTCAGGCAAAAGCTATCCCACTGGTTTTGGCAGGTGAAGATGTGCTTGGCCGTTCGGGAACAGGTACAGGCAAAACAGCCGCTTTTGGTATACCTGCGGTTGAAAGCATTGAAGGCGGCATGGGTAAGGTACAGATATTGATACTGGCACCTACTCGTGAGCTTGCAATGCAGATTACCGATGAACTCAGAAAATTTGCAAAATACAAACAAGGCGTTCGTGTAACCGCAGTATACGGTGGTCAGGCAATGGACCGCCAGATAATGCAGCTTAAAAGTGCAAATGTGGTAGTTGGTACACCTGGGCGTGTTATGGACCACATGCGCCGCCGCACACTTCGTCTTGATAACCTTAAAATGGTTATTCTTGATGAAGCTGACGAAATGCTTAACATGGGATTCCTTGAGGATATACAGACTATTTTGGGACAAGCTCCCGAAGAACGCCAGACCTTGCTGTTTTCGGCAACAATACCGCCTGCAATTTTGGAAATTGCAAAAGAATTCCAAAAAGAACCTAAAAGGGTTGAGGTGGATAATGGTCAGCGTACAGTTGACAGCATTGAACAGTATTTCTTCCAAGTACCACAAGCAAGAAAAACCGACATGGTAAACCTTTTGCTGCAGTGCTACGACCCACGCCGTTCGGTTGTTTTCTGCAATACCAAAAAAATGGTTGATGAGCTTGTGGTTTACCTGAACGAACATGGCTTTAAAAGCGTGGGGCTTCATGGTGACATGAAGCAAACTGTGCGCACACAGGTAATGAACGATTTTAAATGCGGCAGAACAAGAATTCTTGTTGCAACTGATGTTTGTGCCCGCGGAATAGATGTTGAGGATATTGACGCAGTATTCAACTACGATATACCGCAGGAATTTGAATACTACATTCATCGAATTGGCCGTACAGGTCGTGCAGGGAGAACAGGTAAATCGTACACATTGGCTTGCAACGGTAAGCAGCTGCGCACCATTCGCGAAATCGAACGCTTTACAGGTGCACAGATTGTACAGCTGCCAATTCCATCCGCTGCGGATGTAGCATACAAAAACCAGCGTGCTTTTGCCGAAAAAATTAAAAATGCCATTACCGAAGAAACCACTATGCTGTGGGAACAGCAGCTTCAGGAGCTTGTTGATGAAGGCTTTGACCTTAAAGCTGTTGCAGCAGCAGCTTTGGAATTGGCAGGCAGCAAAAGCAGAAGAAAAGTTCCTGTAATTAAACAAAGCGGTTCTGCAAGAGCAGTAGCAACACCTGCAACAGGTGGAGAAAAGGTAACACTTCGTGTAAACCTTGGCCGCAGCCATCAGGTAGCACCAAATCACATTGTGGGTGCTATTGTTGAGGAAACAGGATTGCCTGCAAAATCTATTGGTAAAATCAGAATTTATGCTGACCACACCGATGTTGATATGCTTGAAGAAGATGCAAACACTGTAATTGAATATATGACAGGCACAAAAATTAAAAACCGTCCTGTTATTTTTGAAATAGCTTCTTCCGAAAGCCCACGCCGTGCTTTTGCACACAAAGGCAGAGGCGACGGAAGACGCCAAGGCAGAGGTGGTGCATGGGGCAGAAAAGGCTCGGAGCATTACACAAAGCGCAAAGGCCACAGCCACAGATAATAAAAAATAAAAAAGGACTGAACAAGCTGAAAAGCTGTTCAGTCCTTTTTGTTTTATGAATAAGAAGAAATAGTGTTTTAAGGTTAAAGCACAAAAGCTCCTTCTACCAACAATACCTGACCGGTAGCGTAGCTTGCAGCATCGCTTGCAAGAAAGTAAACCGATTCGGCAATATCTTCGGGTGTACCAAGGCGTCCCATTGGCATTTCGGTTTTAAGCAGCTCAATGGTTTCTTTGCCCAAAGGCTCAAGCATTTGAGTATCAATTACACCAGGAGCAACGCAGTTAACACGAATGTTCGAGGGTGCAAGCTCTTTTGCAAGTGAACGAGTAAACCCAATTATTGCAGCCTTGGTGGAAGAATAGGCAGATTCGCACGAAGCACCTCGTGTGCCCCAAATGGAAGAAATATTAATTATGCTGCCCTTTTTGTTGTGCAGCATATTTGGGAGTACTGACTGAGAACAATAAAATGTTCCAAAAAAGTTTACTGCAAATATTCTTTTGAGGTATTCCTCGGAAATATCTTGGAACATTTGCTGTTTGGCAATACCGGCATTGTTTACAAGTACATCAATTTTCCCAAGGTCTTGTTCGATTTGTTTTACCATGTTGTCAACAGCTTGTTTGTCGGCGACATCGGCTTGGTAAGCTTTGGCATTTATTCCTTTTTCGTTAAGCTCGCGGCAAAAGCTTTCGGCAAGCTCCTTGCTTTGAATATAGTTTACTGCAACACTGTAACCGTTGTCAGCAAATTTTTGTGCGATTGCTTTGCCTATTCCACGGGAAGAACCGGTTACAAGAACAACTTTTGACATTAAATACAGCTCCTTTGTATATACTTATTACGGTAACAATTTTATTAATGGGTCAGACAGGGTTAGGAAAGGCATCGTTCGGCTGGGAAAAGATACTTGAAACACGGTTTTCCAAGGCAGAAACATCAAGAATTATAATTTTACCGTGTGCTGTTTTTAGTAAGCCGTCGGCTTGGAATTTTCGCAGTATTCTGCTTACAACCTCGCGTGAAGTTCCTATGGTATTGGCAATTTCTTCGTGTGTGCCTTTTATTGTTGCGGTGTCGTTTTCTATTAATCTTTCAAGAGATAATTTTTGATAAAGATGCATTATAAGCATTTGTTCAAGCGAAAGAAATACAAATGCCCGCATAGACCTTACTATTACCTCAATCATTTTATTTTTTATTGCGATGGTGTACTTGCACGCCAAATGGGAGTTTTCCATAAATTCATTCCAGTCATCAAGAGGAATGTACAGCACAGAAAGCCCTGCAACTGCTTGAAAATCAATGTCATCTCCGCTTTCGTCAATTAAAATTATGTCGCAGACAAATGGATTGTTTTTCCCCGGAGAAATAGCAAACAAACTAAATTCTTTTCCGTTTCCCGCAAGTGCAAATGCCTGTATACCGCTTTCAAGAATGATGTAAAGTCCATAGTTTTTATTCAAATAATTGTGGATAGTCTCATAGGGGGAAAATGAACGAAGTATACAAGCGTCAAAAAGCTGTTGCTTTTGTTTTTTTGAAAGCTCATTGTAAAACGGCAGGTTTTTTTCCAGTATTTTATGTACTGTGGATGCTTGGAATGTTTTGTTTAAGGTTTTCATGATTATCTCCCGTTTCAATAAATAACAGTGATAATGGCAAAATAAACTAATAAAAGATGATTGATTGACTTTTTTTAGAGCAAATGCCGAAAAAAGCCTAAATAGTTCTACATTGCTCCGTGACTTAAGTCACGGAATAATCATCAAAAAGATTGTAGCATATTTATTGAAAGGGAACAATATGTTCTAAAGAATAACGGAACATTTTAGAAATAATAATTATTCTTAAGGAGGAATATTTATGAAATTTACTCCGGGTATCTACACTGCAACAGCCACCGGTTATGACAAAAAAGTACCGGTAACAGTTGAAATGACATTTAGTGAAGAACGCATTGAAACCGTAAAAATCGTAAGTCATAACGAAGTTTTCGGTATCAGCTGGGGTATGCACAACACACCTATCGAAGTTTATCCGGAACAGATAGTTCGTTACCAGTCACTCGGTCTTGAAAAAATTGTAGGTGCAGGTCTTACTTGTAAAGCAATTTTGACAGCTTGTGAAGAATGTGCAAAACAAGCTGGTGCAGATGTTGAAGCCTTGAAAGCAGCTCCAATTCCAAAAACAACACCTGTTGACGAATTTTACAATGTTAAACTTGTAATTGTAGGTGCAGGTGCAGGCGGTATTGCAGGCGGCATTGAAGCTATTGAAGGCGGCATGGACCCAAAAGATGTTATCATCGTTGAAAAACAGGGTATCGCAGGCGGTGCATCTGCTCGTTCCGGCGGTAAGATTTTGGCTACAGGCACAAAATTCCAGCGTGCACAGGGCATTATCGACACTCCAAAAGATTTGTTCGATTACATGATGTCCAAAGGCGACGGTATGCTCAACGAAGAAAAATTGATGAAATACTGCGAAAACTCCGCAGAAAACCTTTACTGGGCTATCGACCACGGTGCTCACCACTCCCGTGACCCATGGAATAAAACTGCTCCTCGTCTGGGCTGCACACCTGACAACAAACCGCCAACAGTAGTAGAAGCTACACACTCCAGTATTCCACAGTGGCGTGTACATAACGCAGTTAACGGTGGCTTTATGACCAATGGTGACGGCGGTCGTGTAACCGGTCCATTGACAATGACCTATGTTGGCATGGGCGGTCGCTTCCTGTTCAACACAGCAATGAAAACCATTCTTATGCAGGATGGCAAGGCTGTTGGTATTTATGCTGAAAAATCCGACGGTTCCAAAGTAACCATTAAAGCTGACAATGTTCTTATTTGTACAGGTGGTTATGCTGCAAACCACGAAAAAACAATGGCACAGTATCCATCGCTTAAAAACGGTCACTTCCACAATGTTCCCGACGGCAATGTTGGTGACGGTGAAGCTGCTGCAAAAGCTGTTGGTGCTAAAGTAATCGATTCCCCAGGTATTCAGAATGTATATACCAGCTTGACCTGCGGTGTAGGTATTAACGAAGAGGCTGACCTTATCGTTTCCGAAACAGGTCGTCGTCATGCTGACGAATGGACCTACATGTATCATGTAGCTACCGAACACATGAAAGCTGAGCAGCCAACAATGCTGTATCTGATTGTTGACAAAAATACCCCTTATCCAATGGCTCAGTATGGTATCAGTCTGCCTGCACACCTGTCTCCAACAGGTAATACAGTAGAAGAACTGTGCGAAAGCATTAAACAGGCTGTAGCAGTAAATCCGCTGTATGCAGGAAGAAAAGAAATTGACCCTAAGGTTCTTCAGGCAACCATTGACCGTTACAACGAGCTTTGCGAAAAAGGCGTTGACGAAGACTTCGGCAAACCTGCTGTAAGAATGAGAAAACTTGAAGGTCAGCTTTGGGCACTGCCAATGGTTCCATTCCCAACCGTAACATTCGGCGGTATTGAATCCGACAGCTGTTCTCGTGTACTTGACAATGACGGCAAAGTTATTCCTGGTCTGTACGCTGCGGGTGAAGTTTCCCATGTTGGTTTGTACGGTGTTGAATACCCAACCTGCGGTATGGGTCTTGGCGGTACAATCTTCTTCTGTCGTGAAGCTGTTAAAGACATCCTGAAAAAAGGCTGATAAATAATAAAGCTGAAACTGTATATGAAACTGTATAATTAGGAGGATAAATTTTTATGAAACAGATATTTAAAGATCGCTTTAAAGATAAAGTTATGATTATTACCGGTGGTGCAAGAGGTATTGGTGCTGTAACAGCTATTCGTGCAGCTGCTGAAGGTGCAAAGGTGGTTATTGCTGACATCCGTGAAGAAGAAGGCAATGCTACAGTTGCTCAGATTAAAGAAGCAGGCGGCGAAGCAATGTTCCTGCACCTTGACATCAGCATTGAAGAAAACTGCAAACTGTTGGTAGAAAAAACAGTTGAAAAATACGGTCGTCTTGACCTCGCTGTTAACAACGCAGGTGTAACAGGCAACGGCGGTAAAGTTGAAAACATTACTCGCGAAGGTTTGGACATCTGCATGCTCAACAACTTCTATGCTTGCTTCTTCTGCTGCAAATATGAACTTCAGCAGTTCTCGAAACAGGAAGAACCTGCTGCAATTGTTAACTTGGGTTCTATCAACGGTCTTATTGGTCCGGGTAACTCCCCATACACCTGCTCCAAGCATGCAATCAACGGTCTTACAAAAGCAATCTCCTTTGAATATGCTCCAAAGGTTCGCTGCAACTCCGTAAACCCAGACCGTACAAATACCCCAATGATTAAAGAAGCGGAAGATATCGTTAAAAATATCTTCGTAAGCCGTGGTATGAAAGTTCCGGATCAGAGCGCTATTAATCAGATGATGAACCAGTCCATGAGAAAAACACCTCTGTATCCTGAAAATGCTGAGCCGGACGAACAGGCAGCTGCTATCCTCTTCCTGCTGTCCGACGATGCTTCCCACATCAGTGGTCTTACAATGGCTGTTGACGGCGGTTATTGCTCATTCTAATATATATTCCTGCTCCCAAACAAAAAAACCGGCTTTAAGCCGGTTTTTTTGTTTAAAATTATTTTGCAGTAAATGTAATAGTGCTGTTTTCGGATTTTTCGATTATTTCAAGAACCTGCGAAAGCTCTGTTGCATTTGTCTGCGGCAGCTGTGTTATACCAAGCTTGGAGAAAAATACGGTCATAAATGAAGTATCGGTATAACCTGCTTCAATGAGTTCACAATCGGAAAATTCAACTCGGGACATCATATCTGATTTAAAGTCGGCATAATCGGCAATTCCGTCGATAAGGTTAAGCTCAAGCGCCTGTGTAGCGGTGTAGGTTCTGCCGTCTGCAAGGGTTATAACATCATTGCGGTCAAGGCTGCGTGAGTAGGAAACTATGTCTACAAAGGTGTTGTAGTATTCGTCAACGGTATCCTGAAGAATTTTTTCCTGTTCAGGGGTAAGTTTAGCGGCGCCAATTGCTTTATTTGGACCGCTTACAATGTTTACCTGTTCAATGCCCAACTTTTCAAGAAATCCCGAGGTATCAAGAAAACTCATTATAACCCCAATGGAGCCTGTGGTTGTCATAAGGTTGGCGTATATTTCGTCACCTGCCATAGCAGCCATAAGTCCGCCCGATGCAGCGTATTGTGCCATGTAAACATAAATTGGATTTTCGGTTGTCTCCTTATAACGCTGCAAGGCTGTGTAAAGCTCGTAGCTTTCATAAACTCCGCCGCCGGGGGAATTTATGTAAAGGATAATGCCTTTGTTAAGCTCGTCTTTGGAAAGACGGTCGATTTCATCAAGTGTCCACTGGTGCTGGTAGCCTATTGCCATACCGTAGGAATTCACATTTCCTTCTTGAATTGTGCCTTCAACGGTGAGTATTTCTACATAAGGTTCAACCTGTGCTGTATTGGTTTCTTCTTCCGAAGAAAAAAGGGATACAAAGAAAGAAAAAATCAAAAACATTCCAAACATTATGCAAAGTACAACGCCAAGTGCAACAAGGCAGCCGCTGCTCATTCCTTTGTTGTAGTTGGTGTTGTAATTTGTGTTATAGTTTACAGAACGGTTTTCGGAAGTATTGTTTTGATTATCAAAGCTATTATTGGAGTTGTTATTAAAAAACATAACCTATACACCTCTGCGAAAATAATGATGACGCTGCATCTAAAATAATATTATATCATGAAAGAAAAGAATAAAACAGAGCGAAAGTTCAATTTTTAATGCTTCGGAAAAGAATATTAAAGCTGATTTATAAGTATCTATTAAAAAGAAAGGCAGGGATGTGTTGTGCAGGTATTTACCGTTAAAGGAAAAAGGTATGCCGTTATTTTTTTTGCACTGATAGCTGCGGTGGGATATTTACTGGGTATAGGCGGTGTAAAGGCAGTACAGGTTTTTACTCCGACACGCCTGCTTCCAATTTATTCGGTTGAAACCTCAAAAAAACAGATAGCTTTGGGTATAAACTGTGCATGGGATAACGCAGATATTTCCGATATGCTGAAAACATTGGAGGGAAAACAGGTGAAAGCCACTTTTTTTGTTTTGGGAGAATGGTGCGATAAATATCCAGAAAGTGTAGTGGAAATAGCCAAAGCCGGTCATGAAATAGGTAGCCACAGCAATTCACATACAAGTCTGGACAGCCTTGGTGCAGAAGCTGTAAAAAAAGAAGTGACTGTTTCAATGGATAAAATTCAAAAACTTACAGGACAAAAGGCAGAGCTGCTGCGTCCGCCGTCGGGAGCATACAGCGATACTGCAATTCAAATAATTTACGATATGGGTTATTTCCCAATACAATGGGATTGTGACAGCATTGATTGGAAAGGCTTAACTGAGGATGAAATAATTTCAAGAATAACCCAGAAGGCACAAAACGGTTCAATAACATTACTGCACAGCGGTGCAAAGAATACTGCAAAAGCTTTGCCAAGGCTTATTACAGAGCTTGAAAACAATGGTTTTGAAATAGTTACGGTAGGCAGTATGATATACAGGGATAATTTTGGAGTTGATGTCACGGGACGGCAATATTCACTTTCGGAACAGGTGTGAAAATTTAGGTGTTGACATTTATTAAACAAGTGCTATAATAAAGTGCGAAAGGGAAACATTCCCACAAATTGAATAGGATATCTTCAGGGCAGGGTGCAAGTCCCTACCGGTGGTAAAGCCCACGAGCCGCAAGGCATGATTCGGTGAAATTCCGAAGCCGACAGTACAGTCTGGATGGAAGAAGATGAATTTTTAAATGCAGCGAAAGCATATTTTCGTTTTTGCGTTTGTTTGTGTTATTTGGCTCTGAAATCATAATTTGATTTCAGAGCTTTCTTGTTTGCAGCACAAGCATACAAAAAGGCGGAGGTGCAGTTTGTGTTACAATGAATTTTTACGCCCTGAACTTTTGTAAGTTCAGGGCGTTTTTGTTGGAGTGATAAAGCATGACAGAGGAAAAATACATGGGATTGGCAATAGAACTGGCTCAACGAGGCTGCGGAAGGGTAAATCCAAACCCAATGGTAGGTGCTGTAATAGTTAAAGACGGTGCAGTAATAGGGCAAGGGTGGCATGAGTATTACGGTGGACTACATGCCGAGCGCAATGCTATTGCAAATTGCAGCTGTGACCCAAGGGGTGCGGTAATGTATGTAACTCTTGAACCATGCTGCCATTACGGAAAAACACCACCTTGTACGCAGGCAATAATTGAAAGCGGAATAAAAAAAGTGGTTGTGGGTTCGTTTGACCCTAATCCACTGGTAAGCGGAAAAGGAATTGAAACCTTGCAAAAGGCAGGGGTTGAGGTGCAAACTGGCTGCATGACAGAAGAATGTGACCGTATAAATGAGGTGTTTTTTCATTACATAAAAAACAAAATCCCATTTGTTGTAATGAAATATGCAATGACAATGGACGGAAAAACAGCAACCCGTACAGGGGCATCCAAATGGATAAGCGGTGAACAATCACGGCATAATGTTCATCACAGCCGTCACAGGTATATGGGAATAATGGTGGGTGTGGGAACGGTATTGGCAGATGACCCAATGCTGAACTGCCGATTGGAAAACGGTAAAGACCCAATACGAATAATATGCGATACAAAACTAAAAACACCGCTTAACAGCAAAGTTATAAATACAGCAGGACAGATACAAACCATAATTGCAACAGCATCGAATGATGAGCAGCGGTGTGAAGAGTATCAAAAGACAGGCTGCAAGATACTCAAGGTGAAGGAAAAAGACGGTAGTGTGGATTTAAACCAGCTAATGGAAGAGCTTGGAGAACTTGGGATAGACAGCATACTGCTTGAAGGCGGTTCAACACTTAATTACAGTGCGTTGCAGGCGGGCATAGTCAACAAAATTCAAGTTTACATTGCTCCAAAATTATTTGGTGGAGCGAATGCAAAAAGCCCGATAGGCGGACTGGGTGTACAGCTTCCCGAACAGGCGTTTAAGGTAAAAAATATGAAAATTACGGCAATTGGCGAAGACTTTTTATTGGAAGGAGATTTGTGAATATATGTTTACCGGAATAGTTGAAGAGGTTGGAACTGTTGCAGCCATACAAAAAGGACAAAAATCTTCGATTTTAACAATACAGGGAAGGGTTATTTTTGAAGATATTAGATTAGGGGACAGCATAGCGGTGAATGGTGTGTGTCTTACGGTTACAAGCTTTGCAGACAACAAATTTACAGCAGATGTTATGAGCGAAACACTAAACAGAAGCTCATTAGGTTCATTAAAAACGGGAAGCGGAGTAAACCTTGAACGCGCAATGGCAGCAAACGGCAGATTTGGCGGGCATATAGTATCGGGGCATATTGACGGTACGGGAACAATAACCAACATTCGACCCGATGACAACGCCGTATGGTATACGGTAAAAACAGCATCAAAAATAATGCGTTACATAGTGGAAAAAGGCTCAATAGCAATAGATGGAATAAGCCTTACAGTAGCCACTGTAAACGATGATACATTTAGTGTTTCAATAATACCTCATACGGCGAAATGTACCATACTCTCGCAAAAAAAAGTGGGTGACATCGTAAATCTTGAAAACGATATTATAGGTAAATATGTCGAAAGACTAATACATCCAATCGAAATCGAAAATAAGCAAAGCAGAATAACCGAAGCGTTTTTACACGAAGCAGGTTTTTAGTAAGTAAAAATACAAGGAGGACATAAAAATGTTTAAATACAATACTATCGAAGAAGCTTTGGAAGATTTGAGACAAGGAAAAATTATTCTTTGCACAGATGACCCTGACCGAGAAAATGAAGGAGATTTTATTTGTGCAGCGGAATTTGCCACTACCGAAAACATTAATTTTATGGCTGTTCACGGCAAAGGGCTTATTTGTATGCCAATGAGTGAGTATTATGTAAAAAAACTAAAATTGCCTCAAATGGTTACAGAAAATACTGACAATCATTGTACAGCTTTTACGGTGTCCATTGACCATGTGGATACAACAACGGGGATTTCGGCAGCTGAACGCTCGGTTACTGCAATGAAATGTGTAGAGGAAGATGCAAAACCCGAAGATTTTCGCAGACCCGGACATATGTTTCCTCTGCTTGCTAAAAAGTCGGGTGTGCTTCAGCGTGATGGGCATACCGAAGCTACAGTTGACCTCATGCGTCTTGCAGGTCTTAAAGAGTGTGGTTTGTGCTGTGAAATAATGCGTGAAGACGGCACAATGATGCGCGCTCCGGAACTGCAGGAGTTTGCAAAAAAATACGACATGAAGTTTATTACCATTAAAGATTTGCAGGATTACCGCAAAAAGCACGATAAGCTTGTTGAATGTGTTGCCAAAACAAATATGCCTACAAAATATGGAAAGTTCAAAGCGTACGGTTATGTAAACAAGCTGAATGGAGAGCATCATGTGGCTTTGGTAAAAGGGGATCTTGGTGACGGCAAGGATGTATTGTGCCGTGTTCATTCGGAATGTCTTACAGGTGATGCTTTCGGCTCCAGCCGTTGCGATTGCGGTGACCAGCTTGCAGCAGCAATGCGCCAGATTGAAGAGGAAGGCAGAGGTATTATGCTTTACATGCGCCAAGAGGGCAGAGGTATAGGACTTATAAACAAGCTGAAAGCTTATGAACTTCAGGATAAGGGCATGGATACCGTTGAAGCAAACCTTGCACTTGGCTTTGCCGAAGACCAGCGTGAATATTACATAGGTGCACAGATACTTCGTGACCTTGGAGCAAAAACATTAAGACTGCTTACAAACAATCCGCAAAAGGTTTATGGTTTGGCAGACTTTGGCATGGAGATAATTGAACGAGTTCCGATTAAAATTCAGCCTACGGAATTTGATGAATTCTACTTGAAAACCAAACAGGAAAAGATGGGACATATTTTAGATTTGTAAAAACATTTACACAATATACAAATAGTTGATAAAAGGAGAATGATTATGCAAGTTTTTGAAGGTAAATTGGTATCTAAAGACATTAAAGTTGGAATAGTAGCGGCGAGATTTAATGAATTCATTACAAGCAAGCTGCTTGCAGGTGCAATTGACGGACTTAAAAGACATGATGTTAAAGATGAAGACATTGATGTTGCATGGGTTCCGGGTGCATTTGAAATTCCTTTAATCGCATCTAAAATGGCAAACAGCGGCAGATATGATGCTGTAATTTGTGTGGGTGCGGTTATAAGAGGAAGCACAAGCCATTACGACTATGTTTGCAGTGAGGTTTCAAAAGGTATTGCACAGGTTTCCATGCAAAGCGGCATACCTGTTATGTTTGGTGTGGTAACTACCGAAAACATTGAACAGGCAATTGAACGAGCAGGAACAAAAGCAGGAAACAAAGGGTATGATTGTGCAGTTTCAGCAATAGAAATGGTTAATTTGGTAAAAGAACTGCAGTAATTTACAAATAGTAAAAAATGGCGGGTTTATACCTGCCGTTTTTGCTTTAAAAGTAGTTGCCATATGCAAAATTATTCTTTGTGATGTTTGTATGTAGTAAAAATTTGTGTTAAAATTAAAAGATAATGCAATGCTTATCACAATGAGTAGTTTGGAGGAAACATAATTGAAAAAACTGTTTATGATAATTGCAGCATCGCTTGTAATGACAGCAGGCAGTGTTTTTGCATCTGCACAGAGCGAACAACAACCCGAGCCATACCGTACAACACAGGGTGAATATACTCTTGTTATATCCGATGAGTCGCAGGAAAGCGGTGTGTACAAAGCCGATGAACTGCTTTACACCTTGCCTGATACCAATAATATAAGTGAGGTATACCTTACCGATGACGGTATGCAGGCGGCAATAGTTTACGATGCTTTTACAGGCAGTTCAAAAGAAAGCCTTGCGGTTGCTTTTTACAATAACGGCAGATTAACACAAAGTTACACAGTAAACGACCTTGTACTTGGCTTTATGACCGAAGAAGGCGAAAACGGTACAATCTGGGAAGATGCTGAACAACGCTTTTTTGATTTGCAGGCAGAAAATTTAACCATTGTGTGCAAGGATAACTCAAAGCACATTTTCAGCATGATAAACGGCAGCAAATTGTATGAAGAAAACCCAATGAAGATAGGCGTTTATGCAGGTGGTTTTCTGCTTGCGGTTGTACTATTTGTAGTATACTGGTTTTCCAAGTATTGCAGCCTGCGTAATGCAAGCGAAGAGCTGCGCAAGCAGGACAAGCAGCATGAATGCGGCAAAAGCAAAGGCTTTGAAGAAGAAAAAGGTGAATAAAACACAAAACAGGCACTTCAATTTGAAGTGCCTGTTTTAATGTAAATAAAAATGCTGTTGGATAAAACCAACAGCATTTTTGAAGCTCCTGAATATCAGGTAAGAATTTTTGTGTGTGCTTCGCCGTCATCAGGATACACAAGGAAGTCGGAAAGCTCCATAAACAATTCTTGACCAAGCTTGAGGTCGTGCAGGTCAGGGTAGGTGGACATTCTGATAAAGATGTCATCACCCAACTGTACACGGCAGTCATTTTCATTGCCAAGGTAGTAAATGTGAGACAAAGTACCACTGAGAACGGAAATTTCTTTTGGAGTGATGTGGATGTTTTCAGGACGAATACAAACCATAACATCACCGGTCAAAGGACCTGTGTATGGAAGCGACTGGCTAAGACCTTTAAGCTGAATACGACCGTTTTCAACTTTACCTTTAAGGAAATTCAGTTTACCTACAAAGTCAGCAACAAACTGGTTTGCAGGGCGTTTGTAGATATCTTCAGGAGAACCTACCTGCTGAACAACACCGCGGTTGATAACGAATACGCGGTCGGACATAGTCATAGCTTCAATCTGGTCATGTGTTACATATACAACAGTGATACCCAGTTTTTTCTGAATATCTTTAATTTCGTAACGCATGTTTTCACGCAATTTTGCATCAAGGTTGGACAATGGCTCGTCCAAAAGCAACAGCTTTGGTTCGGCAACAAGCGCACGACCAAGTGCAACACGCTGCTGCTGACCGCCGGAAAGCTGAGAAGGAAGACGGTCTGCATACTGGCTGAGGTGAACAACCTCGAGTATATCCATTACCTTCTTTTTGATAACATCTTTTGGAACCTTTTTGATTTTCAAAGGATAAGCAACATTATCAAAAACAGTCATGTGAGGCCAAACAGCGTAAGACTGGAACACCATGCCGATTTCGCGTTTTTCCGGTGGAATAAACACTGTATCGGAGTTTACAACAACACCGTCAATGCTGAGTTCGCCGGAGGTTGGACGCTCGAAGCCTGCAAGAATACGAAGCATGGTGGTTTTACCGCAGCCGGAAGGACCAAGCAGGGTAATGAATTCGCCGTCTTGGAATACTTCATTAAAATCCTTCAATACTTGAACATCACCAAAAGATTTAGTGATATGTGAAATCGAAATAACCGACATTTAAAACGCTCCTCCTCTAATTAAATGGAAAACTTGCCTTTAGTCAGTTTGTTAAGCAGAATGTTCATTGTCATAACAACAATGAGTATTGCGGAAGCCAGTGCCGAAGCTGTTTGCTGGCTGTGATAGGTTTGGTAGGTATAAAGCTCAACGCCAAGGGTTTTGGTGTCAGCAGAATACAACAGTGTAGACATTGTAAGTTCATAGAAGCAAGGCATGAAGATAAGGAACCAGCCTGCAACTATGGATGGCAAAATCAAAGGAATAATAATGTCCTTAAATCTTCTTACCCAACCAGAACCGGATATTTGAGCAGCTTCTTCAAGCGATGGACTTATCTGCGAGAATGCCGAAACTACGCTTCGCATACCCATGAGCATATACTTAATCATATATGCAATAACCATAATAGCCATTGTGTTGTAAATGTTAATGCCAAACTTACCGGACATTGTCATAATCAAAGCCAAAGCAATAACTACGCTTGGGGTACCGGAACCAACTGTAATAAGGAAGTCCGGAATATGACGGCCTTTAACATTGGTGCGTTTGAGCAGGTAAGCCATAACGCAGGACACCAGCAAACCAAATGTAGCAGCAAGGAAAGCAGCTGTAATACTGTTTTGTGTGGAGGAAATAATTGCTTTTCTGGAGAAGATGGTATTCCAATATTTAAAGGTCATGTTGTCAAGAGTAAGCGGTTTACCCATATTCATTGTAAAGGAAGTTGCGAATACGGTAGCAAAAGGAATAACTACCACAACTATTGCAAACAGGGTAACGCCAAGAGTTGCAACCCAACGCCATTTGCCCAAGTCAACAATATTTGGACGAGTGGATTTACCGGAAACGGTAATGTACTGGCGTTTCAAAGGAATATTGGAAACATAAAGAACAATAAGAGCCAATGCCATCAGGAATACCGCCAAAACGGTTGAGTCGGTAATACCTTCCTGATTTCCTATGTATACATAATCTATAATGCGGGTGGTGACGGTGTGAATTTGTCCGGGAGCACCAACAATAGAAGGAATTCCGTAGCAAGAGATAGCTGCAACAAATACAAGAAGTGCAGCTGCAACAATACTTGGCATCATCAATGGCAATGTAACGGTAAACAGTGTACGCAAAGGAGAAGCACCGGAGATGCGAGCAGCTTCTTCAAGCGAAGGGTCCATTTTTTCCATTGCACGGGAGATGGTAATGAATGCGTAAGGATAATAAAAGCTTGTAAGCACCCAAGTTAAGCCGCCAAGTGTATAAATGTTAAAAGGTGCCTCTGCAAGGTGGAAAAGGTCCATAAGGAATTTATTCAAAATACCTGCATTAGGGTTAAGCAGACGCAGCCATGCCATAGCACCAACATAAGGTGGAACCATGTATGTCATAACAAACAATGTGCGGAAGAAATTTTTGCCGTACATATTGGTGCGTCCTACCAGCCAAGCCAAAGGGAATGCAATAAGCACACCAAAAATCATAGCGGCGCCGCCGGTAATGATTGTGTTTTTCAGCGCAGTCCAGTTGAGAGCATAGGAGTAAATACGAGCAAATGCTTCAAGAGAAAAATGACCTTCGGGAAAGAAGGAACGAACAAGCAAGTAAATCAGAGGAAGCACCTGAAATACAAGCAGGAAAGCAATGATTGCTATAATAAATATCCATTTGGCGTCAAAGTGGAACGAACCTCTTTTCGTGGAAATCGCTGCGGATTTCTGAGAAGCCAAAACTGATCACTCCGTTTCAAAAGTATGAAAAAAATACAAAAAATGTAAAGCATGACTAAATAGGAGAAAAGGGACAGACCTTTAAAAGCTCTGCCCCCATCTCCGAAACTCACAGTAAAACGCTGTGATTATTTGGATTCAGGAATTGTTACATGTTCCTGGAACAATGTACGGATAGCATCTCTTTCCTGATAGCATTTATTCCAATCGATAGCAATGGAGTTAGCCATGATTTCGGTAGTTGGAATTGCATCGTAAGGATTTCTTGCAAAATCGTTACGGGTGGAGTGCATCCAAGCGCTAACGATGTGGTTCTGACCTTCTTCAGACAGGAACCAGTCGGTAATAGCCTGACAAGCAGCGGTGTTCTGGTTTGCGTTCCATTCATCGTTAACAGTTACGATTGTGGAAGGAATGCACAGAGTACCGTCGGTTGGGTAGATAACTTCCAGCATGGAGCCTTCTTCTTCTCTTTTCTTGAGAACGGATTCTTCAAGAATCATGATAACATCACATTCGCCGGTTTCCAGTTTGGTCAGAGCAACGGAGCCAGATTCAACAGCAACATTCTGGTTGCCGAGTGCTTCGAAGTATTCTTCACCGTAAAGGTCAAGCAGACCAACGATAGAAGCCATGGAAGTACCGGAAGTAAGTGGGTTACCCATGGAGATTTTGCCCTGTACAGCTGCGTTTTTAGCAAAGTCTTCAAAGCTGTTTGGAATAGCATCTTTGGAAACTTTTTCTGGGTTGTAAGCAAGAACCATGTTGCTCACGCGAACAGGATACCAGTAGCCTTCTGCATCGTAGTCAAAACGCAGGTTGCCAGCTTCTGGGGAAACATAAGCGTGAAGAACGCCTTTTTCTTTCAGTTCAAGGGAGTAAGCTGGTTCTGCAACCATCAGCATGTCGCAGCCCAGTTTGCCGGATTCCATTTCAGCAGCAACTTTGGACTGAATCTGACCGGTACCGCCGTAGAAGAATTCAACATCGATATTTGGGAAAGCTTCTTCAAGTTCAGCATCGATAACATCGATTACATCTTCGTACATGGAAGTGTAAATCATTACTTTGCCGCCCAGTTCAGCATTGCCTTCAGCAGCTGCTTCGGTGTTTTCACCAGCAGGAGCAGTTTCTTCTTTGCTGCCGCCGCAAGCGGTCATGCTCAACATCATTGTTGCAGCCATCATTGCTGCCAGAATTCTTTTGTTCATAACACAATAACCTCCTAAAAAGCTTGCAGTCATAAAAATGACCAATATTAGGTGTTTTTCACACTCCAAAAGCCTGAATGCTCAAGCTTAAATGGACATAGCAAAAGCAGGGAAAACAAGGCATGCATTCGGCAGTAATTCTGTTAATCCAAACTAAGTGCATAATAATCCCTACACAACAATGATACTAGCTGCTTTTTGAACCGTCAATAATTTTTTGTTATTGTTATATTTTTAACTGATTAAAGAGTGAAAATGTGAACTAATAAAAGACTTAAAAATACTTGATTTTTGTGACAAAACACAGTAGAAAAATAAAAGTTGTGTTAAAAATGCCTTTAATGAGTTGTTTGTAAGTTGATAAAAAGCGGCATGGCTGTTAAAAATCACCAAAAAATAGCAAAAACACACCTGTGCACGAGTAAAAAGTAGTTTGAAAAGGGGAGATTTCCACTAATTAAAATCCACTTTTAAATTGTGTAAAATCTTTGTAAAACAATAAACAGCAGCTGCCGTATAAAAAACGGACGCTGCTGTTTTGAAATTACAATTCTTCAACAAATTTTACACCGGGCATTCTTCTTATATCTGCCATTACAGTTGCGCGTTTTGCGGCGTCATTAACCTGAACGGTTGCAATGGCGGAAATGCTGCCTTGTGAAAGCTCTGCACGGTTAATTTCAAGGTTTGCTACCTTCAATTCGCTTTGTCTCATTTCGGCAATAAACAGCGAAACATCGTGTATGCTTTCAAATTCAATGAATATTTCAAATATTTTTGATGTTCTGAGCAGGTAGTAGTCCAGATTGCTCATTATTTTGAAGGTGAACATTATAAATGTGGTTGCAATGAGTGCACCGCTTAGGAAACCAAAGCCTGCTGCAAGACCAATACAAGCGCAAGCCCACAAGCCTGCTGCGGTTGTAAGACCGCGAACCTGATTTCGACCTGTTACAACAATTGTACCAACACCCAAAAAACCTACACCGCTTACTACTTGTGCTGCCAAACGGGTCATGTCGACATTGCTGAAGTTCATGTAAGCATATTCATTGGTCAAAGCAACAAGAGCGGAACCAAGACAAACCAGAACATGAGTTTTAACACCTGCACCACGGCGTTTAAGACCACGGTCCATACCGATTATGCATGAAGCAAGCATTGCAACGGAAAGCCTTAGCAATATAATGCCAATATTCCAAAGCTCAGGATGCTCGTATGAAAAAGTAGTAATACCCAAAATGGTTCCTCCCTTAATCCCTGTCGGGGAATTTTTTTATAAGTAATGACTCATTTCCAGCAGTGAGTCGAAAATGCCGTCAGGCTGTACAGGTGAAGCGGGAACATCGTCAAGCTTGGTTTCACCGCTGAGTACAAGAATTCCTGTTGCGCCGTTTTTTACACCTGTTGCAACATCGGTGTAAAGTCTGTCACCAACAAATGCAATTTTTTCTTTTTGTTTACCTGTGCGCTGAAGTACCATTTCAACGGTTTCAGGGAAAGGCTTTCCAAGGTAACGAGGTTCAACCCCTGTGGAAAGTGTAATTGCCGCACAAAAAGCACCGCAATCCGGAATGAAACCGTCTTCGGTAGGACAGTTAATGTCCAAATGAGTTGCAAAGAAAGCAGCACCGCGTCTAATGTAGGTGCAGGCGCGTTCAAGCTTTTCGTATGTAAGTGTAAGGTCGAACGCAACAACAACTATGTCGGGCATATCTTGTGTAAGCTTTATGCCTGCTTCTTCAAAGGTTTCCTGCAGGGCAGGAGTACCAACAAGGTAAACGGTTTTATCAGCATGGTGAGTGCGGATGTATTCAATTGTAACATCGCCCGATGTCATTATCTGGTCACGGCGAATTGGCAGCCCCATGCGTTCAAGTTTTTCCATATATATTTTAGGGGATTTTGAAGAGTTGTTTGTGAAAAACAAAAAGTCACGGTCGGTATCCTTTACCTTTTGAATAAAGTCCAAAGAGCCTTCTATCATGTTTTCGCCAAGATAAAAGGTGCCGTCCATATCAAGAACGAATAATTCAATTTCCGACAGCAGCTTGTGTTTATCAGTCATTTTGCAAAACTCCTCTTCCTTATTTTATATATGTAAAATACATGTAAAGTGATAAAGTTAAGTATATGAGTTTGCAGAAAATAAGTCAACTAATTATGAATAAACTTTTACTAATTCTATTATGTTGCAATAAAAATGACCATTGCACATGTTAATATTGCACAGTTGTGACAAAACTAACTGTTTAATTTGTATAAAAAATTCGTGTATAGAGGAGATAATTGCAGATTTTAAGGGGAAAAGTACGGTTTAAGTGCTATAATGGTCATGTATAATTTGTATTGGGGGCAGTTAATTCTGCCAAAAGGACGCAAAACCAGAAAGGTATGACCTATGAAGCATTTTGTATGCCCTGTTTGCGGGGAAAAACTTATTAAATATGAAAAAAGCCTTGTATGCTCCAAAAAACACAGCTTTGATATATCAAAGGAAGGGTATGTAAATTTGTTCATTCCCAAAAAGAACAGCTCGGGCAACCATGGTGACGAT
The DNA here is from genome assembly GCA_017559185.1 of Oscillospiraceae bacterium. Taxonomy (GTDB): domain Bacteria; phylum Bacillota; class Clostridia; order Oscillospirales; family Ruminococcaceae; genus RGIG7389. The sequence goes on from JAFYSU010000027.1 coordinate 66,839, forward strand.
AAACTAATGGTAAGGGCTCGGCGCGATTTTTTGAACAAAGGCTACTATTCACCGCTTATGCAGCAGGTGTGTGATTTTGTATGCAGATACACCAAAAGCGGTGATGTCGTTTTGGATGCAGGCTGCGGTGAGTGTTGGTATACCTCCAATATTCAGCAAGCGTTGGAAACTGCCGAAATACAGGCGGATATAATTGGTGTGGATATATCCAAAAATGCACTTGCAGCAGGTGCGAAAAGAAATAAAAAATTACAGCTTGCCGTTGCCAGTGTGTTTAATATTCCTGTTGAAAACGAAAGCTGTCAAATCCTGCTTAATCTGTTTGCGCCGTACAGCAAGGAAGAAACGCTGCGTGTTTTGAAGAAAGACGGCATAATGATATTGGTAATACCATTGGAAAATCATTTGTGGGGACTTAAAAAAGCCGTATATCCCAAACCATACAAAAATGAAGTAAAAAGCTGGGAGCTTGATGGCTTTACCATGTTGGAAAAGCAGGAGATACGCAGCATAATACATCTGCCATGCAGCGAGGATATTAAAAACTTGTTTGCAATGACTCCTTATTATTACAAAACAGGTGCAGACGACCAAAAACGCCTTGAAAGTCTTACCGAGCTTGATACCGAAACGGAATTTGCTGTTATTGCATACAGAAAAAATATCTAGTACGATTTTTATTGAAATTGTAGCAAAAAACAGATATACTGTATAAGGTTTGTTTTTAAATTTACCAAACATGGGAGCAGATGAGAGGGCATGAATATGAAAAAATATGATGCAATAATAGTAGGTGCAGGGCCTGCGGGTATATTCACTGCACTGGAGCTTATTGAACGCGCACCTGCAAAAAAAATTGTTATAATTGAAAAGGGCAAAGCGGTCGAAAACAGACGCTGCCCAAAGATAACAACAAAAAAATGTGTTAACTGCAAACCGTTCTGCAACATTACCACAGGTTTTTCGGGAGCGGGTGCTTTTTCCGACGGTAAGCTGTCGTTAAGCTATGAGGTTGGTGGTAATCTTCCAGAGCTTATCGGTGAAGATTATGCACAGGAAATGATAGACTACACCGACAAAATCTACCTCCGTTTTGGTGCGGATGAAAAGGTTGAGGGCATAGGCAACGAAGAAAAAATTAAAGAAATCCGCAAGCGTGCAATACAATCGGGGCTTAAGCTTGTGGATTGTCCTATTCGCCATCTTGGAACTGAAAAAGCACAGGGCTTGTACCTTAAAATTGAGCAGTATCTGCTTGAAAAAGGTGTTGAAATACTTTTTGAACACAGCTGTACCGATGTTGCAATAAAAGACGGAGTCTGCACAGGTGTTACCGTACAAAACGGTAAAACAAAGCAGGAATTTGAGCTTAAAGGTGAAGATATAGTAATTGCAACAGGCAGAATGGGTGCAGGCTGGCTGGAGGGTATTTGTAATGCTCACGGCATTGGGCATCAGGCAGGAACTGTTGATATTGGTGTTCGTGTTGAAGTACGAAACGAAATAATGGAAGAAGTAAACAAGGTGCTTTACGAATCCAAGCTGATTGGTTATCCAAAGCCATTTAAGAATAAGGTAAGAACCTTCTGCCAAAATCCGGGTGGTTTTGTAAGCCAAGAAAATTACGACGATAATTTGGCTGTGGTAAACGGTCATTCCTACAAGGACATTAAGTCCAACAATACAAACCTTGCAATTTTGTGTTCCCACAACTTTAGTGTACCGTTTAATCAGCCTATACAGTACGCAAAAAAAGTGGGCGAGCTCACAAATATGCTTGGCAACGGTCAAATTTTGGTGCAGAGATATGGCGATATTCTTGATGGTAAACGCACATGGCCCAAAGAGCTGTCGCAGTCCAATGTAAGACCAACACTTCCCGATGCACAGGCAGGCGATATTACCTCCGCAATGCCATACCGTACAATGATAAACATTATCAACTTTATTCAAGCTGTGGACAATGTTGTTCCCGGCTTTGCAAGTAAGGAAACCTTGCTGTATTCACCTGAAATTAAGTTTTACAGCAACAGGGTAGTAATGGATAAAGACCTTAACACTAATGTTAAAGGCTTGCACTGCTTGGGTGACTCAAGCGGTTGGACCCGCGGGTTGATGATGGCTTCCATGATGGGTGTGCTTATGGGGCAGAAGCTCAGCGAAAAATAAGATGAAAGTTGCTTTCACACAGAATTTGTCGTATAATTAACAAAAATGACGAATTAAGGAGGCAGCTGTATGGAACAGATTATAAATAGCTATAAACTTTTTTGGGCAAACTTTGCAAACTTTAACGGCAGAACACGGCGTCGTGATTATTGGTATGCAGCGTTGGTGAATACCGTTATTGTAAGTGTTTTGGAATTGCTTGGTATGTATGTTGGAATATTTGGTATTCTGGCAAGCTTGTTCAGCTTGATAAGCTTTATTCCGACTATAACCATAGGTACACGCCGTTTGCACGACATTGGCAAAAGTGGTTGGTGGCAGCTGATAATGCTTACAGGTATAGGTGCGTTTGTACTGCTGTTCATGGCTTGTATTGACAGCAAACCGGGTGATAACCAATACGGACCAAACCCAAAAGGACTTTAAATGAATATTGTTTAGGTTAAAACCTGCCTGACAGTTCGGCTGTCAGGCAGGTTTTTTGCATATACGAAAGGTTTCATTAATGGGCAAATGCATTTTGCATACTTTTTTGCTGCGGAAAAAAAGTATGTGTCCCCCGCGGCATAAGCGGAAAGGGATTGGAGTGAATGGTGAAAAAGTAGGATTACATGAAGTTTCATTTTCTATCTTAGTATAGATAGGACGGTAAATCTATGCCATATGCCCCTCACCACCGCCTATGGCGGAGCCTCTTACGACTCGCTGTCGCTCGCATGCATTAGCTCTGTTAGCCAATCACACTTCGCACTGCTCGTGTTCTTGGGACATCGCGTCCTCCGTGGGAGAAGCCATTGGCAAATGCGGAAGTACTTCCCATTAAGGCGAAGCCACTGGCGGTACTGCAAAATTTGTCGAAATTTTGGGGAATATTGTATTGACATAAAGATATTATGATATATAATATAAACATATGAACAAATGCTCATATGTTTATTGAATGGAGGTGTTTGAGTGGCAGAAATTGAAAAAAACACTTGCTGTGATGATGGTCACACACACATGGCAGCGGATGTGGTACAGCGTTTTCCAAAAGAGGAAACCTTGTATAATCTTGCGGAGCTGTTTAAGGTATTTGGTGATGCTACCCGCATAAAAATACTGTATGCTCTGTTTGAGTCGGAAATGTGTGTTTGTGATATAGCTTGCCTGTTGGGTATGACTCAATCGGCAATTTCACATCAGTTAAGAGTGCTCAAACAATCCCGTTTGGTAAAATTCCGCAGGGAAGGCAAATCGGTAATATATTCGCTTGCGGACTCCCATGTCAGTACAATGCTTGGACAGGGTATGGAGCATATTCAAGAGTAATTTTTAATTTTTTAAATAATGGAGGAAAAACCAATGAAAAAAACATTTAAACTTATCGACCTTGACTGCGCAAACTGTGCTGCAAAAATGGAAGCTGCAATCCAGAAAATTGACGGTGTAACAAACGCAAGCATTAGCTTCATGACACAAAAACTTACCTTGGAAGCACCTGATGAAAGATTTGAAGAAATCTTGGAACTGGCTGAAAAGGCTATCAAAAAAGTAGAATCCGGCTGCCATATTGCAAGATAAGGGTGATTTAATAAATGTCCAAACAAAAAAAGGTGATAATACGCCTTGTAATTGGCGGTATATTCTTTATTTTGGCTCTTACCTTGCCTGTTGACGGCATTTTAAAACTGGCGCTGTTCCTGCTGCCTTATTTCATAATAGGCGGGGATGTTCTTCGCAAAGCCTTGCGCAACATAACCAACGGTCAGGTGTTTGATGAAAACTTCCTAATGGCAATAGCTACCGTAGGCGCGTTTTTTGTGGGTGAATACCCCGAAGGTGTGGCTGTTATGCTGTTTTATCAGTTGGGCGAGCTGTTTCAGTCGTATGCTGTAAACCATTCCAGAAAATCAATAGCAAGTCTTATGGACATTCGTCCCGACACAGCAAATCTGGTTGTCGGCGATAAGATTGAGGAAGTAGACCCCGATGATGTTTCCATTGGTGAAATGCTGCTTGTACGCCCCGGTGAAAGAGTACCGATTGACGGTATAGTTGTTGAAGGCTGCTCGACACTGGATACATCGGCACTTACAGGGGAGTCTGTTCCGCGCGAAGTGGCTGAGGGTTCGGAAGTTCTAAGCGGCTGCATTAATGGCAGTGGTGTACTTAAAATACGCACCACAAAAGAATTTGGCGAGTCCACGGTTGCAAAAATTCTTGACCTTGTGGAAAATGCAAGCAGCAAGAAAGCTCAATACGAAAATTTCATTACCAAATTTGCCCGTTACTATACTCCTGCTGTGGTAATTACTGCATTATTGCTTGCCGTAATACCGCCAATGCTGCTTGAAGGCGCATTGTGGAGTGACTGGATATACCGTGCGCTTATTTTCCTTGTTGTTTCCTGCCCTTGTGCGCTTGTAATTTCCATTCCGCTTGGATTTTTTGGCGGAATTGGCGGAGCATCCCGCCAAGGTGTACTTATAAAAGGCGGAAACTACATGGAGGCACTTGCAAATGCACAAACTGTAGTGTTTGACAAAACAGGTACACTCACAAAAGGTGTATTCCGTGTTGCACAGATATGCCCAAAAGATGTATCGGAAGAATATCTGCTCGAAATGGCAGCATGTGCCGAAGCACATTCATCTCATCCAATATCTCAGTCGCTTAAAACCGCTTATGGCAAAGAGATTGCAGCACCAAGAATAGGCGTTGTTCGTGAGATAGCAGGTCACGGTGTAAGAACTGTTGTGGACGGTGTGGATGTAGCTGCCGGAAACGACAAGCTGATGACCACTCTTGGCATTGATGCCGACCAACCCGAAGCCGCAGGTACGGTTGTACATATTGCATTGGACGGCGTTTATGCGGGGTATATTGTAATAGCCGATGAAATTAAGGAAAACTCAAAAGCTGCGTTGGAAAAACTGCGCCAAATTGGTGTGCAGAAAACTGTTATGCTTACAGGTGACAGCAAAACAGTGGGTGAAGCTGTTGCTGCTCAGCTTGGCATTGACGAGGTTTACACCCAGCTTTTGCCTGCCGACAAGGTAGATAAAGTGGAAAAACTGCTTAATGCAAAAGTGCAAAACAGCACACTTGTGTTTGTTGGTGACGGCATTAACGACGCACCTGTTCTTACCCGTTCCGACATTGGTATTGCAATGGGTGCGCTTGGTTCGGATGCCGCCATTGAAGCTGCCGATGTTGTTTTGATGAACGATGACCCAATGGGTGTGGCAAAAGCGGTTGAAATATCACGCAAAACAATCCGCATAGTAAAACAAAACATAGTATTTGCACTGCTCATAAAAGGTGGAGTGCTTGTGCTTGGCGCATTTGGTATGGCTAATATGTGGGAAGCGGTTTTTGCCGATGTTGGTGTTTCGGTAATTGCTATACTTAACTCCATACGCACACTTAACAGTAAATAAAATCATCTTTACAAAGCGTGATTTTTGATGTATCTTTTTTATTGGTCATCAAAATTCAAGAGGTGTCATTCAAGTGATGAAAAAAACACAAAAAACAATTGCTTCTGCAGTTGCAATAGTTCTGGCTGTTATGATGGTGCTTTCCATGATATTGCCGGCTTTTATGTAAAAACAAGATGGCAGAGAGGACTGTAACAGGTTCTCTCTGTTGTTTTTTATGCGGAAAAAAGTTATAATTAAATTTAAGTTTTATAATCGGAAAAGGGGCGAGAGTGTAAAATGGGGCATACTTTGCGTGCGGGTGAAAATCCGCTTGCTTACGAAAAAATAAGCCGATTGGTAAGAAAATTTGCCGTTCCCAGCATAATTGCAATGCTTGTTACGGCTTTATATAACATTGTTGACCAGATATTCATAGGGCAGGGTGTGGGTATGCTTGGGAATGCTGCAACAAATGTAGCGTTCCCGCTTACTGCAATATGCATAGCTTCGGCGCTGCTGCTTGGTGTGGGCGGTGTTTCGAACTTTAATTTGCAGTTGGGTGCAGGCAACAACGAAAAAGCGGCTCATTTTTTGGGCAATACCATTATGATGCTGTTCTTGACCGGTACTGTGCTTATGATTATAGTTCGCACATTTTTAAAGCCGCTTATGCTGCTTTTTGGTGCGACCGAGCAAATTTTGCCGTATGCCATGGAGTATGCTGGTATAACTTCATATGGTTTTCCGTTTTTGATACTTTCAAACGGTATGTGCAACCAAATCCGCGGTGACGGCAGCCCAAGATATTCAATGTTCTGTATGCTTATAGGTGCGGTTATAAACACGGTACTTGACCCTGTGTTCATCTTTGGTTTTGACATGGGTATCAAAGGTGCGGCGTTGGCTACCGTAATAAGCCAGATAATATCCTGCATTATTGCAGTGGCATATATACCAAAATTTAAAACTGTAAAGCTTAAGCGCAGTATGTTTGTTTTGGATGCTAAAATTGCGGGTGCAATCATATCACTTGGTGCTGCAAGCTTTTTCAACCATATTGCAATGATGATAGTTCAAGTTGTAATGAACAACACCCTTACATATTACGGTGCAATGTCCTCTTACGGAAGCGAAATACCGCTGGCTTGTGTAGGTATAATAAGCAAGGTTAACATGATATTCTTTTCGGTTGCGGTGGGCTTGTCGCAGGGCTGTCAGCCAATTATAGGATTTAACTACGGGGCTAAAAATTATGCTAGAGTTAAACAAACGCTAAAGCTTGCTATGTTTACCGCTACGGTTATATTAACCTGTTCCGAGGTGTTTTTTCAGCTTTTCCCAAGACAGATTGTAAGCATTTTCGGTGAAGGCAGCGACGAATATTTCCGCTTTGCCGAAAGATTTTTCAGAATTTATGTTTCAATGTTCTTTATAAACGGCATACAGCCTGTTGTGTCCAACTTCTTTTCTTCGATAGGTAAGGCATATAAGGGCATTATAATGTCGCTTACCAGACAAGTAATCTTCCTGCTGCCGCTGCTTATTGTACTGCCAATGGCAATGGGTATTGACGGTGTAATGTACGCAGGCCCTATTGCAGACTTTGCGGCAGCAATGCTTACAGGTTTCCTTGTTTTGCGTGAAATAAAAACCATGAACCGCCTTGAAGCCGAAAAAAATGCGGCAGGGTTATAAAGAAAGAAGGTCTTTTGATATGAAAGGAATAGTTCTTGCTGCGGGTAAGGGGACTCGCCTTTATCCTGTTACAAAGCCTATATGCAAGCCGCTGCTGCCGCTTTACGACAAGCCGATGATATATTATCCGTTGTCCATACTGATGATGGCGGGAATTCGGGATATTTTGGTAATTGTACCACCCGATGACGAAGAACCTTTTAAAAAGCTGTTGGGTGACGGCAGTCAGTTTGGAATTTCCATTACCTATAAGGAGCAAAAGGTACAGCGCGGTATTGCCGATGCATTTTTGGTAGGCGAGGAGTTTATAGCTGATGACAGTGTATGCCTTGCTTTGGGGGATAACCTTTTTTACGGTGACGGTATGGAAGAATGCCTTGCAAAAGCCTGTGCCAATACCAATGGTGCAACGGTTTTCGGTTACTATGTAGAAGACCCCAGACCGTTCGGTGTAGTTGAGTTTGACGAAAACTTAAAAGCTGTAAGTATTGAGGAAAAACCCGAAAATCCAAAATCGAACTATATTGTTCCGGGTCTTTATTTTTACGACAACAATGTTGTTGAAATCGCAAAAAATGTAAAGCCGTCGGCAAGGGGCGAGCTGGAGATAACATCGGTAAACAACGACTACCTTGCACAGGGAAAACTGAATGTTGTTACATTTGGCGAAGAGTACGAATGGCGTGACACAGGTACAGCAGACAGCTTGGTTGATGCTGCGGTATTGGTTCGTGATATTCAAAAAAGAACAGGTAAACAGCTTGCATGCCTTGAAGAAATTGCCTTTGAAAAAGGTTGGATAACCGCACAACAGCTCAAATCATTGGGCGAACAGATGAAAGCTACTACATACGGGCAGTATCTTTTAAAGCTTGCGGAAAAATAAGTATATAAAAACGGTACGGCAGTAAAATCTGTCGTACCGTTTTTTTGTTGTTATGCGGCGTTTTGTTGTATGGAGTCGGCAAGCTTTTCTTGGATGTATTCGTCAAGATAATACTCTATTATAGGGAATCCTGCCGGACCTGCCGACATTACTGTGTGGTGGAATTCCTTAGCATCAAATTTGTCACCAAGTTTGTTTTCAGCATGTTCACGCAGTTCAAACATTTCAAGTGTACCTATGCAGTAGCTTGGATAATATCCGGGGTTTGTAGCGGAAAGGTTAAACATTGAAATTGCAAAAGCATTGGAACTAAATCCACATTCGGAAAGGAATTTTTCCGCATCCTCAACACTCCAGCCAAAATAGTTTACACCAATGTCTATGGTTGTGCCAAGTATAAGATTTAAACGGTGCTGAAGTATTAACAGGTTTTGTTCGTCTGTCATTCCGTTGAGTGCAGGGTCCAAATAGTAAGAAAGCTCCTCGCAATAGCTTGCCCAGCCCTCTTTGCAGCCGGTTGCTTCAATAGTGTACATTATTGGGTGAGGATTGGTCTTTAAAAAGTAATTGGCTTGGTACATATGTCCGGGATATGCTTCGTGTGCAAGGGTGGAAAACAGTTCATTCTTTTTGGTAGAGCTCTGGTTGATATAAATTGAGTTTTCGGACATATTGTCGACTGTAGGCGACATGTAAAATGCAGGACTGGTGTTTTTTTCTAATGATTCGGGAACATAGTTTACATGGTAATCAATTGTTCCTACATCGGGAAAGTCGGTTTTAATGTATTCCTGAAGGTCGGTCAGTATGGTTTCGGGGGAACGGTCAGGAAAATCCAGACTTTCAACAGTGGTGAAGGCTTGGGGGTTACTGCTGCGAATATCTGCAAGTGTAGATGTAATTTCGGTAAGGTGACGGTTAAGCATCATAAAAAGCTCTTCGGGTGTTTTGTCGGAGCCTGTTTTGTAACGCAGCAGCATTTTGTAGTATTCTTTGCCTTGTTTAAGGTTGTAAAGACCGTTTTCACTGCCGCCACTGTGGTTTTTAAGCTGTGAAATGTCCTTGCCAAGCTGTTTAAATGCAGGAATAACCGCTTGCTGAACAAGGCGAGTGTTTTCGGAAATGTAATGTTGTTTTTCTTCGTCTGTAAGTTCATCCAAACTTTCAATACGGGAAACGAATGAGGTCATGAGGATGTTGTCCTCGTGTGCGGAAGTAAAAGTTTTAATCTGTCTTACTGCACTTGTAATACCCGAATTTGGAATAAACAGGTCGTTTTCTGCTTGGAGCTTAAAGAATTCCGAAGCTTCGTTAAAATAACGCGGAACATCTGCCAACAGCAGCAGGTAGTCCTTAACATCTTTTTCGCTGTGGAACTGATATTCTGCAAGCAGCAAAGGTATGTTAACTTGCAAACCGCCATGCTTTGAAAGGAAATTTTGATACATGGAAAGTCCGGTGCTTTCAAGCTGAATATCCAAATATCTGTCGTATGAGCGAAAAGCAACCTGTTGGCGTTTGGTCAGCTTTTCAATGTCATAGCTGTGCAGCTTTTCGTACAATTCGGCATTTATGCGGTCGCTTTCGTTCATTTCATCAATGCTTATTGTTCCAAGTGTTACAGGCAGTTTGTCCAGACCATAGACTTCGGGATTTTTAAGGTTATAATGCAGGGAAAGAGTGTCTTCACCCAAGTTTGCAATAAACTGCTCATCAAGAAAATTTTCAAAATCCTTTTGGTAGGAATTAAGCGGTTCGGGGGAGGAAAGCGGTGATGGTGATGTTTCCTGCTTTTTTGTACATCCCGCAGACGAAATAAGAACAATGGCACTTAATATAAAAGCTGTAACCTTTTTTGGGTAAAACATATAAACTCCTTAAAGTTGATTAATTTTGTATACATTACGGCAAGGTTGTGCTATACTTGCTTAGGTTGTTATTTTGAGGAAAAAACCTTTGCCGTAAACAAGATTATAACACTAAAATGTTAATTTTTTCTGTATCTTGAGGCAAAAACTTTTATTATGAAAAAACAAAATGTGTAAAACTGTGCATAAAGGGACAAAAATATGATAGATTTGTCATATTTGATAAAACAAAAACAAACAAAGCGTGTTTTTAATATTTATTTTTGTAAGTTGTGACTAAACGATTGATTTTCGACACGGTATAGAGTAAAATAAAAATGTTCAGGCAAAAAAAGCAAAAGTTTTTGCGGGTACGAACTTTAAAGACAAAACAGGTAGACAGTAAGCGGAGAAAATCCGCTTGGAATATAGGGGGATACAAACTAATGTTGCAGTTGAAGAACATTTCCTTTTCAGTTTCCGACGGCATCGCCGGAGAAAAAGAAATACTGCAGGACATCAATCTTACGATTGATGATTCCAAACTGGTGGTAATTACCGGACCTAACGGCGGCGGTAAGTCCACTTTGGTAAAAATAATTGCCGGTATTGAAAAACCAACCTCCGGCAGAATAATCCTTGATGGTCAGGATATTACCGACCTTGACATTACGGAGCGTGCAAAGCTTGGAATTTCCTTTGCTTTCCAGCAGCCGGTTCGTTTTAAGGGGCTTCGTGTTTGCGACCTTCTGGCGCTTGCGGCAGGTGTTGATGCCGAAAACAAGGAAGAACACGATGCACTGTGCAGTTATCTGCATCAGGTTGGACTTTGTGCAAGAGAATATATCGACCGCGAGCTCGACAGCAGCTTGTCCGGCGGTGAAATAAAACGAATTGAAATTGCAATGACCATGGCAAGAAATGCAAGACTTGCTATTTTTGACGAGCCTGAAGCAGGTATTGACCTTTGGAGCTTCAATAATCTTATTGATGTTTTCGAAAATATGCGTCAGGAACGCGAGCGTTCTATACTCGTTATTTCTCATCAGGAGCGTATTCTTGAGGTGGCTGACGAAATTATCGTACTTTCAAAAGGTCAGCTTGTGCACCACGGTGCAAGGGAAGATGTTCTTCCGGAACTTTTGGGACAGCAGGGTTGTGGTTTCTGTCCACACCACCGGAAAGGTTGTGAATAAGCATGAATGAAATTACAAAAACCTTGTTGGGGTTGATTTCCGACTTTAAAGCAGACTTTAAAGGTGCTTTTAACATTCGTGAGGATTCTGAATGTGCAGGAAGACAGTCCAGCGAGAATATTAAAATTTTCAATAAAACAGATGGTCCGGGTGTGGTAATACAGGTAATGCCCGGAACAAAAGGCGAAACAGTGTTTATTCCTGCATGTGTAACACGCAGTAATGTTAACGATGTTGCCTACAACGATTTTTACATTGGTGAAGGCTGCGATGTTACTGTTGTTGCAGGCTGCGGTGTTCACACCGAAGGCGAAGAAGAAGCACAGCACAACGGTATTCACAACTTCATAATCGAAAAAGGTGCGCGTGTGCTTTATCAGGAAAAACATATTGGCATTGGTGAAGGCACAGGCGAGCGCATTATAAACCCTGTTACCTACATCACCATGGCAGAAGACAGCTACATGGAAATGGACAGCACACAAATTAAAGGTGTTGACTCCACCAAGCGTGAAACACGCGCTAAGTTGGCAGCAGGTGCAACACTTATAGTTCGTGAAAAAATTATGACAGACGGCAAGCAGTATGCCGAAACCGATTTTGAAATTGACCTTAATGGTGAAAATTCGGGTACACACCTTGTTTCCCGTTCGGTTGCAAAGGGTGAATCCCGTCAGGTGTTCCGTTCCAGAATGAACGGCTACAATGCTTGCAACGGTCATTCCGAATGTGATGCAATTATTATGGACAACGGTGTTGTAAGTGCTATTCCTGAGCTTACAGCACACAATGTTGATGCAGCATTGGTGCATGAAGCAGCAATAGGCAAAATTGCGGGCGAACAGCTCACAAAACTGCGTTCTCTGGGTCTTACCGCTCAGGAAGCGGAAGCTAAAATTATCGAAGGCTTCCTGCGCTGATAAATTAATTAAAATCAAACATCCCCGTGCCAAAATCGGCACGGGGATGTTTTTGTAAAAGGTTAAAACAATGAAAACCTAAATTAACTCATTCTTTCTTTAAGAGATGCGGGGATTTCAAGACCAATTGCTTTGCAGTAATCTTCGTTTATAACAAGCTTGGCTTCGTCTGTTTGGTATTGAATTGGCATTTTGGAAATATCAGCACCGTCACGCAGTATGCTTACAGCTTGGTCGGCTGTCATTTCGCCCATTTTATAATAATCAAGGCTGAGTGTAGCGGTACCGCCGTTTTTAACCATTTCCTCAACCGATACAATGAACGGTATTCCAGCATCTTGTGCTATGCCTGCAATTGTAGAAACACTGGATGCGGCAACATTGTCGCTTGGGGTATACAGTGCATCCACTTTGCCGATTACGGATTCAATGGACTGGTGAATTTCGTTTGTGCCTGCAACTGTTATTTCAACAATTTCCAAGCCAAGCTCGCTGCATTTTTCCTTTGCAAATTCAATTTGAATTTTACTGTTGGATTCACTTGAAGAATAAATAAGACCAACGGTTTTGGCATCGGGAACAAGCTCTTTTAAAAGCTCTATCTGTTCGGCAACAGGTGTAAGGTCGGATGTGCCGGACACATTACAGCCGGGAATTTCGTTGCTTTGACACAGCTTGGAGGCGGCAGGGTCGGTAACGCAGCACACCAAAATCGGAATTTCATCGGTAGCATTTACCATTGCCTGTGATGCAGGGGTCGATATTGCAAGTATTAAATCGTATTGCGCAGCAACAAATTTATCGGCAATTGTAACACAGTTGGATTGGTCGCCCTGTGCGTTTTGGTAGTCAATTTCAAGGTTTTGACCGTCAACATAACCCTCTGAGGCAAGTCGGTCAATAAAGCCTTGACGCGCAGTATCAAGTGAGTCATGCTCAACCAATTGGATTATGCCGATTTGAACGGCATTTTCTTTGGTATTAGGTGATTTTTCGGAAGAACAGCCCGCAAGTATTGATGTGCAAAGTACGCCTGCAAGAATTAAAGAGGAGATTTTTTTAATAATAGTCATTTTTATCAGCCCTTTTAGTTGTTATTTAGGTTTTAAAGGTTGCTACATCGTTTTGAGTGCATTATATACTAAAACGGGTTAAAATACTACTGTATTTTATAAAACTTACTGAATTTTATTTAAATCATACAATCGTACGACGATTTGTATGATTTAATACATTAATGTATAGGTGTTAAAGATTAAGTTAAGTTTAATTTGCAAAGTACAATTACAGCAGTGGTGCGGAAATGATTACTGCAAGTAATACCGCATAAAATGTGTGTTTGCGGTTGCACAGAGCAGTGAAAGATGTTAAAATATAACGGTTATAATTCAATCGCCATAAACAATCATGCAAAATAATCGGAGGAGCGTATATAGTGTCTGATTTGCAAAAACAAATAGAAAAACGCAGAACATTTGCAATAATTTCTCACCCTGACGCAGGTAAAACCACTCTTACTGAAAAATTCCTTTTGTACGGTGGTGCTATCCAGCTTGCAGGTACGGTAAAAGGTAAGAAAAATTCAAAGCATGCAGTTTCGGACTGGATGGAAATTGAAAAACAAAGAGGTATTTCCGTTACATCTTCGGTAATGCAGTTTAACTATGACGGTTACTGCATAAACATTCTGGATACTCCGGGACATCAGGACTTTTCGGAGGATACCTACCGCACACTCATGGCAGCAGATTCGGCCGTAATGGTAATTGATGCGTCCAAAGGTGTAGAAAATCAGACCCGTAAACTGTTCAAGGTTTGCGTTATGCGCAATATCCCGATTTTTACATTTATCAATAAAATGGACCGTGAGGCACAAAATCCATTTGACCTCATGGAAGAAATTGAACAGGAGCTTGGTATTCAAACCTACCCTGTGAACTGGCCTATCGGCTGCGGTAAAGAATTTAAAGGTGTTTATGACCGCCACAAAAAGGAAATAGTTTCCTTTATTGCCAATAACGGTCAGCGTGAGGTAGAGGCTGTTAAAGCTGATATAAATGACCCTAACCTTAGTGCTCTTATTGGGGAAGACCATCGCCAAACACTGGTTGATGATATTGAACTGCTTGACGGTGCAAGCTATGAATTTGATATGGACAAGGTTAGATGCGGTAAGCTTTCACCTGTGTTCTTTGGTTCTGCGCTTACAAACTTTGGTGTTAAGCCGTTCCTTGAAAACTTTTTGCAGATGACACCTCCACCGCTTCCTCGTGAAGCCGACACAGGTGTAATTGACCCATTTAGTGAAAACTTTTCGGCTTTTGTATTCAAAATACAGGCTAACATGAATAAAGCTCATCGTGACAGAATAGCTTTCATGCGAATTTGCTCCGGTCGTTTTGACAAAAACATGGAGGTTTACCATGTACAGGGCAACAAAAAAATGAAGCTTTCGCAGCCACAGCAGCTCATGGCACAGGACAGAGAAATTATTGACGAAGCTTTTGCAGGTGACATTATTGGTGTATTTGACCCAGGCATTTTTTCCATTGGGGATACAATCAGCGTGCCGGGCAAAAAGTTTTGCTACAGCGGTATTCCAACCTTTGCACCAGAGCATTTCTGCCGTGTGCGTCAAAAGGATACCCTCAAGCGTAAACAGTTTGTAAAGGGTGTTACCCAGATAGCACAGGAGGGTGCAATTCAGATATTCCAAGAGCCTTCCAGCGGTATGGAAGAGGTTATAGTGGGTGTAGTTGGTACACTTCAGTTTGAGGTTTTGGAATATCGTCTTAACAACGAATACAATGTTGAAATTGTAATGGAGCATCTGCCATTCCAGTATATTCGTTGGATTGAAAATGAAGAAATAGACCCTAAAGCCCTCAACCTTACAAGTGATACAAAAGTAGTACAGGATTTCCGTGGAAAATACTTGCTGCTCTTCACAAACAGCTGGAATATAAACTGGGCTCTTGAACGCAATAAAGACCTTGTCTTGGCAGAATTCAGCCGAGGATAAAATTTAAAAGCCGATGTACGCACTGTGCGTACATCGGCTTTTTTGTATCATGAAAGAATTTTTCGTACCGCCTTGAACAAAGTAGGTCTTAATTCGTCTATAGACATGGGAAACTGTTGGGTTATGCAGGAATAGCTCACAGTTCCTATAAGCTCTACTATTATGAACAGTAATTTTGTTGCTTCTTCCTGCGAATAACCAAGAGTCTTTAAGCTTTTGGAGTATTCGTTGAAAAGCATTTGAAGCTGCGAGCCTTCGGAGTTTGTGACCTCGTTCATTACATGACTCCATGAAAAGCTGGTATTTATTATGGAAAACAGTGCGGTGTCCTTTTCTAAGCAGGATATAACATAATCGGTTATGATTATAAGACGCTCGATTATATCCTCACAGGTTGAGCGGGCATGCAGCATAGCATTGGTTAATATATGAGCACAGGAATTTATTATAAGTCGGTTTAAAAGGTCGTTTTTGTCATGGTAGTACAGGTAAAAGGTACCCTTTGCAACATTTGCAAGGGTAACAATATCATTAACCGATGTATTTTGAAAACCTTTTGTGGTGAAAAGCTGGTAAGCAGCATTTTCAAGACGATTTCTTTTTTCAAGTTTATTTTGTTCAAGTTTTCCCATTGTTATTACTGCTCCAATTTTTTATTATTTTATGTGAAAAATATACCACAAAAATTAGGGATTAGTCGAGACTTTAGTGAAAAAATTAACCTAAGTCAACGATGTGTACAAATATGAATGGATTTTTGTTGAAGAATTTGGTTCTATATGCTATACTATCACAGAATGGGGGAATGGTATGAAGTTTGTTCTTGCAACCGATATTCATTATATATCACGGCAGTTAACGCAGGACAGCCGCTTGTTCGAAGAAACATACCTAAGGTCTGACGGAAAACAGATGAATTACATCACCGAAATAACCGATGCCTTTTTGGAACAGGTTATTCAAATGAAGCCTGATGGCGGACTTATTTTATCGGGTGATATAACATATAACGGTGAACGCATAAGTCATATTGAAATGGCAAAAAAGCTCGAGCGTGTACGACAGCAGGGCATACCTGTTTATGTTATTCCGGGTAATCATGATATAAACAACTACCGTGCTTTTAAATATCTTTCGGATAGTATGTCACCTGTGGAAAATATATCTGCTCGTGAGTTTCGGGAAATATATGCTGACTGCGGTTATAATCAAGCGTCGTTTAAGGACCCGTTTTCATTAAGCTATATTGTTTGCCCCGATGAAAAATTATGGCTGATAATGTTGGATACCTGCATATATGAAGAAAACAACATGGAAGAACCGTCGGTTTCGGGGGGGACAATTCGTCACGAAACATTAAGCTGGCTGGACGATTGTCTTTATTATGCGTATAAGCATAATGCAACACCATTAGTTGTTGGACACCATAATTTGCTGCTGCATAACGATGTTTACAATAAAAACTTTACAGTAAACAATTATGAGGAATTGTTGGAGCTTCTTGCTCGTTACGAGGTGCCAGTTTATTTCAGCGGACATATGCATGTTCAGCACATAGCCGAATGGAAAACTCAGGGCAGAGAAATTTATGATGTGGCAACAAGCTCGCTTGCTGTTTATCAAAACCAGTTCGGAATTATAAACTGTAAGCCTACCCGTTCGATTTCATACACAACATGCAGGCTTGATATGGAAAATTGGGCTGCAAAAAATGCTCCCGATAATGATGATTTAATGAACTTCAAGCAGTATTCGGCACAATTCTTTGAAAAGCTGACATACCGTAAAGAGTTTAACAAGCTTATAAATCAGTATTATTCACCGCAGGATGCTGACAAGATGGCACAGGTAATAGTAAAACTTAATCTGGCATATTTTTCGGGTAAGGTGGATAATGTACAAAACGAAATAATTGACAGCGACGGTTTTAAGCTTTGGCTGATACAGGGAACAGGCACAACCAAGCGTTACATTTTAAGTATGTTAAAACCTGTTTTGCAGGATAATACCTGCCTGATATTGTTTTCACCTACTGCAATAAGGGAAAGTCTTGAGTAAAAAGTGCTGTATAAACAGTACCTTTTACTCCCTGTGCAGTATGCTGTTTAAGCGTTGAAAATCATCGCTTTTGGATGTGTTTACACAAAGTCAAATAATAGGCAAAAACCCCTGTTTTAATAATTATTGTTTGCGGAATTAATGTGAGTCGATATTAAATTTCGCATTTTTGTGAAATTAGCATTAATAATGATGCTGAAATTTTACAGCTTTTCAGCTGGAAAAAGTATTGTTAAAATCATCTGTATGCTGTATCTTATATCTAATATATTTTAATGTGTTAAAACAAATATAAAATAAAGGAGTCTTTAATATGTTGAAAAGCGAATACCTACAGCGTGTGTACGCTCAAATAGTAGCTCGCGACCCGGATCAAAAAGAGTTTCACCAGGCAGTTTATGAGGTTTTGGAAAGCTTGGATTTGATTGTTGATAAGCATCCGGAATACGAAGAAAACGGAATAATTGAATCGTTTGTTGAGCCGGACCGTGCAATTACATTCCGCGTACCATGGATAGATGATAACGGCAAAGTACAGGTAAATCGCGGATATCGTGTACAGTACAACTCATCCATTGGTCCGTATAAAGGTGGTTTGCGTTTCCATCCGTCAGTTAACCTGTCTATTCTTAAATTCCTTGGCTTTGAACAGATTTTGAAAAACAGCCTTACAGGTCTTCCAATAGGCGGGGGCAAGGGTGGAAGTGACTTTGACCCTAAAGGCAAAAGTAATGCCGAAGTAATGCGTTTCTGCCAGAGCTTTATGACCGAGCTTTCGCACCATGTAGGTCAGTTCCAGGATGTTCCTGCCGGTGACATTGGTGTTGGTGCTCGTGAAATTGGTTATATGTTCGGTCAATACCGCCGTATTACCAACCGTTACGAAGCGGGTGTACTTACAGGTAAAGGTCTTGCTTACGGTGGTTCTCTTGCTCGTCCGCAGGCTACAGGTTACGGTTTGTGCTACTTTACACAGGAAATGCTTAAATGCATGAAAAACGACAGCTTTGAAGGCAAAAAAGTAGTTGTATCCGGTTCCGGTAATGTTGCGGTTTATGCTGCGGAAAAAGCAATGTCTTTGGGTGCAACAGTAATTGCTATGTGTGACTCCAACGGTTACATACATGACCCTAACGGCATTAACCTTGATGTTGTAAAAGATATCAAACAGGTAAAACGCGGCAGAATTAAAGAGTACGCTGATTTGGTTCCAGGCAGCACCTACACAGGCGACTGCAGAGGAATTTGGACCATTCCATGTGATATTGCTCTGCCATGTGCAACACAAAACGAACTTGACGGCGAAAGTGCTGCAATACTCATTAAAAACGGTGTTATGGCAGTAGGCGAAGGCGCTAACATGCCTTCCACTCCTGAAGCTGTTAAAGCATTCC
Organism: Oscillospiraceae bacterium; assembly: GCA_017559185.1. Classification (GTDB taxonomy): domain Bacteria; phylum Bacillota; class Clostridia; order Oscillospirales; family Ruminococcaceae; genus RGIG7389. The sequence goes on from JAFYSU010000027.1 coordinate 85,430, forward strand.
AGGATGCAGGTGTTCTGTTTGCTCCTGCTAAAGCTGCAAACGCAGGCGGTGTTGCTACAAGTGCACTTGAAATGAGCCAGAACAGTATGCGTTATTCTTGGACATTTGAAGAAGTAGATGCTAAACTGCACCAGAGCATGGTAAACATCTTCCACAATGCGTACGATGCTTCTGTTGAATGTGAATGTCCGGGTAACTTGGTTGTAGGCGCAAATGTTGCGGGCTTCCTTAAAGTGGCAAGTGCTATGTTGGCACAGGGTGTTATCTGATAAAATTAAGATTTTAATACAAAAAACAAGGGGCGGTTTTACCGTCCCTTGTTTTTTGTTTGTGTTATTTTTCGGTTATGGTTATTTCACTGCGAGGTGAACATCCCCAAATGCTGCCGTTGGTGTTTACGATGTAAGCACTTTCATTAATGTATGTTCCCGGTGATGTGCAGCGTGCATAGTAGGTTATAGGTGATATACCTCCTTCAATGTCAGCGTTGTATATGTTGAATGTTACACGCTGCCCTTGTCTTAAAGCTAAGTTCCAACCGTGATTTTCAAGGTCACTGTATATGCCGCGCGGTTGGTTTTCACTGCTGATATGTTCTTCGAAGCGCATACCGCTTGGCAGATAATCCTCAACTATAAGCTCAGTTGTTCCGATAGAGGTTGTTACACCCGAAAAATCGGGAACAATGGTTATTTTTACAAGGCTGCCTGCTTTGAATTTACCGTCCACAGGGGTAATGGTTTTTACAAGACCGATTTTTTTGAGTGACGGGTCGCAGTTTCCGTCAGGAGCACCTTGGTAGAAAATCTGCACAGTCAGCTCGTTGCTGTCGGCAGTGAATTTGCAGCTGTCAAGCTGTTCTTTTGTCAGCTTGAGTGTAGAGCGTTCGTTTCCTTTAATTGTCTGCTCGACAGTTTTTCCGTTCAATGTGTAGGAAAATTTGTTTTCTTTGGAGTTGTTGTAATCTGCATTTTGTAAATACATCATAACTTCGAGCGGATAAATGTCGGAATTGGATTCGGTATAAAGCAGATATCTGAGCAAGCCGTCAGATTCATTAAGGTCAAGCAAAGCTGCTGCTGTCAAAGCTGCTGCTGTGTTTTTAAGGAAGCTGCCGCTTTCGTCTTTAAGGTCGACATAAAGTGCTGTATCACCCGAAATGCCTGTTATTTCCTTAATAAACGGTTTTACAAGCTTGTTGTACTGTTCGACAGCTGCTTTGTCCTCACCACAAATTTTAAGCGTACAGATAAGATTGATTTTTGCATCAAAGCTAAGTGAGCTGTTTTCAAGCAGCTTTTCCGATTTGCTGCAAACATCATTACCTTGAATTGCCGCCGCAAGGAGCAGTGCTTCGCTGTTAGGCATATCAAATTCAAGATAGTCAATGGAGGCGGGCGGCTTGCATATATCGGGTGCGGCAAGCAGTGCTTTGGCTGTCAATTTGGCATCAAACTCTCCGTTGGGGAATGCACGATATATCCCGTAAGGTGCGCGTTCACGCAAGGCTGTATTAAGCTCGTCGGACGCTTTGCCTGTTTCGGGGAAAAGCTCGCTCAGGTAAAGTTTTGCAATAATGGAATCGGTACGCTGTGTGCGGCTGTTTTCCAAAAGGTAGCTTACAGCATCATAATAAAGCTGTGCGTTTTTGTTGTATACCGAAACCGCAACGGGATAACGCGAAGCGTTTACGGACAATTCACCGCTTTCAATGTCAAAATTCTTTGAAAGTGAAAGTTCAATTCCACTTGGTACAACGGAGAACGGGAGTTTTACACTGTCGGAATATGCGCCGCATTTGCCGCTGATTTCTGCGTAGTAATCACCTGCGTTAAGTCCGCTTATGTCAACAAAAGTGTATTCATCTGCGGCAGCTTTGCCTGAAAGGGTTTTCTTGAATTCATTATCATCGCTGATAACTACTTTGTATTCGGCAATGCTTTCGGGGTCAATTTGGGTGCCGCGGCTTCGCAGGCCAACAGTAAATGTATCGCCTTCCAACAGTTCACGGCTTACAATTGGCTGTACAAAGTAAGGCAGGGTGGAACGGGCTGAATTTTTTGTGCTGCCTGAATTTTTGTCCGACAATGCAAGCGAGGTTAACCGCCACTGTGTAATGTTGTCGGGCAGTTTGAAGCTGAATACGGCTTTGCCGTCGGCATTGGTTTTGGCTGTGCCGAAAAATGCGGTATCAGCAAAAAATTCGCGTGCAGCACCTGTACTGCCTCCGCCTTTTCCGCCTGCTGTTTCGGGGTTATTATCCTGTGAGCTGTATTTTATAAGCATAGGGTAATAAACAGGGCGGTTTAATATTGCAGGAAGGTCTACATCCTGTTCGGCAAGCGTGAAAACTGCTTCGTCTGCTGAACTTAAAAGAACCTGTGCATTTTTGGCAGGCTTGCCGGAATAATCGGTTACAAATGCAGTAATAACGGCATCATCACCGGGGGCGTAGCTTTCCTTATCAGCGGAAAGTGTGATGTTTAAAACATGTGAGCTGTAATCATACTTCATGAACAGGTCATCTACCGAATGAACCGTTCTGCCGTCAAAATATGCTCCTGCAAGTATGTAGTTTGGCAGCAGTTTTTCGTTATAAGCAATTTCAAATTCGGTTTTGTCGGTTACGGTATAATTTCCCAAGCCGCTTTGAACGGTCATGTAAAGCAGCTTGCCGCTGCCATCAACCTGTTCGTTGTTGTGCATAAGGCGGAAGGAAACAGCTTCATCATCGGCAAAGGAATTTTTTTGATTAAACGGGTTGCTGTCGTACCGCTGATAAAGTGTGTTGAAGCTTGGAGTGTTTTGCTGTACGGCTTCAAAGCTGTAAGAATTGCTGTTAAATCCTCTGTATGGCAGCCAGCTTCCAAGATATACCTTTTCGTCAATGCGCTCCTGCTGAGTATCTCTTGAGGTAAGAATGAGGTAGTAGCTTTCATCCTTGGTAGAAAGCGGCAGACTGTCAAGAGTATATTTTCCGTTCAGGGTTTCAAATTTGAATGTGTTAACAATGTCATCGTGCTGTATGTATTCGTATTGCGGTACGCTTTCACGGGTAACACTGTCATACACTTGACCTTTTTCGACCTTTTCGTAATATTCCTTGTGGAGTTCTGCGGTAACATCGCGGCGTATTGGCTCACCTTTAAGGTTTTCATAGTTCCAAATATCGTGTTCGTCTTTGATGTTTTTTATGATTAAACGGTTGGTTTGTACATTAACACTTACAGACTCTTTGTTGGTAACTACTTCACCCGTGAGCATAACATCACGATGCAGCATTACCGATTCGGTGTACTCGTAGGAATATTCGTCTTCAGCCTGAGCGCTTGTTACGCGGTAGCTGTATGTTGCAGGACGCCAACTGTCGTAATCTTCAACAACGGCAAGGTAAGCTTTGGCACGGCCGTTTTTGTCGGTAATAACGGTGTCGGACTCAAATACTGCATTGCTGTCGCCCCATGTTTCAGTTGTGTTAAGCGTAAAGTTTGAAGCAGGAGTACCGTCGTAGGAGGTTACCTCGATTTCTATTTCCATTTTATCGGAGTCTTTGAAACGATATACAGGCTTGTCGGAAACGGTTATGCTGTACGGTGGTTTGGAATAATCCTGAATTGAAAGGAAGGTGCTGTAAAGCTTTTCACTGCCGTTTTTAAGCTCAAGATTTGTACTGTAGGCACGGGGGATGTTGTCGTAGGCTATTTTTGCGGTAAAGGTACCATTGTCGTCAAGCTTAATATCCTTGGAAAAGCCTGCATCTTCAAGAGTAAGTGTAACGGTGGAAAGCTTTGGTGTGTTTTTGTAGCGTGGCTGCACAATACCAAAAACATTTATTGTGTCACTGGTACGGTATATTTCGCGGTCGGTGTAAAGGTAGGTTGTGTAGTTGTTATGGGTATTTACGGTGTTGTTTGTGTATATATGGTTTATGTCAGCATAAAATTCGCTGCCGAATTTTACAGTGAGCAGGCCGGTGGAATAATCGGTTTGATTTTTGGTTGGAAGCGAAGAATTAAGGTTGAAGATACAAACACCGTCTTCTTTGGTATTTGCACTGCCGAAGATGTCGCCGTCAATGCATACAAAAGCATTGTTAGCGGGTGTGCCGTTGACGGTGTTGTGAATCCATGCCATAACGCTGCCGCCGCTGTCGGCAGAGCTCATTGTGTAAACCGAAAGGTCGGTAACCTGAAGCAGAACAAAACGGGAAATATTACTGTTGGGCAGAGTGAATTTTACAGCATACCAGCCTTTGGGGAGTTTTTCGGGGAATGGTATGCCGTATGAATTACGGTAAAAATACTCATTGGAATTTATGGCAATTGGGGAGGAGGTAAACGACATTGTTTCCTGCATTGCCGTTGTATCCACGGATATGTAGCGCTCTGAATAAAATTCCTTGGACTCGGCAAGCTCGTTGAGTTTTTTTACATATTCATCGGAAGTCATACTGTAAACAACAGCTTCAATTTTTGGGTTTTTCTGCAAAATTCCGGTATCTATGAAAAATGCAGGCATTGGTACTTCGTCAGATAATACATTTACAGTGGACGATACGGACGGATAAAAATCATACTGTCCCATGCTTTCTTCTTCGGTCATTGTAGTGAAGGTGAACACAATATCTTTATCCAGTTCCATGTTTACAGCCTTTGAAAATGCACGGCTGTCCAGTTTAACTGTGTAGGATACTGCATGTTCAAATTGTGTTTGAGGAGCTGCAATATAACGAAGTCCTTCGCGGTAAAAGGACATTGGAACTTCAGGCGAGATGGTAAAAGCCTTTTCAAACGCTTCCAAGCTGAGTTCGGAAGAATTAAATTCGAATTCAATACCGCTGTAAACCGACACTTGCGAAGCATTGTCAGCAGGATAATGCATATCGGATGTTAACGAATCGGTAACT
>JAFYSU010000028.1 GCA_017559185.1 Oscillospiraceae bacterium
CACCGTCTACAAACAAATAACGGCGGTGTGGTGTTTGCTTTTGCCAGCCCACTGTGTAAAGTGTGGTTCCTGCTTCTCCAACTATGCTTCTGCCGGGTTCTATCATGACCTGTTCAAGCGACAGGTTGTAAGCATTTTTTTGCTCAGTACAGGAGGTGAGTATTGTTTCGCACAGCTCCTGCAGTGGGATTGGTGCATCAGAATTTGTGTAGTGAACTGCAAAGCCGCCGCCCAAGTCCCATGTTTTTACTGCAAAACCTGCACGCTCAATTTCTGCCGACAGTTTTGCAAGCTGTTCGATTTCGGCAACAAATGCCTGTTTTTCAAAAATCTGGCTGCCGATGTGTGCATGAAATCCCATGAATTCAAGATAATGGCTGTTTTTTACATGGTCGAGAATTTCGATTACAGAAGAAATGTCGGAAGATGAAACTCCGAATTTACTGTCGATGTCGGCAGTAACGATGTATTTGTGGGTGTGTGCTTCGACACCCGGATTTACTCTTAAAAGAACTTTTGCCGAAGTTTGAAGTTCGTTTGAAATTTGTACGAGTGCTTTGCATTCGTCAAGGTTATCCATAACTATTAAGCCAACTTGGCTTTGCAGAGCCTGACGAAGTTCGAACGGCGTTTTGTTGTTGCCGTGAAAAACAATGGATGAAGCAGGGAAACCTGCATCAAGTGCACAATGCAGTTCACCGCCGCTTACAACATCCAAACCGCAGTCGGCTTGGCTTACAAGCTCTGCCATTGCCTTGCACAGGAAAGCTTTTCCTGCGTAAACCACTTGTGTACGGAGTGCATCGGAACGAAAATGACGCTTATATTCAGCAAGCTTTTTGCTTATTGCTCCCTCGTCGTACACGATAAGCGGTGTGCCCATTGTTCTTGCCAATTTTTCAGCACTGACTCCGCCAATATTCAAAACCTGCTGCATCAAATGTTCCTCCCGTCGACTAAAATAAATAAAAAACAAGGCACCAATGGGGAATATCCTCCATTGGTGCCTTGTAATTATAAAAAAATACAATGACCCTATGAAAAACGATAGCCCCCCTGCGGATATCCCGCAGACAGTCTTACGGATATTCTCCGTAACCCCACCAAAAAAACGCGCCCGTTTTTTAAGTTCGGCGGACTTGCCCCCTCTCAGCGTCACTGCCTGCCGGCTATGCTGAGGTTCATCGCATCCGCGCCTCTACCAAAATTTGTTTTGCTTATCTTAGCACGACAGTAAATCGAAAGCAACCCCTAAATTTAAGAATAACAAAAATTTGGTACACTTTGACAAATCACCAAGCTGAAACGGGAGTGAATTTCTGCACACAGTCGCTAAGTGAAGAACAGTTTTCCGCTTGTACGGGAAAACCGTATGAATTATAATTATTAAAAATATTAAGCGGGGAGTGGTACTTTTGAAGGATAGGCTTGTTAAATACAGACGAGACCTGCATAAAATTCCCGAAATTGATTTTGAGCTGCCAAAAACAATACAGTATATAAAAACAGTTCTTGAAAGGTATCCGTGCGAGGTATTTTCATCTTGCAGAAGTTCGGTTTGTGCGTTTTTTGATTGCGGAAAGGAAAAAACAACGGCTTTTCGTGCCGATATGGATGCACTGCCGATAGCCGAAAAAACAAATGCGAAATACGCTTCGGAGCATTTGGATAAGATGCATGCCTGCGGACATGACGGTCATATGGCGGTATTGCTTGCATTTGCGGAATTTGTAAGCAGAGAAATGAAAAATTTACCCAGAAATATTTTGCTTATTTTTCAGCCTGCGGAGGAAACCACAGGCGGTGCAAAGCTGATTTGTGAAAGCGGAGTTTTTGAAAAATACAATGTCGACAGAATATTCGGCCTTCACCTTTGGCCTGAACTGGCAGCAGGACAGCTTGCATCACGAGCAGGTGCACTTATGGCAAAATCGAGCGAGACAACGCTCACCGTAGCGGGAAAAAGTACGCATATTGCACGACATACCGAAGGGAATGACGCCATGATAACGGCTGCAAAATTTCTTTGCAGAGCGTACGAAATCATGGAAAACCTTGCCGAAAAGGAAGAATGTCTGCTTAAATTCGGTCGCTTTGAAAGCGGAACGGTACGAAATGCAATAAGTGGAAAAAGCGTTTTAATGGGAAGCTTGAGGGTGTTTTCAAACGAAATGTTTGAAGCAGCGGTAAAAAACCTTGAGGAAACAGCTAAAGAGGAAGCCGAAAAAACAGGGTGTAGTGTTAGGATTGAGTTTTCACAGGGTTATCCGCCCGTAAGAAATGACGGCGAGCTTTACGAGCGTTGCTTAAAAGCTGCTCCAAACATTGTAAGTCTTGAAAAGCCGCTGCTTATTGCGGAAGACTTTTCGTTTTACCAAGAGCATATAAAAGGTGTGTTTTTCCTGTTGGGAACAGGAACGGGTATACCTTTGCACGCCGATACCTTTGACTTTGACGAAGATGTTTTGTCAAACGGGGTTGAGCTTTTCAAAAGACTTGCGTTTATGGAATAAAAAAACAGCTCCGTCACATCAAACTAATGAGTGACGGAGCATTTTTTATTTGGAAGAAGCTTCGATTGCCTGCTGAATGTCGGCAATAATATCTTTAGGGTCTTCAATGCCGATGGAAAGACGAACGGTACCTGCGGAGATACCTGCCGCTTTGAGCTGTTCGTCGGTAAGCTGGCTGTGTGTAGTGCTTGCAGGGTGGCTTACCAATGTTCTGGTGTCGCCAAGGTTTGCAACATGACTGATAAGTTTAAGACTGTCAATGAATTTTGCACCGGCAGCACGACCGCCCTTGAGTTCAAAGGTAAATGTGGAGCCGCAGCCGTTAGGCATGTATTTGAGCATGCGTTCGTGGTATGGACTGGATTTAAGTACAGGGCAGTTTACCTTTTCAACAAGTGGATGAGCTTCGAGAAACTCGGCTACTGCCAATGTGTTGGATGCATGTTTATTCATTCTAAGGGAGAGAGTTTCTACCCCCATCATTATCATGAAAGCGTTGAATGGGGAGAGGCAAGAGCCAATGTCACGCATAACCAAAGCACGCAGACGGGTGATAAATCCTGCATTTCCACAGTCTTTTGCGAAAACTATGCCGTGATAGCTTGGGTCGGGGTTGTTGTACTGTGGGAAACGAGGATTGCCTTCAAATTGGAATTTGCCGCTGTCCACAACAATGCCTGCCATAGAAGTGCCATGACCGCCAAGGTATTTGGTAGCAGAATGGATTATAAAATCTGCACCAAAATCAAAAGCACGACAGAAATAAGGTGTTGTCATTGTTGAGTCAACAATAAAAGGAATACCGTGTTTGTGGGCAATATCGGCAATTGCGCAAAGGTCGGCAATGTTGGCGTTTGGATTACCGACAGACTCAACAAAGAAGGCTTTGGTTTTGTCGGTAACGGCGTTTTCCCATGCCGCAAGGTCGTCAGGGTCAACAAATTTAACATTTATTCCTAAATTGCGCAGTGTAACACCGAAAAGGTTGATTGCACCACCGTAGATGTTAATGGAGGAAACAATTTCGTCGCCCGCACTTGCAAGGTTAATCATGGTGTTGAACATTGCTGCATGACCGCTTGAAAAAGCCAAAGCACCAACACCGTTTTCAAGTGCGTTTATGCGTGCTTCAAAAGCGTCAACGGTAGGGTTGGACAAACGGCTGTAAATGTTGCCCGGAACTTTAAGAGCAAAAAGCTCCTGTGCATGCTGTGCACTGTCAAAGGTGTAGGCTGTTGTTTGGTAGATAGGGAGCATACGGGAGTGTGTGTCCTTATCGGGGGTGTGTCCTGCGTGGACCATTAAGGTGTCAAATCCGTAGTTAGTGGTCATGAAAAACTCTCCATTCTATCTGTAAAATTTTTTAAAATTTAAAAAATCCTGTTTAACGAGAATGTTCTTTCTGATATACTGTAAAAAGATATTGTATCTATCATAAACATAAATTAGGAGTTTGTCCATATGCGTAAATCGTTAATTGCAATGTTTCTTGCTGCGGCGATGGGTATTTTATCGCCGATTACAACATATGCTTTAAGCTTTGACCCACCAACTAATGTTGAAGTGGAAGCCGAAGGGGTTTACCTTGTAAATCTTGATACAGACACGGTGGTTTACGAAAAAAATGCCGATAAAAAAATGTATCCGGCTTCAATGACCAAGGTTATGACTGCCATTGTAACAATGGAAAATATTGATGACCTTCAAAAGGAAATAACCTATCCGCATTATGTTCAGGATATAATTTACCAGATAAACTGGACAGAATACGGCGGTGCGCTTTCGACTGCGGGACTGCTTGGCGGTGAAACACTGACGGCAGAAAAACTGCTTTACGGGGCAATGCTTCCGTCGGGTAATGAGTGCGCTTACATTTTGGCAGACCATGTGGGTGATGGTTCGGTTGAGTATTTTGTTGAAATGATGAATGAAAAAGCACAGGAAATAGGGGCTGTGAATACTCATTTTGCAAATCCTGCCGGACTTGATGACGAGGAAAACTACTCGACACCGCATGATATGTACCTGATAGCAAAATACGCAATGCAGAATGATGCATTTAAAAAAATAGTTTCGACCCCGTCGTTTAATGGTGGCCCTACCAATAAGCACGAAGAACTTTATTGGAACAATACAAACCAGATGCTCAACCAGCAGTCACAGTATTATTACTCGCCCGTAAAGGGAATAAAAACGGGTACGCTGGAATCTTCGGGAAGATGTTTTGTGTCCTATGCGGAAAAAGACGGCTTCAGTTACATGATGGTGGTAATGGGTGCTCCAATGTACGATGCGGACGAAAAACCGCTTGGCTACAATGCGGCATTTACCACTACCAAGGCGTTGTACCAGTGGGCTTTTTCGAATTTCAGCATAAAAACAGTTATTGATGAAGGCGAAATGCGTGATGAAGTAAAGCTGCGATTGGCAAGAGGCAAAAAAGACCACCTCAAGCTGGTTACCGGTGAAAGCTTTACAACTCTGCTGCCTGAAAATGTGGACAGGTCAAGCTTCCAAATGATACCTGTACTGCCTGAAAGCGTTGATGCTCCTGTTAAGGAAGGTGACCAAATAGGACGCTTAAAGCTGATGCTGGCAGGCGAGGAGATAGGGAGTGTACCGCTCCTTAGCGGGGAAACCGTTGAAAGAAGTTTCCTGCTGTTTGTAATAGACACGATAGTTAAAATGCTGAGTTCATTCTGGTTCAAATTTGCGTTTATCTTGCTTATCCTTTTGATAGCAGCGTATATTATAGCGTTTGTAAGACGAAACCGCAGAAGAGTAAAATACCGTAGTGTCCGCAGAAAAAGAAATATGTAAAATGCAAAAAGCCGCTGCATATAAATGCAGCGGCTTTGGTTTTATGCTGTGAATTAGCGGTCGTTTTCGCTGAGCTTTTGAGCAAGATTTTCCAAATCTTCGGGTGCTTGGTAAAAGTCTGCAAGGTTGTTGTTGACGGTTTCATCAACTGTGCCTTTGTAGACAATTTTAAGCAGAATAGGGGTAATAACTGTGGTAACAACTACGGTTATGATGATTGGTGCGTAGAACTCGGAGTTCATAAGACCTAAAGCAACACCTTTTGCCGCAACAATCAGGGCAACCTCGCCACGGGAAATCATACCTGTACCGATGCAGATTGAATCATGGGTGGAAAAGCCGGATGCTTTGGCACCTGCCGCACAACCAAGAATTTTGGAAAGCACAGCAACAATTATGAGAAGTGTTGAGAAAATTATAAGCTCTTTGGACATTGGCGGAAGAACTACCTTCAAACCGATGTTAGCAAAGAAAACAGGGGAAAGCAGCATGAATGAAACAATTTCCATTCTGGAAGCTACATAAGTAACTCGTCTTGTGTTTGAAAGAACAAGACCTGCGAAAAATGCACCTGTAATATCGGCAACGCCAAAGAAATGTTCGGCAATGAATGCGTAGTTAAGGCAGAAAACGAATGCCATGATTGGGAAGCGCTTTTTGTCTCTGTCGTAGCGGGAGAACCAATGGTTGAAACGCTTGTACAGGAATATGCCAACAACAAGGCTAAGTGCGAAGAATGCAACGATTTTGAAAAGAACAATACTGATGTTTACGGAAGAATCCGCAACGCTGGTAATAACTGTAAGAGCAATAATGCCCAAGATGTCGTCTATGAGAGCGGCACCCAAAATAGCATTACCGGATTTTGTGGACAGCTTGCCCATTTCTTTAAGAGTTTCAACGGTGATACTAACAGAAGTAGCGGTAAGAATAACATCGATGAAGAGATTTTGCAAAAATACATCGGGACCTACATTGAACATGGAGGCAATAAAATAACCGCCTGCCAAAGGAATAAGAACACCCATTACCGCAATAACAAAAGATGCCTTACCTGTTTTTTTGAGCTCCTGAATGTCGGTTTCCAAGCCAGCAGCAAACATGAGAGCAATAACACCGATTTCGGAAATTTTGTCCAGAAAATCGTTTGCTTCCAAAATGCCAAGCATTGCAGGACCGATGAGCAGACCCGCAAACAGTGCGCCTACTACCTGAGGCATTCTGATTTTTTTGCACATCATGCTGAGCAGTTTTGTGCAGAACAAAATCAGAGCTACTTCAAAAAGAAAATGATAATCCACTTCTAACTCCTCCTTAATGCATACCCGCTGATGCATAGTCGTAAGTCATTCGCCGAGGAAATTCGTCTTAATTGGCAGGCACCCCTAATTGTCTGTCGATCAAGGCTGTGCGAACTCGATACGGTTTAACGATACGGCGGCAGTTTTAACAAACAGCTTTCCAAGTAACTGTTTGTACAACGCAAGTGTGTGGAAAATACACCGCGCCTTAAAAACTGTGAATAATGAATTTGTAAAAGCATTTTTAGCTGTACAAACAAATCGTTCATAGTTTAAATGCGAATTCATAATTTTTCAATACTTTTTTAAAATTTTAATAAAAAATCGTTATTATATATTAAATAGGAAGATTGGATTTGTTGCTTTTTCGGAAAATTGGTGAAAGTGTAAATTTAGTTTGTAAAAAGTAAGTAAAATTGCTCTAACTTTTATGTGAGAGGATAATGAAAAATAGGGGGCAAGCATTTTTGAAAAGTGTTTTTCGGATAAGATAACATTGTGTGAATTTTCACAAAAACATCTTGACATGCAGGCTGTTGTGTCGCATGATGGAATTACAAATTAAAATGACATAAAGCTATAAAATATAAACTGAAATTAAGGAAAGGAATGATTTTTATGACAAGATTTATAGTGTGTAAAAAATGCGGTAATTTGGCAGGTGTTTTGAACGACGCAGGAGTTCCTATGATTTGCTGCGGCGAGGAAATGCACGAACTGGTACCTAATACTTTTGATGCTTCGCATGACAAGCATCTTCCGGTGGTACAGGTAAACGGCAGCACCGTAACCGCAACCGTTGGTAAAGATATTCACCCAATGATTGAAAAGCATTACATTACATGGGTTTACCTGCAAACTGAAAAAGGCGGACAGAGAAGAATTCTTAAACCGGGCGAAGAACCAAAAGCAGTATTCGAGCGTGCCGAGGGTGACAAGCCTGTTGCTGTTTATGAATTCTGCAATCTGCACGGCTTGTGGAAGACAGAACTGTAATACGGTTAATAATAATAATCCATGTAGTGTATATACATGGATTTAAAGGAAAAAATAATCCCGAACGCAAATTTGCGTTCGGGATTTGTTGTTTACAGCTCAATGCTGCCCATTTCAAACATTTTAAGGAGAATTTCTCCGCTGCGCTGTGCAGCTACCGCAAAGAAGTTGTCGTAGGTTTCGGCACCTTCGTCGTCGGCGCTGTCGGACATGGTGCGTACAATAATGAATGGCAGTGAATTCATAAATGCCACCTGTGCAATTGCTGCACCTTCCATTTCAACGCAAAGCGGATGACATTTTTCCACGATGGAGGCTTTGAGTGCGCTGTCGGTAACAAAAACATCACCTGTGGCAATACGGCCAACCATTGGTGCTTTGCCGTGAAGCTGTGTGATTGCTTTTTCGGCACGCTCGATAAGAGCTTTGTTTGCATCAAAGGAAATTTTGTATGGCGGGAATTTGGTGTATGGGTCTTCGGCACGATCATGGTAGATAACCTCGGAGGAAACCACTACATCCATTACTCCCAAGCGGTCGTCGGCAGCGCCTGCAATACCTGTGTTTATAATGCAGTCAACATTAAAGCGTTCAATCATGAGCTGTGCGTTTACGGCTGCGTTTACTGTGCCTATGCCGCTGCTGCAAATAACAATTTCCTCGTTTTTGTATTTGCCTTGGGTAAAGGTTACAAATCCCAAGGAAAGGTCGGTCGAGTCGGTCAGTGAGCTTTTAATGAGCTCGACTTCGGAGTCCATTGCTCCTATAATGCCCCATTTCATAGTTTAATGCTCCTTTTGATGAATTTTTAGTTGTTTTCAAGTGTTGGCGAAAAAAGCGGTTCGCTGCTGAAAAGGGTAAAAAACCTTGATGCAGCCGGAGAAAGTGACATGCCCTTGTGGCATACAAGAGCAATGTTTCGCCGTGGGATGGCAACGGTTTGTTTTAATTCAATAAGCTCGCCTGTTCGCAGAAAATGCTGTGAGAACTGACGGATAACGCACGATACCCCAAGATTAATGCGTGCAAATTCAAGCAGAAGGTCGTGTGAGCCAAGCTCGATTTCGGGGTTGAGTGCCGCACCGTTTTTAAGGTAAAACCTTTCCACATAAAGGCGGGAGTTGGATTTCCTTTCGAGCAGTATCAGCGGTAATGCGGTTATTTCCTTTGGAGTAAGCGGTTCCAAAGCAAGGTGTGCCAAGCCTTTGCCGACAACGAAAGTATCCTGTACGGGGAAAGTCTTTTTGACTTCGATTTCGTCGTCGTCAACAGGAAGATTAACGAAAGCAACATCAATTTTTCCCAAGCGCAGAAGCGAAAGTGTGTCAAGGCTGGTGCGGTTGATGATTTTGAGCTTTATTTCGGGATATTCCTGATGAAATCTTTCCAGATACGGCAGCAGCAGATAACGCGAAATGGTGTCGCCAACACCAATGGAAAGCTCGCCATAGGTGAGTTGGTTTATGTTCAGAATTTTTTTCTCACCCGACTCAATAAGGCTTATACCCGATTCAACATATTCGTAAAGCGTACGGCCTTCGGCTGTAAGGAACACGCCTTTTGATGTTCGGTTAAACAGCTGCAGACCAAGCTGCTCCTCCAACTGCTTTATGGATTGGCTTACAGCAGGCTGCGACATATACAGCTTTTGTGCCGCAAGGGAGAAGCTTTCGGTTTTGGCAACATTGCAAAAAACGCGGTAGAGTTCCAATTTAACATTCATGATATTACACGGAGCCCTCCTTTTGTTATAGCGTATAATAAAATCTTATGGATTTTATAACAACTATCTATTTTACTTATGACTATAATTGTATTATAATATAAACAAAAGGGCATAGCAAGTAAACACTGTGTCCTTGATATATAATAACACTTGATATATAATGACAATGTCCAAATTTCAAATCTGCTATGAGCAGGGATTGGAGAAAAATATGGAAAGAATGGTTGGTACTATTTCCCGAGGTGTTCGTGCACCTATTATTCGTGAAGGGGAAGACCTTGCAAAAATTGTAGTTGATTCTGTAGTTGCTGCGTCTAAAAGTGAAGACGGATTTGCGTTCCGTGAGCGTGACATAGTTTGTGTTACCGAAGCTGTTGTGGCAAGAGCGCAGGGTAACTATGCTTCTACCGCTCAGATTGCTAAGGATGTTCGTGCAAAACTTGGCGGTGAAACCATTGGTGTTATATTCCCTATCCTGAGCAGAAACCGTTTTTCGGTTTGTCTTAAAGGTATTGCAGGCGGAGCTAAAAAGATAATTCTTATGCTCAGCTATCCTTCCGACGAGGTAGGCAATCACCTGATTGACTATGACAGACTTGACGAAAAAGGCGTTAATCCTTGGACAGATGTTTTGACCGAAGCTAAATACCGTGAACTGTTTGGTGAAGTGCTTCATCCATTTACCGGTGTTGACTATATTAACTTCTATCGTGAAATTATCGAAGAAGCAGGTGCTGAGGTTGAAATTGTGCTTTCCAACGATGCTCGCACTATTCTGAAATATACCGATACTGTTCTGTGCTGCGATATTCATACTCGTGCACGCACAAAACGCATTCTTAAAAATGCCGGTGCAAAAGTAGTTTGCACATTGGATGACATTCTTAACGAATCCGTTGACGGAAGCGGCTACAATGAAAACTACGGTCTGCTTGGCTCTAACAAAGCAACCGAAGATACCGTTAAACTCTTCCCAAGAGACTGCCAGACCTTTGTAGACAGAGTGGCTGACATGATGAAGGAAGCTACCGGCAAAAACATTGAAGTTATGATTTACGGTGACGGTGCATTTAAAGACCCAGTAGGTAAAATTTGGGAGCTTGCTGACCCGGTTGTTTCCCCTGCATACACCAAAGGTTTGGAAGGTCAGCCTAACGAAGTTAAGCTGAAATACCTTGCAGACAACAACTTTGCACATCTTCAGGGCGATGAACTTAAAGCTGCTATCAGCGATTATATCCGCAACAAAGATGATGATTTGGTTGGCAACATGGTTTCTCAGGGTACAACTCCACGCCGTCTGACAGATTTGATTGGTTCGTTGTGTGACCTTACCTCCGGCAGCGGTGACAAAGGTACACCAATCGTATTTATTCAGGGCTATTTTGACAACTACACAAAATAATTTAGCTTTTAAAATCCCGCGTCTTAAAAAGGCGCGGGATTTTTGTGTCCTTGTGCTTTTGTTTAGTACATGGTAAAATTGTTGAAAAGTGCACATACAGCAGCAAAAGGGAGAGAAATAAAATGAACGGACATACAGCGGTGCAGCAATCAAAGGCAAGAGCAAGCCTGCTTACATCAATGCTGATTTTTGGCACAATAGGCATATTTGTGCGATATATACCGTTGCCGTCGGCTGTTATAGCTTTTGCGCGCGGGATAATAGGCATGACCTTTTTGCTTGCGGTAATGCTTTTAAAAGGGAAAAAATTGTCGGTTGAAAGTATCAAGAAAAATTTTGTTAAACTGATTTTTTCGGGAACATTTTTGGGTGTTAACTGGATACTGCTTTTTGAAGCGTACCGCTATACCACTGTTGCAGCTGCAACCTTGTGCTATTACATGGCACCAATAATAATGGTAGTGGTTTCACCGCTGTTGTTTGGGGAAAGGCTTACTGTAAAAAAACTGGCTTGCGTGGCAGCTTCGCTTGTGGGAATGGTGCTTGTGTCGGGAATTTTGCAGGTAGGCGTTTCGGACGCGGGAGAATTTCGCGGAATAATTTTGGGCCTTAGTGCAGCGGTGTTTTACGCAAGTGTTGTTATACTTAACAAGTTTACAAGCGATATACCCGCCAACGACAAAACCGTTGTTCAGCTTGGAATTTCGGCTTTAGTGCTTGTGCCGTATTTAATGTTTGCGGCAGGAGACATACAGACAGATGTAACCGTACTTGTTGCAGTAATGCTGTTGATTACGGGGATAGTGCATACTGGTGTTGCGTATATGCTTTATTTTGGTTCAATAAATGTGCTTAAAACGCAGACTGTTGCAATAATGAGCTACATAGACCCGATTTCCGCCATTATACTTTCGGCTGTTTTTCTTGGCGAAACACTTAGCGTACAGGGGATTGTAGGTGCGGTGTTGGTGCTTGGGGCGGCATTTGTGAGCGAAATGCCTGAAAAATAAGATACAAGAAAGCGAAGTAATCGAAATAATCAATACTACAAAGCCTTGATACAGCAAATCAAGTAATTCACCGTTGTAAAGCTTCTGAAAAAGGAGTAAAATAAAAGCAAGTGCATAATAAAAAATGTAAAATATTTAATCATAAAACGGAAAGGGATACCCGATGATATATGTGACCGGAGACCTGCATGGGGAAATTGAACGCTTTGATGCAAAAGAATTCAAAAAGCTTAAAAAGAATGATACGCTCATAGTGTGCGGGGATTTTGGTTTTGTGTGGGACGGCAGCGCAAGGGAAGAAAAGCTGCTCAAAAAGCTATCCAAGAAAAAATACAACATATTGTTTGTGGAAGGCTGTCATGATAATCTGACACGGCTGTCACACCTGCCTGCCGAGGAATGGAACGGCGGCAAGGTGCACAGAATTGCAGATAACATATTCCACCTTATAAGAGGGAATGTGTTTAATATTGAGGGTAAAAGCTTTTTTGCGTTCGGAGGAACAAGAAGTGCGAGCATTGACCTTGATACAATGGCGGCTGATTGGTGGGAATTGGAGCTGCCTACGCAAGAAGAAATGCAGCAGGGAAAAGCAGCACTTGATGCGGCGGGCGGAACGGTTGATTTTATAATTACTCACGATTGCGCTGCAAAACTGAAAAGTTTGATTACGATGGACAAGGACAGCATAAACCATTTGAATGTATATCTTGAGGATATAGCAGGCAGCTATAAATTCGGCAGATGGTTTTTTGGCTGCCATCACATGGACAAGCCGGTTCTGCAAAATGTTACGGCGGTTTATCAACAGCTTCACGCAATAATGTAAGCAGCTTTTGGAGGTAAAGTTTATGAGGGAAGTTACAAAAACAACTACCATAGGGGAAATATTGGATGCTGACCGTTCGACAGCCGTGTTTTTTCAGGAAATGGGAATGCAATGCTTGGGGTGTCCTTCGGCAAGAAGGGAAACCATTGAGCAGGCGTGTGCGGTTCATGGGGTACAGGTTGACGAGCTTATAAGCAAGCTGAATGCACACTTGGCAAAGAAAAGTCCTGGATTTTTTGCAAGTCTTAAAGCTATATTTAAAAAATAGGCAGGCTTAAAAAAGATACTGAAAAGAAAAGCTGCCGTCTTTTAGCGACAGCGGCTTTAAAATTTTTTAAAATAAAACAAAAAAAGCTCCGAAATACCTGTTGACATTCGGAGAAAGTGGTTATATAATAGTATACTGTATCAAAATGGGTAAAAATCCCCCTTTGCACGAAAACAGTATAGCACACAGGTAAAATAATTTCAATATAAAATGTGAAATTCAGTGTTAAAACTGTTAAGAACGCACAATTAGGAAACCGCAGCATTTTAATGAAATATCGTATGGAAAAGCAACGGAAATGACAGCAAACAAAACAGTTTGCCTGCATTCCGCTATTTCCGCTTTAAAGGATGTTTCACTAACTTGGGCAGACGGGAAGAAAAATTGCGTTATGGGAGATTTTTCTTCTCGACCAAAGAATCTTGGGAACAACATTAATCAATGAAACGGAGTGGATAAGCCTATGGTGAATGTTAAACCGGTGCAACTTGGAAAAAATGTCCGCATGAGTTTTTCCAAAATTAATGAGGTTTTGGAAATGCCAAACCTTATTGAAGTACAGAAAAATTCCTACAAATGGTTCCTTGAAGAAGGCTTGAAGGAAGTATTCAGCGATATTTCCGCTATTACTGACTATCAGGGAAACCTTGTTCTGGATTTCATTGATTATCGTTTGGATGACAAACCAAAATACACCATCGAACAGTGTAAGGAAAGAGATGCTACCTACGCAGCACCTCTGCGCGTTCGTGCAAGCCTTTTGAATAAAGAAACCGGCGTTGTAAAAGAGCAGGATATCTTTATGGGTGACTTCCCGCTGATGACCGAAAGCGGTACATTTATCATCAACGGTGCTGAGCGTGTTATTGTTTCCCAGCTCGTTCGTTCTCCGGGTGTTTATTATTCCATGACTCGCGACAAGGTTGGTAAAGAGCTGTATGCTACAACCGTTATTCCAAACCGCGGCGCATGGCTTGAATATGAAACCGATTCCAACGATGTTTTCTATGTGCGTATAGATAAAAACAGAAAACTGCCCGTAACAACCTTTATTCGTGCTATGGGCTTGGGTTCTGACGGTGAAATTCTTGACTTCTTCGGCAATGACCCACGCATCATTGCAACTCTTGAAAAAGATAATACAAATAACAGGGAAGAAGCTCTGCTTGAAGTTTACCGCAAGCTTCGTCCGGGCGAACCACCTACATTGGATTCCGCACAGAGCCATTTGAACGCACTGTTCTTTGATGCTCGCCGTTACGATTTGTCCCGTGTAGGCCGTTACAAATACAATAAAAAGCTTGCTATTGGTCACCGCCTTACCGGTAAAACATTGGCTCAGCCTGTTGCAAATCCGCTTACAGGTGAAATCATGGCTCAGGCAGGCGATGTTCTTACAAGAGAACAGGCTACCGAAATTGAACGCGCAGGCGTTGATACCGTTTACCTGACCGTAGGTGAAAACGAGGTTAAGGTTATTTCCAACGGTATGGTAGATATTCATGATTATGTTAAGCATGAAGGCTTTGATGCAGAAGCACTGGGAATTAACGAAAAAGTTCGTTTTGCTGTTCTGTGTGAAATCCTTGAAACCGCAGTTACACCGGAGGAAATTGAACAGGCTATCAAGGAAAAGGTTGATGACCTTATTCCTAAGCACATTACTGTTGATGATATTTTTGCTACCATTAACTATGTTTGCTGCCTTGGCTTTGGTGTGGGCAACTTTGACGATATCGACCATCTGGGCAACAGAAGAATTCGTTCTGTTGGCGAGCTGCTCCAGAACCAGTTCCGTATTGGTTTTTCCAGAATGGAAAGAGTTATCCGTGAAAGAATGACAACTCAGGCACAGGATATGGAAGTAGTGACTCCTCAGGCGCTCATTAACATTCGTCCTGTGGTTGCATCTATTAAAGAATTCTTCGGTTCTTCGCCATTGTCCCAGTTCATGGACCAGAACAACCCTCTGGCAGAGCTGACACATAAAAGAAGACTTTCCGCACTTGGTCCGGGCGGTTTGTCCCGTGACCGTGCAGGCTTTGAGGTTCGTGACGTACACTACAGCCACTACGGTCGTATGTGTCCTATCGAAACACCTGAAGGTCCTAACATCGGTTTGATTTCCTACTTGGCTTCCTTTGCACGCATCAACCAGTACGGCTTCATTGAAGCTCCTTATCGTAAGGTTGACAAAGCTACAGGTAAAGTTCTTGATGAAGTTGTATACATGACAGCTGATGTTGAAGATGAATTCATTGTTGCACAGGCAAACGCAAAACTGGACGAAGACAACCGTTTTGCAAACAAAATGGTTACCGTTCGTTACAGAGATACCGTACAGGAAGTTGAACACACACTGGTAGACTTCATGGATGTTTCTCCTAAGATGGTAGTTTCCGTTGCTACTGCAATGATTCCGTTCCTTGAAAACGACGACGCAAACCGTGCGCTGATGGGTGCGAACATGCAGCGTCAGGCTGTACCGCTGCTTAAACCTGAATCTCCTATCGTTGGTACCGGTATGGAGTACAAAGCAGCTGTTGACTCCGGCGTTACCGTTTTGGCAAAAGAAAGCGGTATTGTTGAAAAAGTTTCTGCTGACCAGATTGTTATCAGAAATGCACACGGTGAGTCCCGCAAATACCACATCCTCAAATTCATGCGTTCCAACCAAGGTACCTGCGTGAACCAGCGTCCTATTGTTGAAGTGGGCGAACAGGTAATTGCAGGTCAGGTTATCGCAGATGGTCCTGCTACCCAGAACGGTGAAATCGCACTGGGCAGAAACGCACTCATCGGCTTTATGACCTGGGAAGGTTACAACTACGAGGATGCTGTTCTTATTAACGAACGCCTTGTTCGTGATGATATTTACACTTCCATCCATATTGAAGAATATGAGATTGAAGCTCGTGATACAAAACTTGGTGCTGAAGAAATTACCCGTGATATTCCTAATGTGGGTGAAGATGCACTTAAAGACCTTGATGAACGCGGTATCATTCGCATTGGTGCGGAAGTTCGTTCCGGTGACATTCTTGTTGGTAAAGTTACACCTAAGGGTGAAACCGAGCTGAATGCCGAAGAACGCCTGCTGCGTGCAATCTTTGGTGAAAAAGCAAGAGAAGTAAGAGATACTTCCCTGCGTGTACCACACGGTGAATACGGTATCGTTGTAGATGTTAAGATATTTACTCGTGAAAACAGCGATGAACTTTCCCCTGGTGTAAATCAGGTAGTACGCTGCTACATTGCACAGAAACGCAAAATCTCCGTAGGGGACAAAATGGCGGGTCGTCACGGAAACAAGGGTGTTGTTTCCCGCATTTTGCCACAGGAAGATATGCCGTTCCTGCCTGATGGCCGTCCGCTGGATATCGTACTGAACCCACTGGGCGTACCTTCCCGTATGAACATCGGTCAGGTACTTGAAGTACACCTTGGCCGTGCTTGTGCAGAACTTGGCTGGAAGATTATGACTCCTGTATTCGATGGCGCACATGAAGAAGATATTCGCGAATGCCTGAAGATGGCAAATCTGCCTGAAGACGGTAAAATTGAACTTCGTGACGGTCGTACAGGTCAGCCTTTTGATAACCGCGTAACCGTTGGTTATATGTACTACCTTAAACTGCATCACCTGGTTGACGATAAAATCCATGCTCGTTCCACCGGTCCTTACTCGCTTGTTACACAGCAGCCTTTGGGCGGTAAAGCTCAGTTCGGTGGTCAGCGTTTCGGTGAGATGGAAGTTTGGGCACTTGAAGCTTACGGTGCTGCATATACCCTGCAGGAAATTCTTACAGTTAAATCGGACGACATTGTTGGCCGTGTTAAAACCTTTGAATCCATTGTTAAGGGTAAAAATGTACCAAAACCAGGTATTCCTGAAGCGTTTAAGGTACTCATTAAAGAACTTCAGTCCTTGGCTCTTGATGTTAAGGTTCTGGATAAAAACAACAAAGAAATCGACCTCAAACAGACCTTTGATGACGATGATGTTCCTGCATTCGAACAGGGCAGCCACTTTGCACCTGAAGATGATGATACATCACTCGAACAGGAACATGTACTGGTAGACGAGGACCTGGAAGGCGGCTTCGGCGTTGAAAACATGGATGATGACGATGATATCTCCGATCTTCTTGTTTCTTTCGGCAGCTATGGCCTGAAAGACGGCGAAGATGACGATGAGTTTTAATGAATTGGAGGGGTTGTGCAAATGGAATTTAATGAATTTGAGTCTATAAAGATTGGCTTAGCTTCCCCCGAACAAATCAGAGAATGGTCTTACGGTGAAGTAAAGAAACCTGAAACCATCAACTACCGTACACTCAAACCTGAAAAGGACGGTTTGTTCTGCGAAAGAATTTTCGGACCGCAGAAAGACTGGGAGTGCTACTGCGGAAAATACAAACGCCTGCGCTACAAAGGCAAGGTGTGCGAACGCTGCGGTGTTGAAGTTACTCGTTCCAAAGTTCGCCGTGAGCGCATGGGTCACATTGAGCTTGCTGCTCCTGTTTCCCACATCTGGTATTTTAAAGGAACTTCTTCCAGAATTGGCTTGCTGCTGAATATGTCCCCAAGACTGTTGGAAAAAGTTTTGTATTTCGCTTCTTATGTAGTAATAGATCCGGGCATTACAAACCTGAAAAAATACGCTCTTCTTAGCGAAAAAGAATATCGTGATTATCGCGAAGCTTACGAAGACGAATTTGAAGCAGGTATGGGTGCCGAAGCAATCCAGAAGCTGCTTGCTGAGCTTGACTTGGAAGAACTCAGCAACGAGCTGAAGGAAGAGCTTAAAACCTTGCAGGCAGGTCAGAAAAAAGCGCGTCTGATTAAACGCCTTGAAGTAGTTGAAGCTTTCCGCCAGAGCGGCAACAGACCGGAATGGATGATTTTGAATGTTGTTCCGGTAATTCCACCGGATATTCGTCCGATGGTTCAGCTGGACGGTGGTCGTTTTGCTACATCTGACTTGAATGACCTGTACCGCAGAGTTATTAACAGAAACACCCGTCTTAAAAAGCTGCTTGAGCTTGGCGCACCTGACATTATTGTTCGCAACGAAAAAAGAATGCTTCAGGAAGCTGTGGACGCATTGATTGACAACGGCCGTCACGGTCGTCCGGTAACCGGACCAAACAACCGTCCGCTGAAATCCCTGTCCGACATGCTCAAAGGTAAACAGGGTCGTTTCCGTCAGAACCTGCTTGGTAAGCGTGTTGACTACTCCGGTCGTTCGGTTATCGTTGTAGGCCCTGAACTGAAAATGTATCAGTGCGGTCTGCCTAAAGAAATGGCTATCGAGCTGTTCAAACCATTCGTAATGAAGCGTCTGGTTGACCAGGAAGTAGCTACAAACATCAAAAACGCAAGAAAAATGGTTGAAAGAGCAGCAGTTAAAGAAGTATGGGATGCTCTGGAAGTTGTTATTAAAGACCATCCTGTTCTGCTCAACCGTGCTCCCACACTGCACCGTCTTGGTATTCAGGCGTTCGAACCTGTACTTGTTGAAGGTCGTGCACTTAAACTGCACCCACTTGTATGTACTGCGTACAACGCTGACTTCGACGGTGACCAGATGGCTGTTCACGTTCCGCTGTCTGCTGAAGCACAGGCTGAAGCACGCTTCCTCATGCTGGCTGCAAACAACCTGCTCAAACTTTCCGACGGTCGTCCTGTTGCAGTTCCTTCTCAGGACATGGTTCTTGGTTCTTACTACCTGACAATGGTTCGTGATAACGAGCCTGGTGCAGGCAAAATATTCAAGGACTTCAACGAAGCTATCATGGCTTACGATCAGGGCGTTGTTGGTTTGCATGCTCCAATTAAAGTGCGCATGACCAAAGAAATCGCAGGTAAGAGAATAAGTCGCGTTATTGATGCAACTGTGGGAAGAATTATATTCAACGATCCAATTCCTCAGGACCTTGGTTTTGTTGACAGAACCGATTCCGAAAAACAGTTCGATTTGGAAATCTCCTTCCTTGTTCGTAAGAAAGAGCTTGGAAAAATTATTGATAAATGTATCCGTGTTCACGGCACAGCAAGAACTTCCGAAGTTCTTGACAGAATTAAAGCTCAGGGCTTTAAGTACTCCACACGCGGTGCTATTACCGTTGCTGCGTCCGACGCTATTATTCCTGAAAAGAAACAGGAATTCATTGAACAGGCTGAGGAACAGGTTCAGAAGATTAAGCGTCAGTACGAAAGAGGTCTTATTTCTGAAGAAGTTCGTTATGAACGCGTAATCAAAACATGGAACGAAGCAACCGAAAAAGTTAAGGCTGCTTTGAACGAAAACATTCAGAACACAGTTGGCAACCCAATTTACATGATGGCTGACTCCGGGGCTCGTGGTAGCATCGAACAGATTCGTCAGCTGGCAGGTATGCGTGGTCTTATTGCCAACACCTCCGGTAAAGCGATTGAAATTCCAATTCGTTCCAACTACCGTGAAGGTCTGAACATCATGGAATACTTCCAGTCCTCCCGTGGTGCTCGTAAAGGTCTGGCGGATACCGCGCTTCGTACCGCTGACTCCGGTTACCTTACAAGACGACTTGTTGACGTATCGCAAGATGTTATTATCCGCAGTGATGATTGCGGTGTTCGTGACGGTATCGAAGTTTACGACATTATGGACAGCGGTCGTCCAATTGAAAAACTGCAAGAACGCCTTATCGGACGTTACCTTGTTGAAGACTGCATCCACCCACAGACCGGCGAGCTTTTGGTTAGCCGCGACAAGATGATGGATGAAGCTGACAGTGCTAAAATCGTTGCAGCAGGCTTTGAAAGAGTTAAAATCCGTTCCAGCTTGAAATGCCAGGCTAAAAGCGGTGTATGCTCCAAATGTTACGGTTCCGACCTTGCTAACGGTAAGAAGATTTCTATTGGTGAGGCTGTTGGTATTATCGCAGCTCAGTCCATCGGTGAACCTGGTACACAGCTTACCATGCGTACCTTCCACACCGGCGGTGTAGCGAACGCAAGCGATATTACACAGGGTCTTCCACGTGTAGAAGAACTCTTCGAAGCAAGAAAACCAAAGAATGCAGCAATCATCAGCCATGTTGCAGGTGTTGTTGAATTCAAAAAGGATAACAAAGGTGCAAATACTGTTATCGTTACAGCTGATGACGGTGAAGTATTTACCAAAATGGTTCCATTCGATTCCAAAATCATCGTTCATGACGGTGACAGAATTGAAAAAGGTGCACTTATTACAGACGGTTCCGTTGAACCTGCTGAAGTACTCACCGTAAGCGGTGAAAGTGCTGTTCAGGACTACCTTATCAAGGAAGTTCAGCGTGTATACCGCACACAGGGTGTAGATATCAACGATAAACACATCGAAGTTATCGTTCGCCAGATGATGAAGAAGGTTCGTGTTGAAGACGCAGGCGAAACCAAACTTATCTCCGGCGCAAGTGTTGACAAGGCAGAAGTTCGCAGCGAAAACGAAAGAGTTACCGCTTTGGCTGAAGCTGAAGGCCGCGAACCACATCTGGCAACAACATCCCCAATGCTGCTTGGTATTACAAAAGCTTCCCTTGCTATTGACTCGTTCATGTCTGCGGCTTCCTTCCAGGAAACCACCAGAGTTCTGACCGAGGCAGCTATTAAAGGTAAGGTTGACCCACTTACAGGTCTTAAAGAAAACGTTATTCTTGGTAAACTTATTCCTGCCGGTACAGGTATGGTTGAGTATGCAGGTGTTGAAAAAGAAGAAAGCTGCACCTGTGGTCACTGTCACGAAGAAAGCCATTTTCAGACAAGCATGAGCTTTGCTGATGATGACGCAGACGGTGCTGCTGAATAAACCAATAACGGAAAGATGAAATATCGCCCCTCAAACCGAGTTGTTTGGGGGGCGACTTTTAGGTTTTCGTGAAATTTTAAGCTAAAGAATACGGAAAAAAGTGTTTAAACAGGGTCGTTTTTGCCCAAATTGATGATTGACAATCTATTTTGTTGATGATAAAATGTTTACTTGTTATGGGCAATAAAATACAAGCTGTATGTGAGCCTGTGCAAAAAACATAATTTTGAAGAAGGAGGTGCCATAATGCCAACCTTTAACCAGCTCGTAAGAAAAGGCAGAGAGACTCAGGAGAAAAAATCCACAGCTCCAGCTCTTCTGAAAGGATGGAACTCTCAGAAACGTGTAGCTACAAACCAGAATTCTCCACAGAAAAGAGGCGTCTGCACTGCTATCAGAACACAGACACCTAAAAAACCTAACTCTGCGCTCAGAAAAGTTGCAAGGGTAAGACTGTCCAACGGAATCGAAGCAACAGCCTACATTCCAGGTATCGGTCACAACCTGCAGGAGCATAGCGTTGTGCTGATCCGTGGCGGACGTGTAAAGGACCTTCCTGGTGTTCGTTATCACATTATCCGTGGTACTCTGGATGCTCAGGGTGTTGCTAACAGAAATCAGAGCCGTTCCAAATACGGTGCTAAACGTCCAAAGGCTGGTGCGAAGAAGTAATAAAACCCCTTGCATTATATTGCATTGAATTGTTTTGCCAACTTGGCTTAATATATATTATATTTAGCCTCTGCTTGCGCAAACGGGAGTTTTGTCACTTTCGAGTACCTATGATATCATTATGTGAAGGAGGGAAGCGAAGTGCCTAGAAGAGGACAAATCGCAAAACGTGACGTTTTGCCAGATCCAATGTATAATTCCAAGCTTGTCACCCGTCTTGTCAATAGTATCATGTACGACGGCAAGAAGGGCGTCGCTCAGAAAATTGTTTACGGTGCATTTGAAATTGTTCAGGAGAAAACCGGTCGTGAGCCACTGGAGGCTTTCACCGAAGCTATGGACAACATCATGCCAGTTCTGGAGGTTAAAGCTCGCCGTGTAGGTGGTGCTACTTACCAGGTACCAATGGAAGTTCGTCCAGCAAGAAGACAGACCCTTGGTCTGCGCTGGATTACTCTGTTCGCTAGAAAACGTTCCGAAAGAACAATGAAAGAAAGACTGGCTGGCGAAATCATGGACGCTCTTAACAACACCGGCGGTGCTGTTAAAAAGCGCGAAGATACACACAAAATGGCAGAAGCAAACAAAGCGTTTGCACACTATCGTTGGTAATTGCCAAAGATTTTGTCTGCCGCTTATTCGTATGGAATATCCAAGCTGCCGTGTCCAAGCGACGCGGCGGCTCATTGTTAAACTAAGGAGGAC
The DNA here is from genome assembly GCA_017559185.1 of Oscillospiraceae bacterium. Lineage (GTDB taxonomy): Bacteria > Bacillota > Clostridia > Oscillospirales > Ruminococcaceae > RGIG7389. Next base: position 22,080 of record JAFYSU010000028.1, read on the forward strand.
ACTATGCCAAGAGAGGTTGCACTCGAGCTCACTCGTAATATCGGCATAATGGCGCACATCGATGCTGGTAAAACTACCACTACAGAACGTATTCTGTACTACACCGGTGTTAACCACAAAATCGGTGAAACACACGAAGGTAGCGCTACCATGGACTGGATGGCTCAGGAGCAGGAAAGAGGTATTACCATTACTTCCGCTGCTACCACATGTTTCTGGCCTGATGTAAAA
>JAFYSU010000029.1 GCA_017559185.1 Oscillospiraceae bacterium
CCTTGAAACTTGTTTCTCTAAATTCATCATTGTTCGATTTTGAGGGTACATACCTTCTAAAACTAAATAGTCGGTGCTGATGGCGTCAAGGTCCCACCTGTTCCCATTCCGAACACAGAAGTTAAGCTTGACAGCGTCGAAGATACTTGGCGGGTCACTGCCTGGGAAAATAGAACGGTGCCGACACTCTAAGAACTGCTGAAACCAGCGGTTCTTTTTTTATTGTCTTGAATAGCTGCACGAAATGTGAAAGTTTTTAACATTTAAACAAATGATGTTAATAGCAGTGGAAAATATAAATATATGTGAGTGATTTTAATTTTGAAAGTTTTCAACGGTTAACAGTTGAAAACTTTTTGCCTAAGGTAAACATTTTGTTAAATTACAAAGGAATTCGTTTATAATATAGTTAAGTTCTGCTATAATTAACCACAGGTATTTGAATTAAACATAAAAAGGAGCTGTATTTATAAATGTTTCACTTTTTTGGCGGAGGCGCGTTAGGATTTCTTTATACATTGTTATCTTTGGGGGTTTATCTGTTGGGGTCATACTCCATTTACCGTTTGGCATATGTAAGAAATCTGCCCAATCCAATATTTGCATTTATTCCATTTTTCCAGTTGTTTATGCTTGGCCAGATAGGCGATACATTAAAGTACCATAACAAGCACCTGCGTGAAATGCTTGGCAGTGTACCTTTGGCATATGCAATGCCGCTGCTTTCCATTTTTACAAGTATTCTTGCTTCGCCATTCAATACAATTACAAGCTTTTTGGTAATGGCAGCTGAGGTTGCGGTGTACTATTTGGTATTTGATTATTACACACCAAAATACTGTGCATTGTTTACTCTGCTTTCATGCTCTTCGGTATTCTTTGCACTTTTGCAAATGTTAAGATATATGCCTATAATTGGCAGTGTTCTTTCAATATTTTCCGGTCTGCTTGGAATACTGGCGGCAGCATCTCCGCTTATTGGGCCTTTGTTGGTAATATATGCTGTAAAAGGATACAGAAATTACTACTAAAAACAAAAGGAGTTTCTTTGGAAAACAAAGGAACTCCTTTTTCTATTACTTTTAAAGTATTTATGATATAATGACCTTATCTTGACTTATATGGAATTTAACGGAAGATTAAAATAAAGGAAGGATATGGCAGATATGACTTTTAAAAAGACGGCATTTGGGATGTCGGTGTCATTTGCAATAGCGGTTATTGCGGGAATATTGTCACTTATTCCGATAGTTTATTTATCGGGAGGTGCATGGTGTCCGATTACAGGATTTGAATATACACCTTGCTTTGAATGGATGCAGGCAGTATTAAGCGGTGTAATTACATATTCACAGATGTGCATGATTATTATGCTGTTATTCACAGGTTTGTCAGCTGCATTTACATGGCTTTTTGTGCGCCGTTATACATCCAATGATGTAACTGCGCTTACTGCTGCGATTTTGTATGCATTCTGCGGTGAAATGATATCTGCAGCAGGTATGGGATGGATAGCTGCCGCAGCATTTATGCCGCTTATGCTGTGGGGAATGGACAGCTTTTACATTGACGGACGCAGCGGAAGACTTGCTGCAGGTGCAGGACTTACCTTGTTTTTTATGACGGATACGGCCCTTGTTCCGTTATTTTTAATTTCGGCACTGGTTTACTTTATTTGCAGATTGGATGTATACCGCCGAGATATTAAACTGTTAGTGTTGGGTTTGGTTGAATGGATGGCTGCATTTGCAGTGTCAGGGTTGCCGCTTGTGCTTGAAGGGGTGCCGATTTCTGCGGTATTTACGGGATTGACAATGTCGGATACAGGTGTGCTTGACATTCTTCAAAAATGGCTTTTCCCACCAATGCTCGAAGCCAAGCAGGGCAGTTTTTCGCTGTGGCTGCCGTTAATGGGTTGGTGCGGTGTTTTTGCGGTTATGCAGGGGAAAAAGCACCCGCTGAGAGGCGTTGGCATATTTGCAGCTGTAATTTTTGCGGTATCGCTGCTGATGAGTATAATGGGAATTATGCCGCAGAGCTTGGGCGGAATTATTTTACTTGCCCATCTTGCAGCGGCAGTGTGTGCGGCTTCAGCTTTGGACGGAGACGGCAGAATTCTTCAAAAAAGCTATGCAGCGGTAATGTTTTTTACTGCAGTTATGTGTGTGGTGAATGCGGTTCAGTATACAACGGGCAGGATAGATGCGAACCCGCAGGAGTTGGCATGGCTTATAGGTGCAGCGGCAGTATCATGTGCTTGTGGTATTGCGGTGATGATTTTTCGTGACAAAAAGCGATTGGTGTTGTTTTTGGGTACGGCAGTCTGTGTTGGAACTGCGGCTTTGGCATATGTACAAAGTTGGGGAGCACAGCCGCAGATAGCGGAATACGGCTCATATACCGCAGCATCAATAAACAGCTTTTTGGACAATGACAATTCAAGAGCCGAATTCCCAAAAGGAAAAGCGTGGCTTGCGAATTACTGGAATATACCCAAATTTGCCGTTGGCAGTGATGAAAAAGACCTTGCAATGCGGGAGGCATTGGAGGTTTTTGGTGTAAATGAAGACGAAAAGAATTTTGCAGTGCACAGTTTAATGTCGGCTCGTTGGAAATTCGTTAATAATGATGCTGATGCAGACATGGTGGGATATAAATATTACGGTGATTTGGGAAGCTGGAAGGTTTATCAAAACCTTTACAGTCTGCCGTTTGGTGTAATGTATGATTATTACCTGCCGTATGAAGACTTTTTGGCTGTTCCTGTGCAGGACAGAGCAAAGCTTGCATTGAAGGGGATTGTTCTTTCGGATGAAGATTGTGAAGCCGTGAAAGAATATCTTGATAAGGTACCAAAAGGAACATTGGATAAGCTTAGCGACAAGGACAGCATGCTTGACTGTTACAATCTTGCGCAGAATGCTGTTAGTGCAATAGAATTTGAAGAAAACGGCTTTACGGCATTTTCAGAATTTGAGTACACAGGTGTGGTATTTTTCAGCGTACCGTACAGGGAAAATTTAAAATGCACAATAGATGGTGAGGAAACACCGGTATTTAAAGCAAACGGCAGCTTTGTGGCTGTGGTCGTGCCTTCGGGAGAAAAGGAAATAATTATAACTGCTGAAAACGAGTTTGCAAGTGCGGCAAAATATGCAAGCTTGTTGGGTGCGGCCGCAATTATTCTGCTTTTGGTTTGGGATACGGTTAAAAATAACGGCAGAAAAGCAGCACGGTTTACGCCTGAGCAGGAAAGCAAGGAAGAAGTAAAGAAAGCTAAACCTGCAAAAGCACCAAAGGAAGAAAAAGCAAATGCGGTACAAGAGCTGTTGGCAATACCAAAGGATTTGGATGTTACGGATGACCTTTTGGGTGAACCGCTTGTTGCGGTAAGTGAAAAAGACAAGCCAAAACAAGAACCTATACAGCAACAGGAAAAACCAAGCAAAACCGAAAAGCAGCCGCAGCAGGAAGCGCCAAAGCAGGTTAATGTATTTTCGAAGACCTTACCGAAACAAACAAAGCAAGAGGTAAAAACCGAAAATAAACAAACATCCGTAAACTGCCGCACAATGACAGTGGATGAAATGCAGGCGGACATAATGCGGCGCAAACAGCGCCAGCAGGCAGAACTAGAAAAACTGCTTGGCAAAAAAGACAAATAACAAAAAGGACCGCCTCTTTGCTGTAAAAGCAAAGAGGCGGTCCTTTTTAATGGATAAAATAATCGGAATATTTTGTGTAAAAAGACGAAAACATGCTCATATTCTCAAGAAACATGAAAACAATTAAGAATAAATGCACAATAAAATTAAAAAAAATCCATTTTTATTCCAAATCGTTGGCTTTACTTTAATCTTGAAAGCTGATAAAATAATTTTGCTTAAAGTAGGGCATTGCAGCATTTTTTAAGCTTGCTGCAAAAGGTAAAAAACGCAGCCGGACAGTTGAAGGCTGCGGCTTAAAAAGGCAGGATTCTATGGCAGAAATTTATTTGGTCATTTCCGGCAAGGGCGGTGTGGGAAAATCCACAGTAAGCACAATGCTGGGAGCGGCTTTTGCGCGAAAAGGAAAAAAGACACTGCTGGTTGAAACCGACTGGGGACAGCGCGGATTAGATGTGATGAACGGTGTTCATCATAATGTAGTGTATGACATAAGGGACCTGCTTGCACAAAGATGCTCGGTTGAAAAAGCTGTAATAAACAGTAAGCTTTCAGCAAATCTGTTTTTACTTCCGGCTTGCCCCGACAGAAGCTTTCAGCCGTCGAAAAACGACCTTGAAAGGCTTTTTTCAAAGTTAACGGGAGTGTATGACTGTATTATTATAGACAGTGCCGCAGGGCTTACAAAATCGGCAGAGTTTTGCATGGATATAGCCAATACTGCACTGCTTACGGTTACGCCCGATTTGCTTACAGTTCGAATTGCGGCATCGTTAGCGGGACAGCTTGCACAAAAAGGACTTCCTGCAAGGCTTGTTATAAACCGTATACCGCAGCGGTGGAAACCTACTTCCGCAATACCCGATTTGGATGCGGTAATTGACCTTGTTGGTGTACAGCTTGTTGGTGCGGTTCCCATGGATAATGAATTAGGCGAGTTGCTTTGCACCATGGAGGACGGTCACTGGGCAAAAATGGCATCAATAAAATCTGCCGAGGTATTCCGCAGAATAGCCGACAGGCTAAACGGTGAATATGTACCTTTGTATGTAAAGTAATTTTAAATATATACCGATGAATTTTTTCGGAAAACGGAGGGTAAATATAATGAATATTGCACTTATAGCTCATAACTCCAAAAAAGAACTCATGGTTCAGTTTTGTATTGCATATTGCGGTATTTTGAGCCGTCACAGCCTGTGTGCAACCAGAAATACAGGTAAAATGGTACACGAAGCAACAGGTTTGGATATTTTCAGATATATGGACGGCGGCGAAGGCGGCGAACAGCAGATTGCAGCACGAATTGCAAGCAACGAAATTGACCTGCTGCTTTACTTCCGTGACCCTATTAACGGTGGTCAGCGTTCTTTGGACGAAGCAAACCTGCTGCGTTTGTGCGATGTTCACAACATTCCTGTTGCTACCAATATTGCTACCGGTGAAGCACTCATTCATGCACTTGAACGCGGTGACCTTGACTGGAGAAACATTGTAAACCCTAAAAAATAACATTGCTTGGGAAAGGCCCCGTATGGGGTTTTAAAAAGCGGCAGTCTGCAATTTGGCAGGCTGCCGCTTATTTTTGGTGAAAAATGTGAAACAGTGTTATAACCAAAAATGACAGCAGATTTTAAATCTACTGTCATTTAATCGCTTACAAAATGGTATTAATTCTTGCTGTTAAACTGCCGTATGTTTACAAAGCGGTTGTCCATGCCCTCTTTTTGAATAAAACGGGTGGAGGCAGGTACCGCAACGGTGTTGGGCGGCATATCCTTTGCAACGCATGCACCTGCGGCAATTCGGCAGTTGTCACCAATGGTAATTGCACCTATTATTTTAGCACCTGCACCAATGTAAACATTGTTTCCTATAACAGGACTGCCTTGCTTGGCACTGTCGGGAAGAGTGTTCGAGCCAATGGTTACCTGCTGGAAAATGGTGCAGCCTTTGCCGATTACTGCATTTTCGGAGATAAACACACCAAAAATGTCGTGCGGAAAGGTTGGTATTTCTTCAATGGTGGAATTAACTCCGATAAAGCTGCATTTTTTGGCTGTAAGGTAGCTGTAAATACGGCAGAGTACCAAGTGTTTGTCGGGATTGTTGGCTTTAAGGTAGGCTTTAAGCTCCCAAATGGTTTTAAAACGAAGCCCCACAAAAACAGCCAGAACAGCCGATGCAAAATCCAAAATTTGCTGTTTTAAAATATTACCCATTGTTTTTCCTTTCGTTACCACGATTTATCAATCGGCATACTTGCAATACCGTTTAAATCAAGCGAAGCTGTGTTGCCTGCAAGGTATTCATAATATGCCTGCGAGCCAATCATTGCAGCGTTGTCGCCGCACAAGTTAAGCGGAGGCATGAACAGCTGACAGCCCTGTTTTTTGCAGGCTTTTTCAAAACCTTCACGAATACCGCTGTTAGCCGAAACTCCGCCTGCAAGCACAATGGTTTTAAAGCCGAATTCCTTTGCAGCTGCCATTGTACGGGTAACAAGAATATCGCTTACTGTTTTTTGAAAATCTGCGGCAAGGTCTTCACGGCAGACTTCTTCGCCGCGCTGTTCGGCACGATGCAGCAGATTTATTACCGCTGTTTTAAGTCCCGAAAAGGAGAAGTCGTAAGGGCTGCCCTCAACCTTTGGCTGCGGCAGAGGGAAATTACCCAGCTTGCCAAGCTTTGAAGCCTTGTCCAAATGCACACCGCCGGGGTAAGGGTAACCCATGGCACGGGCAGCTTTGTCGAACGCTTCGCCTGCGGCATCGTCACGGGTTCTGCCTATAACATCAAATTTTGTGTAGTCCTCAACCTTTATTATGTGGCTGTGACCGCCCGAAACAACAAGGCACAAAAACGGCGGTTTGAGCTGTTCATGTGCGATGTAGTTTGCCGCGATGTGCCCACGGATGTGGTGAACGCCAATAAGCGGTTTGTTTGCGGCAAGCGCCAAGCCTTTTGCAAAGTTCACACCTACCAGCAGTGCGCCAATAAGCCCCGGAGCATAGGTAACGGCAACAGCATCAATGTCGTTAAGAGCAACACCTGCATCGCTGAGAGCTTTTTCGGTAACGGCAACAATGTTTTCGGCATGACGGCGTGAAGCTATTTCTGGTACTACACCACCGTAAAGGCGATGTTCTTCGATTTGTGAGTTTATAACCGATGACAACACCTTTCTGCCGTCTTCAACTACGGCAGCAGCGGTTTCGTCACAAGAGGACTCAATAGCAAGAATTTTCATATTTCAGCATCTCCTTTGCTGTTCCATGTCATTATCAAACCGTCCTCGGCAGGGGCGGAGTAAAAGCCGCGTCGAATTCCTGCACGAACAAATCCCATTTTTTCATAAAGTGCAATAGCGGCAAGGTTGCTTACCCGCACCTCAAGTGAAATAAACGACAGATTGGGCAGTTTTTGCAGTTCGGCAATAAGGCGTGAAGCTACCTTTTGTCCGCGGTATTCGGGGAATACGGCAACATTTGCAATATATCCCTCGTCAAGTATCTGGTGCATTCCTATATATCCTGCAACACTGTCATTTTCGGCAACGGCTGTTAAAAAGTGTGCCTTGGGATTATTAAGCTCTGCCCTTAATCCGTCGGCAGACCAAGGCTGGCTGAAGCAAAGCTGCTCAAGCCGTGCAATGTCGCTTATATGCTGTTCGTTCATTGGAATGATACGCATAAAATCTCCTTTACTGCTTGGCTTCGTACCATGTTTTGCCTACTCCTGCATCAACGCTTAAGGTTACGGCAAGCTGTGCAGCGGCTTCCATTTCTTCCAAAACCATTTTACGCACCTGTTCGGCTTCGTTTTCGGGTGCTTGAACAAGCAGTTCATCGTGTACCTGCAAGATGAGTCTTGCATTGGTTTTTTCGCGTTCAAGGCGTTCAAAAACCTTTATCATGGCAATTTTTATAATGTCGGCAGCTGTTCCCTGAATGGGGGCATTCATTGCTACACGCTGGCCGAAAGCCTGCATTATTTTGTTGGAGGAATTTATTTCGGGCAGGTAGCGGCGTCTGCCAAACAAAGTGGAAACATATCCGTACTGTTTTGCGTTGGATATGGTTTTTTCCATATATTGTGCAACTCCGCTGAATGTAGCAAGGTAGTTTTTAATGTAGCGGTCGGCTTCCTTAACGGAAACACCAATGTCCTGCGAAAGTGAATATGCTCCAATGCCGTACACAATACCAAAGTTTACAGCTTTTGCACGGCGGCGCATTTCGGGGGTTACAAACAACGGCGGCAGGTCAAACACTTGAGCCGCTGTGTTTGTGTGAATATCCTCACCGCTTTGGAATGCTGCGGTCATGTTTTCATCACCCGAAATGTGTGCAAGCACCCTAAGCTCAATTTGGCTGTAGTCGGCATCAATAAGCACACAGCCGTCGTCTGCCGTAAAGAATTTTCGCAGCTGCGAGCCAAGCTCGGTGCGGACAGGAATGTTCTGCAAATTCGGTTCGGTGGAGGAAAGTCTGCCTGTTCTGGTGTCGGTCTGGTTAAAGTGTGTGTGTATTTTGCCGTCGGCAGAAATCTGTTTAACCAAGCCTTCAACATATGTGGAGCGCAGCTTTGCCAGCTTGCGGTATTCGAGTATATCACGCACAATCGGGTGTGCATCAATAAGACTTTCAAGCACTTCGGCATTGGTGGAATATCCTGTTTTCGTTTTTTTGCGTACAGGCAGCTCCAGTTTTTCAAAAAGAATTTTTCCAAGCTGCTGTGGGGAATTTATATTAAAATTTTCACCGCTGTGTGCATAAATGGATTGCTCCAGACGGGCTATACCCTCGGAAATTTCCTCGCCATAGCTAAGAATACCGTCTTTGTCCACTCTAAAGCCGTCAATTTCCATGTATGACAGAACTCGTGCCAAAGGAATTTCCATTTTTTCAAGAAGCTCCAGCTGGCCGTAATCTTCCAGTTTTTTATGCATTACACTGTAAAGGGCGTACATTCTGCAAAGGTTTTCAACCGTTTCGGCATCGTCCTGCGGAAATTCGTTTGGAAGCGAATATTCGGCAGAATGTTCACCTGCAAGTATTTCAAGGGAGTAATCGCTCGAGCTTGGGCTTAACAAGTAAGCTGCAAGGGTGATATCAAAACAAATATTACCAAGGCTGATGTTGTTTTCAATACAGTAGTGCCAAAGTTGTTTGCAGTCAACGGTTACTTTTTGAATATCGGACTCGAGCATGGTTTTAATTTGCTGTTCTTCGGTAAATATAAAAATTTCATTACTGCAAACTGCACCAAGCTTAATAATACTGCCGTTTTCCCATTTTGGAAGAATAAGCACAGGGCTGCTGCTGTTTATTTTTGAAAAATCACATCCGCAAAAACAAAGTGCGGGAACGGTTGGAGCAGTGGCAGCGCAGCTTTCGGCAGAAGCATTTGAACTTGGTGAAAGTCCAAGCTTTTTAATGATTGAGCTCATTTCCAAACGGCTGAGCAGGCGGTATGCAGCATCTGTGTCGCCGTCTTGCTTGCGGTAATTATCGGGAGAGCTGTCAAAAGGAACTTCGCAGAAAATCTCGGCAAGTTTAAGGCTGAGGTATGCGGAGTCTTTGCCGTTTTTCAGTTTTTCGCGCACGCTTTTGGTAACATCAATGCTGTCGATTTGGTCGTAAATGTTATCAAGGTTTTTGTATTCACCAATAAGCTTGAGTGCGGTTTTTTCACCAATTCCGGCAACACCGGGAATGTTGTCGCTTGTATCACCCATGAGTGCTTTTACCTGTATAAGCTCATGTGGCTGTATACCGTATTTTTCCATGATATATTCGGGGGTGCAAACAACAGTTTGGGTTTGCCCCATTTTTGTGGAGGCAAGCAGTACGGTAACATTATCGTTTACAAGCTGCAGGCTGTCACGGTCGCCTGTGGCAATGTAAACATGGGTGTTATCATCGGCTTTTTTGGAAAATGTTCCGAGTATGTCGTCAGCCTCGTATCCTTCAAGTTCTACCGTTTTGTAGCCAAGATGTGCCAGAAGCTCTTTTAAAAAGGGCAGCTGCTGTGCAAGCTCATCGGGCATACCTTTGCGCTGTGCCTTGTAGCCGTCATACATTTTATGGCGGAATGTTGGCGCTTTAAGGTCGAATGCAAAAGCAACCGCATCGGGTTCGTAATCCGCAAGCAGTTTAAGCAGAATATTCATGAAGCCGAAAACGGCATTGGTATATACACCGTCTTTGGTGGTAAGCGGTTTTACACCGTAATATGCGCGGTTAACAATACTGTTGGAATCTATGCATAAAATTTTCAAAGCAGTTCTCCTTTACAGCCATATCATTTTAAATAAGGCAAAACAGCCATATTCTTAATTATACCACATTATAGCAAGAACTTGTATTAACAAAAACGGTACAAATGTCCGAATACACAGCAGAAAAACAGCAAAAAAGATTTGGAAATCAAGCATATCACTGCAAACTCTTGTTTTTGTGCAAAAACAAAAGTATAATTGAGCACAGGAAAAAAATAATGAAACGGAGTACAAGTTTTGAATATAGGAAATATAGTTCTGCCTAAAACAGCCTGTCTTGCACCAATGGCGGGAGTAACTGACCGTGCATTCAGGGAAATATGCAAAGAAATGGGCTCCTGCTACCTTGTGGGCGAGCTTGCAAGCTCAAAGGGGCTTACCTACGGGCAGGGAAAAACAAAGGAGCTGCTTGGTGTTACCGACATGGAAAGACCAATAGCAGTGCAGATATTTGGCGATGACCCGCTTATTATGGCAAAGGCTGCCGAGCTTGCCATGACCTTTTCCCCCGACATAATAGACATAAACATGGGCTGTCCCGCACCAAAGGTAAACAAAAGCGGCGGTGGTTCGGCACTTATGAAAAATCCGCCTCTTGCAGGCGAAATAACACGCGAGGTTGTGCGTGCTGTTCCAGTTCCAGTAACAGTAAAATTCAGAAAAGGTTGGGACGAAAACAGCGTAAATGCAGTCGAGTTTGCCAAAATAATGGAAGCAAACGGAGCAGCAGCCGTTACCATACACGGCAGAACACGCCAGCAGTTTTATGCACCGTCTGCCGACTGGAGCATTATAAAAGCTGTAAAGGAAAGTGTGAGCATACCTGTTATAGGCAATGGTGATGTAAACAGCGTTGAAAGCTGTATTGCAATGTACGAGCAAACAGGCTGTGACCTTGTAATGATAGGCAGGGCGGCACAGGGCAATCCGTGGATATTTAAACGCATTGACCATTACATGAAAACAGGCGAAATACTTCCTGCACCAACTGTGGAGGAACGCGTAGCGGTGCTTCGCGAGCATGTGCGCCGTATTTGTGAATATAAAGGTGAGCACACAGGCATGCGTGAGGCACGCAAGCATGCAGCATGGTACCTTAAAGGCTTTAACGGTGCGGCATCGCTTCGCAGACGCAGCGGTGAGCTTATGGTTTACGATGACCTTATCAGACTGACGGATGAAATACTTGAGCTTCAATAAAATTTAAAAAGGGAACGGATTTAACCGGTCCCTTTTTGCTTATAATTTTGTAAATTTGCACAGCTGCGGCATTTTTGCTGCCGTTTGCATATAACCTTCTTGGTAAACCTCGTCCAGCTTTTGCAGGTTGGTTTCAAACCGACTAATGGTAAGCGGTTTTTCGGGAGCTAAAACAAAAGCTTTGCCCTGCTCTTCAAGCTCGTTTAAGTAATCTTGTGTTTTGGTGTATACTATGTGTCTGTTTGCAATAGCCTCGGTCATTTTGGGGTAATTGCGGAAAGCACGGCGGTATGCAAATTCGTTGCCCTCGGGGTCTTTTACAAAATTACGGTCGCGTGTGAGCACCACAATAACCTTGTCGCAGCCGTCTTCAAAGGCTTTTTTTACAGGTATTGGGTCGGCAATTCCACCGTCCATGTAAAGTCCGCCGTCATATTCCACAGGCTTGCTTACCAACGGCAGCGATGAGCTTGCCTGTAATACGGAAGAATCCTCAAATGTAACCGAGCTTTTTGGAAAATAAACGGGTTGACCGGAATTTATATCGGTAACACCAACCACAAAATCGCATGGATTTTCAAGATAGGTATCATAATCAAAGGGTTCAAGTTCTTTTGGAATTTTGTTGAACATGAAGTCCATACCGAAAAGTGAACCTGTTGTTATTAAATTACGAAGACTTATGTAGCGGCTGTCCTTAACATAATTGGTATTGATACGGCGGGAACGGCCGCGCTGGCGTGCAACATAAGAAGCACCGTGACAAGCTCCTGCGGACACACCTATTACATAATCTGTCCAAACACGGCGATCCATCAGGCAGTCGAGAACGCCAATAGTATAAGAGGCGCGCAATCCACCGCCTTCAAGAACCAAACCAATCTTCACAAAACAGACTCCCTTCAATTTAAGGTATATATAAATTAAAATTATGCTAATTTTGTAACGCTATTGTGACTATTGTAGCATAAAGGTAGTTAAAAATACATACAAGTTGTGAATAATTTGCATAAACTCATATTATTTTGTTGATATTGCTAAAAAAATATTGGATAATGTATCACATGCACAAAAAGTGTAAATATTCAGCAGGTACAATTAATGGAGATGGAATTATTTAGCTTGACTGCGGGTAATGTGATATAATAATTGGTAAATCTATGATATTGTTTGCAAGATAATAATTTTTTATTTTAATAAAAACTATATCTCAAAGGGAGAGAGCGTAAATGAGTATATATGATGAAAGAATAAACAGTCTGCGCAGGCTTATGAGAGAAAAGGGGATAGCAGCATTTATAATTCCGACAGGTGACCCGCACATGAGCGAGTATATTCCCGAAAGCTGGAAGCTGCGTGCATGGTACAGCGGTTTTACAGGTTCGGCAGGTACATTGGTTGTAACAGAGCAGCAGGCAGGACTTTGGACAGACGGAAGATACTATACACAGGCACAGCAGCAGCTTGCAGACAGCAAAATAACACTGTTTCGTGCGTCTGAACCAGACTGCCCGCCGCCCGCTGCATATGTAAAAGACAGCTTAAATGCAGGCGACACTGCGGCAGTTGACGGAAGAACACAATCTGCCGACACCATTAAACGCCTGAAAAAGCTGTTTGCCCAAAAGCAGATAAACCTGCTTGACAGTGATGCTGCAATGAACCTTTGGAGTGACCGTCCAAGGGATAACTGCCAAAATATATTTGCCTTGGACGAAAGTACAATCGGGTGCAGCACAGTCCAAAAGCTTTTGCAGCTTCGCGAGCGTATTGCCGAAAAACAGGCAGATGGGGTATTCCTTTCCCGCTTGGACGAAACCGCATGGCTGTTCAACCTGCGCGGCGGGGATATAGCCTGCAATCCGGTATTTTTTTCCTATGCCTTTGTGGATGCGGAACAGGCGGTTTTGTTTGCAAACATTGAAAAAATTGATGAAGCAATAAAACAGCAGCTTAAAAACCAAGGTGTTTCCCTTAAAAAGTACGAGGACGCTCAAGGCTTTTTGGCAGGCATTAAAAAGCCGCAAACGGTAATTTTTGACCCTCGCGGCACAAACAGCAGAATTATGGAAACGGCACAAAGCAACACACTGCTTAAAATTAAGGAATGTGAAAGCCCCGTAATGTTAATGAAAGCGGTGAAAAATCCCGTTGAAATAAAAAATATATACGAAGCCTTCCGTGTTGATGCTGCTGCACAGTGCGAATTTTACACATGGCTTTTTGCCGAGCTTGAACAGGGAAACACATACGACGAATATTACCTTGCACAAAAGCTGACAGCTTTTCGCTGTGAACAGGAAAGCTATATTACCGACAGCTTTGAGCCGATAATAGGCTATGCCGAAAATGCAGCCGTAATACATTATTCACCGCAGCAGGGCACTGCAAAAACTATTGCCAAAAAAGGCTTGCTGCTTAACGACAGCGGCGGTCAATACCGCTTCGGCACTACCGACACAACACGAACCACCGCCCTTGGCGAGCTTACCGCCGAAGAAAAGCACGACTTTACATTGTGCCTTAAAGCGATGATTGCATTGTCCCGTGCGAAATTTAAAAAGGGAACAACAGGCGAACAGCTGGATATTCTTGCACGCCGCCCGTTTTGGGAAAAAGGTATGGACTACCGCCACGGAACAGGACACGGTGTAGGATTTTTGCTTAATGTTCACGAAGGACCGCACGGTTTTGGTGCAGCAACAAACAAAACCCCACTGGAAGTAGGTATGGTTGTAACTGTGGAACCGGGATTTTATAAAGAAGGAAGCCACGGAATACGCATTGAAAATGTAGTACATGTAGTACCGGACCAAAAAACCGAATACGGTGAGTTTTACCGCTTCGACACATTTACCGTTATGCCGATAGACACAAACTGTATTGAAACACAAATGCTTGATACAGAAGAAAAAGAATGGCTTAACAATTATCACAAACGAGTATGGGAACAGGTTTCACCGCTTGTTGGTGAAAAAGCAAAAGAATGGCTTGGCAGCAAAACACAGCCTATAAAATAAAAAAATGAGCAGCGAAAAAATTTTTCGCTGCTCATTTTTTTGCGGCTGAGTCTTATTCGACAAATATTCTGTGAAAATTGCTCCTTGTTGCGACAGCTTATTTGAATGTCAGCTACTATAATAAAACCACAGAAAGCAAAAAACAAAAAGCGGTAAAAATCCCCTGTTTTACTGCTGAGCGGAAATTTGTTTTTTTAAGGTGTACAAGCTTTCTGGCGTTTTTTCTCCAAGGAACCCCCAAAAAATGTGCGGTGAGCACCCCCGTAGCGTTCCCCTTAACGGGGAACGCTGCTCACCCAAACATTTGCAGCTTGGGACAGGTGAAAGGATTGACTGACAAAATGATGAAAAATCGAACGGATTTTATTGGCGGAGCAGTTGTGGACAGGCTGGTTCAATCGGTAAAAACATACAAACAAATTGCATGGGCAGCAGGAGTTTTCTTTGCAGGCTTTTTACTGTCGGCATCTTACATATTAAACGGACTTTCCCCATTTGGTGCTGCGTTTACGGCAGTTATTTGGGGCGATGCATGGCTGTTTGCCGCATTGGGAAGCCTTATTGGGTATTTATTTTCACTTCATCAAAACTTTTCCATGAAATACATAGGCGCGGTAATGATTATAATTTGCTTTAAATGGATGCTGAACGAGCATACATCACCGCAGCGCCGAGCATGGCTTTCGCCATTGCTTGCGTGGCTGCCGCTTACCGCAAC
Source organism: Oscillospiraceae bacterium (assembly GCA_017559185.1). Classification (GTDB taxonomy): domain Bacteria; phylum Bacillota; class Clostridia; order Oscillospirales; family Ruminococcaceae; genus RGIG7389. The sequence continues at coordinate 14,887 of JAFYSU010000029.1, forward strand.
ATCGCTGTTGGTTTCGTATGCATACGGCTTTAACGGTTACAGTGTAACCTTATCCGTTGCCGAAAGCTTGCTTGCCTGCGGGGCAGCGTACTTTTTTTCGCGAACCATGACGGCACTGGAAAGCGGAAAAACGCTTTCGCAAATGCATCGTACAGAACTTAGCAGCCTTATAATTTCACTTTGTATATTTACAGCAGCGTTTACATCGCTGCAAATTGGTATATTTTCGGTAGGGCGTGTCATTGCAGTGGTAATAGTAACAGTGTGTGCATGGGCAGGGCAGGAAGCACTTGGAGCAATGGCAGGGGTGGCGTGCGGAACAGCCGTCACATTAGCATTGGCGGACAGCGGATTTCTTCTTGGAGGTTATTCGCTGGGCGGCTTGTTTGCAGGAATGTTTGCCCCTTTGGGCAGAATGTTTTGCTGTGCCGCTTTTTTGCTGACCAATGCAGCGGTTTGCCTTACAATGGGGCAACCAAAGTTACTGTTGGCAATGGTGATTGAATCTTTGGCAGCAACGGCTGTATTTATGCTGTTGCCCAAAAACATCATTTCAAGCCTACAGACCCAAACCGTACATGCACATCGGCATGATGCGGACAGGGAAGTAAAAACCCTTTTACTTTCGCGTTTGGAGGATGCATCGTTTGCTTTGAGCGATATTGCAAAAACAACACAAGCGGTATCACAAAGTATAGACCGCATTAAAAGCGGCACAATTACCGACATTAGCAGCCAAACCGCGGATAAAATATGCCGAGGGTGTGAAAAAAACACACAGTGCTGGCAAAAAGGCTACAACGAAACCATGGACTGTCTGAATAACATGACGCGTATTCTCAGGCAGACGGGGAGTGTGTCGCCGCAGGATTTCACACAGCCGTTAGCGGAACGCTGCATTCAAAAGGAATTGCTTGCAGGTCAGATTGCCATTTCGTATCAGGCAATGGCGGCAAAGCAGACGGCATGCCGTAAGCTGTCGCAAATTCGTTCGGTGGTTACCGACCAATTCGATGGCATGGCACAGCTGCTAAACGGCATTATTGGGCAGATGGAGGCGATAAATGTTTTTGATGATAAAGCATCAAAAAAGGTTCATTCACATCTGCAAAGGCTTAAGCTGAATCCGTTGGAAACAGCGGTATATACCGACAGCGCAAACAGGTTGTACATACGGGTAAAGCTGTACTCATCAAAGCTGGCTGGAATGGACAAGCCTGAGCTGACAAAGGAATTGTCCGATATGCTCCAGCGTGAGCTTGCACCGCCTGTTATACAGCGGCGCGGGGAAACTGCCTGCATATTGTTCAGTGAAAAGGCAGCACTGAGCATTAAAGCGGCGTATGCCCAGCATAACCGAGGCGAAAACAAACTGTGCGGAGACAGCTACAGCATTTTTTACGACAAAAGCGGAAATGTCCACATGGTTTTAAGTGATGGAATGGGCAGCGGAAGTGCTGCTGCTGTGGACTCCACAATGACGGTGTCGCTTATAAGAAAATTGCTTTGTGCAGGTGCAAAGCATGACGCTGCACTTAAACTGGTAAATTCAGCTTTGCTGGTAAAATCCGGCGAGGAGAGTCTTTCGACTGTGGATGTGGCATCGGTAGATTTGTTTTCGGGTAAAACACAATTTTACAAGGCAGGAGCAGCACCTACATTTATTAAAAAATCCAATAAAACCGGATATATTGAATCTACATCGCTTCCGGTAGGAATTTTAACCGCCGCCGCATTTGAAAAAAGTGCGTTGTCATTGCGTGACGGTGACATGGTGGTTATGATATCCGACGGAGCAGCAGCATCCGGATGTGATTGGATAAAAAACACAATAGATAAATTTAACGGAGAGGATATACAAGCACTGTGTGATGAAATTGTAAATACCGCACAGCTCAAACGAGCAGATGCTCATGATGATGACATAACGGTAATGGCGGTAAAATTGCAAAAGGCATCGTAAGGTGCAGCAAAAAACAAAAAAATATTCGCAAACCTCAAAACAGCTCGCGGCTCGCAGGAGCAAAACAAAAAAATAAGGGGCTAAAGGGCAGCGAATTTACAAAAGAATAAAATTTTAAAATCCCCCTTTGCCATTTTGTTCTGTGCAGAGGGGGATTTTGCAAAGAAAAACTCCGTTCCCAAAAAGGAACGGAGTAAAAATTAAACAGGCTCAATTTGAATGCTTTGGGCAATTGCTTTAACACATTCGTTGTCAACAACAGCACTGTCCAGCTCGCAAACAATATAAACCAGCAAGTCTCTGTTATATGACAAAATACCGTGGTTTACAATGTTTTTTGATGCTAAACCAAGCTGCTTTGCCATAAGTGCCGATGTAATAACTTCGGTAACGGCAGTTTCACCGGTTTCGTGCTGATGTACGGAAAGGTAAGCGCCACCGTCGTGTTCGGAGGTTTGAGTATCGAAATTATAGTGTGTATTCGAAGTTACTTCGCTGTATATGGATTGGGGAAGCTCTTCGGAACCTGCGTATTGTGTGTAGGTATTGTAGCCAATTGCCCCCACACATTCATTTTCACTGTTATATATCCCCATGGAAGACCATGCACCGGTTAAAGGAAAGCGTTTGTCGTTTGCCGATTTTCGGCGTATTGTCCACCCGTTCGGCAGGGTGATGTTTACTCTGAAATGCCGTATTTCAAAAACCCGATTATTAAAAGGATTTCGTTCGTCGGTACGAGTTGGGAAAATTATTTTTTGAACATTGGTATTAATAACGCAGTCCGCCTGTTCGGCAGAAACTGAAATTTCTTTTGGGGTGTCGGCAGTAGGTGCAGAACATGAAACAAGTAAAATAAAAGCCAAAAACAAAATCAGACTTTTCAAAAAATGGTCACCTCGAGCTAACAGTTTTTACGATGACATTTTATCACATTAACGCGTAGCTTTCAATATGCTCATTATCGTAAATGCGAAAATACCAAGGATAAACAGGGAGGGATTTGGTTAAAACATAAAAAGTATCACTTATTTCGATATTCCTATTACCCAAAACGGACTTGGAAAAATACGACTGCGGTAGTATTTTTTTTCGTCGGCTACAAATTCGTCAAGCGTTCGGACATCCTGAAAAACAGGGACTCTGTAAATAGGAATACCGTCTGCAAAGCTGTTTGTAAAACGCAGGCTGCGGTTTAGGGCATTAAAAAATATAATTTTGTTTTCAAAGGGGGCAGCGGCAGCAAAATGTGCCCCTTTAAACGGAGCCGGATGAAAGTAAAAAATAATGCTTGCATCATGATTGTGTATAAAATTTTCAACCTTTTGAATATTTGGGCTTACAAGCTGTGCGGTTTTGTAGCCTTTGTTTTTAAAATAATGCGAAAAACCAAGAACGGTAGACCCTAATGTGCCAAATAAAACGCTGTAGCGTTCAAATTCGTAAATAACGGCAGGTATGCTGGGGTCTTCACCAAGCAGTTTGAGCGCATTGTAGGCAGATATCCAACCACAGCCGTTGTAATCCGAGCCAAAAAGCCCGTAGCGGTAAGCTTTCATTCCCCACTGGCAGTCAATATAGCCGCGATGGTTCATTCCGCGTACAACAAAAGGCTTTCCGTTGGAAAATTTGCCTTTTCCCATGAGTCCTACGGGGTTAATGCGGTTGTTGATTTTTAAATTCCTTTTACACAAAAGCATGATGCGCCACCCTTATTACAATACAAAAATGCCTGCGTAAATTCCTGCGTATGCAGGAATTTACCGCAGGCAATAATGTCAGCTCGGTATAAAATTATTTTTCACCGGAAGCTTTACCGGCCATGTTTTTAAAGAGATATTTGCTGTCGAGCAAATCGTATTTTGCACCGGTTTCTTCCTGAATGTCCTGACTTACGCTGAGGTATTTAACGGTGCCGTCACCATCAATTTTAACTTCGGCACTGTAAACAACGCTGCCTTTTGGAGCATCAGCACTAAGCTTTGTGGAGGAAGCAAAGAGTTTTTCTTCTACATCAGGTGTAAAGGTAACTGTAATATAAACAGGACCTTTAGCATCATTCTTTTCAGGTGCTTCCTGACGCAGTTCAACAGACTGGATGTATTCGCCTTTAAGACCTTCGGTCAAAAGAACGCCTTTCATTTCATCAATAGTTTTAAGGATAGCATCTTTGCCGGAAAGTTCAGGTGCAGAAGCTTCGCCTTTTACAGGAACAAGGTCACATTTAATGCCTGCATGATGAACAAGGTTGCTTATTTCAACATTTTCGGAAACTGTATAGTTAGCGGTTGCTTCACCGGAAATATCGTAATCCAGCTTTTCTTTTGTCATAGCCTGCATGGAACCGTGAGGGCAGTAGGTTGTTGCAATTTCCTGCAATTCCAAACGGCCTGTTTCGCGTGCAAAGCTGGTATCAACAGCGTTTTTAAAGATAGTCAAAGCGGTTTCGTCAACCTTGTTTGGGTTGCTGCCAATGTCGGTTTTTTCAAACAGTGCGGAAGCATCACCGGAAAAATAACCTGGGTCTTTACCGCCGCCATTGTTGGAATCACCACCGCCACAAGCGGCAAAGGACAAAATCATTGCACCTGCAAGCAGGGCAGCCAGTGTTTTTTTAAGCATTAATGCTACACTCCTTTTATAAATTCATATGCTAAAAAGCTTTTTTACAAAGGCGGGAAAAAACCTGCCTTACCAATGCGGAGATTTGCATATAAACAAGCAAGGGCAAATCCAACCACACATACAAGCATTATAGCACAGTTCTTTTTAGATTTCCATGTATTTTGTTTGAACAAGTGCAATATTTTTGATAAAAAATTAAATGACATGAATTTTGAACTGTAAATTAAGGATAAAAACAAAGCTGCAAGGAATAATTTAATTAATATAAGTTGTTGGGAGTGCAATAATGTGAAAAAGGAATGGGGGCTGCTTATTTCCCTGGCAATAGTTGTGATTATGGGCGGATGCTTTATTGTTGCATTAACCGACCAAAGCTTGTACAAGCAAATGGAAAAAAGCGAAAAAACACAGTACAGCATAAATATTAGAAAAGCAGATATGCAATCCGTAAACCAAGTAACTATATCGAATGAATACGGAGAATATGTAATAGAAAATTTAGGGAACGATTTTTCGGTAAAGGGGCGAAAAGGTGTACCGTTTAAAAAACAAAAGCTGGAGGAAATAGTACAAAAGGCAGCGTGTGTGAGTGCAGTAAAAGCAATAACTCACAAAACTGCTCGTGATTGCGGCTTGCAGCCGCCAAAGGCACAGGTTAAGGTGGATTATATCGACAAAGAACCGCTTGTACTGGGAATAGGCAATCAAAGCGGTGAGGGGGTATATATACTGGTGGATAACAAGGTTTTCCTTGCCGAAACAGAAAACCTTAATCTTTTTTTGCAAGGCGAAAAGGAGCTTGTATTACTTGAGGTAGTCCCTAAAAAATCACCCGATACAAAAATAAAAAGAGCTGTGCTTTCGGGCAGTGTGCGGGAGCAGCCCATTGTTATTGAGGCAGAAAAGGACGGTAAAAATTATAAGATAACGGCACCTGTTAAGGCAGTTGTTCCGGCAGAACGGGTAAACAGCAAAATGGAAGGTTTTTTTGGACTTTATGCCGACGAAGCCGAATTTATAATGCCAACTCCAGAACAGATGAAGGCCTGCGAATTTGATAAACCGTATTCGGTAATAGATGTATCCACAGGGCAGGAAAGCTATACCATTACCGCATCACAGCCGCAGGACGGAAGCTGCTTTGTAATGAAAGCGGGAACGCCGGTGATATACAAAATAAAAAAAGAAAAACTTTTGTGGCTTGATGTGCAGGAAGATTTTTTCACAGCCGAGCCAATTCAAGCTGAAAATGCAGCTAAGGCAGAGCAGATAAAGGTTTCAACAACGCAGCAAAGCTGGGATTTTAAAACAGATAAAAACGGAAAAACAACCCTTAACGAAGCCGATATTAAAAAACAGGACTTTGACTTTTTGTACAAACAAATAAGCAGCATTCCGCCGTTAAATCAAGCAAAACAAGCGGCAGCGGCATCTGCTGTGTTTGCCGTAACCGTAGTCTATAATCAGGAAAGTGAGCTTCAGCGGGATGAACTGTATTTTTATCCCACCGAAAATGATGCCGAACTGTGCCTTGAGCATAACGGAAAAATTAAATATACCGTAAAACGCAGCAGCCTTGAAGAAATTACGGCTGCGTGTGAAAAGGCATGGACTCAGGCAGAAAAAAGCTGATTTTTTGCCCCCTTTTACTTTGCTGTGCTCTGTGATAAAATTGTACGCAGGGTAAGCCGTGTTAACGCACAGGCAGAAGGAGTGGTAAAAATGAAAATTAAATTGGAATTTCGCTTGGGGGACCCATCCCTTATTCAAAAGGAGCTTGCTTGGACAGAAGCCGATATATGTACAGTTAAGCTGTTGGAAGCACCGCAGGGAATAGCGGCACAGGATATTGATGTGCTTTCATCGGCTGCGGCAAAGGTAAACGGTAAAGAGGAACTTATGATTTCCGATTGCCGCAAACAGATTATTGGTACAGCGTTTAACGGTGTATATGCAGTGGACAAGGCTTGGGTGGAATACTTTGCAGCCGTGCCGGACGACAAGGTGCAGGAGCTTTGCAAGCTGTGGTGTGATGAATTAAAAGAACTGTTTATGGATGACGAAATTAAACCAACAGACGAAATGTGCGAATTTATAAAAGGAATAAAAGAACGCTGCCAAATTGCGCTTGAGCAGGAAAAACTTCTGTTCCAGTTTTGGTCGTTCAAAAAATAAGAAAATCGGGGTATGCAGTGCATACCCCGATTTTTTGTGAAAATACAATTTTTAAACGGAAAATTACAAAATACCTTCCTCAAGCATTGAC
>JAFYSU010000030.1 GCA_017559185.1 Oscillospiraceae bacterium
AGATTACTCATACATGTGGTGTATGGTTGAACTGGACGGTAACTGGTACCATGTGGATGTTCTGCAAAACGATGTTCAGGGCAATCAGGATGCTGTTCTTCTTGCAGGCTCCAACAGCTGTACATATGTTCCTACCCCTATGGGTGATTACTCTACCCCTATAGTTTCTGAAACTGACTATGTTTACAGCAACGGTACTCCTGAATCTCCTGCTGCTACCCCAAATGCATACTACTACGACCAGCTCTCCGACGAAGAAAAACAGGCATATGATGCTTTGTATGCTGCTTACGCCAATGTATGCGATGATAATTACGACGGCAGTGCTTCCTGCTATGTTCCAACAGGTATCATGATTGGTGATACTGCTATTACATCCATGAACAACGCATACTTTGCATTCAACCTTGACCACCAGGACCTTATGTCGTGGCATGACGGTCAGTTGTACTTTGACCTTATCCTTGAAAACGATTACACCTGCAGCTACTACCTTGCACCTTTGAGCGAATACCAAAACACTGCCGGCGATACCCACGGTGTATTTGTGGGTGTACAAGGCTTCCCGGGACTTCAAAACAATTTAACTCCGGACGATTCTAAAACCATTTACACTGTAAAAGGTACTGCCGAAGTAAACGCAGATGAATTGGCTATTATTAATGAAATCCTCGAAACTGCCGAAGGTTACGACGATTACAACAAAATTAAATATTTCAGTCAAGCTATTTCCGACTATGCAAATGTTGCTCGCGAATATCCATCAAACGCAGATAATTATTCCGTTGAATCTTCCTTGATTTTCTCGCCTTTTATGAACTCGGATGTTCCTCTTAGCTGTGGTGCTTACAATAAAGCTTTCTACTACCTCTGCAAAGAATCAGATATTAACTGCGTTCTTATTGAAGGTAAAATGATTGATGACCCAAGCCATGAAGATTACTCATACATGTGGTGTATGGTTGAACTGGACGGTAACTGGTACCATGTGGATGTTCTGCAAAACGATGTTCAGGACAATCAGGATGCTGTTCTTCTTGCAGGCTCCAACAGCTGTGCGTATGTTCCTACTCCTATGGGCGGTTACGATACTCCTACAGTTTCTGAAACTGACTATGTCTACGACATTAATGTTGGCATTGCTACCTCCGACAAAAACGCCCTTAAACTGCAGGTTGCAAAATCCTATTACGAAGGTTTGCTTGACAATGTAAGCGTTACAGTTAAAGACGCTTCTTCCAACGCACAGGCACTTGCTTTGGGTGAAATTACAAGCGACGAAAGCTACTACTACATCCCTGCTAACTTCACCACTCCGCTTGTTGCCGGCAGCTACACTGTTGAAGTAGGCTTTGGTACAAACAACCTTACCGCTAACCTTGCTTCTAATTCCTTCACTGTTGAAGCTGATGAACCAACCGTTACCGATGTAACCGTTACTGTTGACGAAGCAAACAAATCCACTGTTATTGTTACATTGGGCAACTCCTACGAAGGCGCTGCTCTTGAAGCTTCCGCTCTTACACTTACAGGTGCTGCTAATGTTACTGCAAGTGCTGTAAGCGTAGAAGGCAGCACTTACACATTCACCTTTGAAGAAGACCTTGCTGCAGGTGATTACACCATTGCCCTGAACCTTGGTGAAAACTACAACGCAGTACTTTCCGACGACGAATTTACCGTTGAAGCTGATACCCCTGTTGTTCCTGATGAAGACGAAGGTATTTTCGCTGCTAAGCTTGCACTCAGAAAAGATTACAAATACGCTGATGCAGGCATTACCTTTGAATTTGATGGCGAAGTAGGCGCAATCATTGTAGATGAAGAAACCTTCGATGAATTCATTGAAGATGAAAAGAACGAAGATGAAATCGAAGAAATGTGCAATGAAGGTAAGCTGTATGTAGGTGTTACTGCTGAAGCTCCTGAAGGTGCTAAACAGGTAAAAGCAACTGTTAACGGTGAAGCTCATGACGAGGCAATTGACCTTAGCAAAGATGGTGACCACGTACTCGACGGCAACTTCATCGAATACTTCCGTATTGCAGATGCTGACGGCAGTGCTCTTACCGAAAGAAGTGCTATTCCTGTTGAACTTGAATGGCTTGATGCTGACGGTGAAGTAATATTCACAACCACATACGAAGTAAAAGTTGAAGTTGAATGGATTGAACAGGAAGAAGAAACCCCTGTATTCGATGCAATGCTCGACCTCAGAGATGAATATGCTTACAAAGAAGCAGGCATTTCCTTTGACGACGGTGTTATTACCGTAAACAAGGCAGCATTTGAAAAAGCAGTTGCAGACAAAGCCGATATTATTTCCGACATGACACATGGCGAAAAACTGTATGTAGGTGTTACCGCTGAAGCTCCTGACAAGGCAGTAAATGTTTACGCTACTGTAGATGGAAAAGCAGTTGGCGACTTCGATTTGGATGATGAAGGTGACTATGTACACGATGGTATGTTCATTGAGTACTTCAGCATTGCAAATGTTGACGGTACAGGTCTTGCAGATAGAAAAGCTATTACCATTGAGCTCGAATGGTATGGTGAAGATGATGAACTTATCGCAACAACCGAATACGAAGTAAGCGTTAAAGTTGATGAAACCATAACCGACGAACCAGGTAATGAACCAGGCGACGACGACACTGATGATGTTTTTGCTCCTGCACTTGCTTTGAGAAGCGGTTATGCATATGCAAAAGCAGGTATTACCTTTGATGCTGAAACCGGAGTAATCACAATAGACAAAAAAGTATTTGATGCTTTTGTAAAAGACAAAGCAAACAGTGATGAAATTGATGCAATGACTGAGGAATATGAAGACTACGGTTCTTGCATTGCGGTAGCGGTTACTGCAGATGCTCCTAAGGGTGCAGTGCGTGCAAAAGTAGAAATGTTTGATGACGAATTCGTTACAGACTTGGAAACTGACGGCGACAAAGCATTCTATACCGAATATTTGGCAATTACAAAGGCTGGCAGCACTACTCCTAAAAATGTAGCACCTGAAACCTGCACAATCACATGGATGGATGAGTCTGGCATAGGCTTTTCAACCACAACCTTTGAACTGAGTGCAGAAGTTAAAAATGACAATGCAAGCAAACCAAGCGGCGGCAACAGACATGAACACTCCAGCAACCGCGGTGGCGGCGGTTCTTCCGCAGGTGGCAGCAGCTCTGCAAGTTCTTCCAACAGCGGCGGTACAACTCATGTTACCTCTTCCACCATTTCGTCTGCTGCTCGTGTAGGCAACAGTGTTGCAGTAAGTATTAACCCTAACTCTTCCACAACACCTTCCGAAATTGCTAAAGCAGCAGCAAGTCTTGCACAGGGCGAAACCCTTACATTTAGAAATGTTGTTGGTAATGTTGTTCAAGCACAAATTACCGTTGACCCTGCTGCAGCTGCTAATTTGACAGCTTCCAATATCAGCTTGGGTATGAAGACAAACTATAATCCAACAAAACAGGCCTTTGAAAAATTCTTTAACAACAAGGTTTCCGTACTGGCACTTGACCAGAAAGGCAGCTTTGGTATGGAAGTAAAACTGGCTGCTAAATTGGATATTACCGGTATGAACACAACTACCTTGCAGGCATACAGCTACAATCCTGAAACAAATACATACTATGCTATTTCTGCAAAACCTACTGTTGATGCTAACGGTTATGTTCATCTCACAACATCCGCAGCAGGTCATATCGTTATTACCGACAGTCCTTTGACTCTTAAATAATGATAGCTTGTTATACTTATAGCTTCCAAAACTAAGAAGAAACTCTGCGTACATCTTTTGTGTGCGCAGAGTTCCTTCTCTTTTTAAAGTATAATGCAAATAAGACCGGAACATCCCTCGTTTATTATTCTTTCAATGGTTTCTTGCAGTCTTATTCTTGCCTCACCCGGCATACGGTAAAGCTTGTTGTGCAACCCCTCGTTTACAAGCTCATGCAGTGATTTACCAAATATATTGCTTTCCCATATCTTTTTGGGGTTTTCTTCAAATTCATCAAGCAGATACCGCACAAGCTCCTCCGATTGCTTTTCAGACCCCACAATCGGAGCTACCTCGGCAGTTATGTCTGCACGCATCATGTGTATGCTTGGTGCAGACGCCCGCAGCTTCACCCCGTATCTGCCGCCCTGTTTTACTATTTCGGGCTCTTCAAGCGACAATTCTTCCATTGTCGGCATAACTATGCCGTAACCTGTTGCCTGCACCTCCTCCATTGCACCTTTAATTTTGTCGTACTCTCGTTTTATTGCCGCAAGCTGAGTCATACACGGCAGCAGGTCTTCCTCGCCACACAGCTCAAGTCCTGTTGCCTCGCCAAGAATCCTGTAAAACAATGACGGGTCAACCTCTACGCTTAAATTTGCACTTCCCACACCCAAGTCTGCACCACTTACAGCACAGCGTTTTATGTACTCGCATTTTTCCAAAGCCTCGGTACATTCTTTAAGGCTGCTTATGTAATTAAGCCCTTCGCAGGCTTGAATAATGTTTTCGTAGCACGCCTTTTTAAGCCAATGCTCTTTTTTCAGCGCAATTATCCACTTGGGTATTTCTACCTCTATTTCCTTTACAGGGAAACGCAGCAGCACTTTGGAAAGTATCTCGTTTATATCGGCTTCGCTTAAATCCATACAGCTTACAGGCATAACGGGCACATCATATTTTTCCTGCATTGATTGTGCCAGCTGCTGTGCGGGTGTGCTTTCAGGATAAAGGCAGTTGAGCAGCACTATAAACGGCTTGTCGATTTCTTTAAGCTCATTTATCACCCGTTCCTCCACCTCGGCATATTCATTGCGCGGAATGTCGCTTATGCTGCCGTCGGTGGTAACAACCAAGCCAATTGTGCTGTGCTCGGTTATTACTTTGCGTGTGCCTATCTCTGCTGCCATGTTAAATGGTATTTCTTTATCGAACCACGGAGTCATTACCATTCGCGGATTATTGTTTTCGATATATCCCAATGAGCTTGGAACAATATATCCTACACAATCTATGAGCCTAACATTCATTGCTGTGTTTTCGCCAATATGAATTCGCACGGCTTCCTCGGGTATGAATTTTGGCTCGGTTGTCATTATGGTTTTTCCTGCTGCCGACTGCGGAAGCTCATCCTTTGCGCGTTCACGGCGAAAGTCGCTTTCAATGGACGGAATAACCGCCTTTTCCATAAACCGTTTAATAAAAGTGGATTTTCCGCTTCTTACAGGTCCTACAACACCAATGTAAATATCGCCTTGTGTACGGCGCGCTATATCCTCGTAAATACCTACCATATATTAATTCCCCTCCTTTTCGTTTACATCGTTGGTATTAACAACATTCTGCGGGCGGTCATTATATCCTGCTGAAGATTATTTTCTTCCATTATGCTGTCGGGAACAGTGTTGTAGCGCCGAGCAATATTCCATACACTTTCACCCTTGTCGGCATAGTATATGGTAAGCGGACTGCGCTTTCTTGTATGTTTTGGGTTTTCGGCATCCACTTCTATATTTTTGAGCATTGGGTATGCCTGTACGGTATAAATTCCACCGTGCAGCAGCAAATCACAGCGTATTTCAAGTCTGTCGCTTGAAGTTATACCGTATGATGCACTGACTGTATACGCATTACCCATGAACATTGCACCGGCAGCTGCTGCCTCTGTTGGAATTTCGAAGCCTATATCCTCGGTTCTTTCATACAGTTCGGGAGAACCGCTTTCGTCAAAGCTGAGCAGACATATATTCATTTTAACCGCCGAAAGCATTTTTTCGTCTTTCCATTCGGTCGCTATATCCTCGACAGTACACCAAACATCACCTACCGCCGTAACCTTTTCGGGCAGTGTAATGGTTTCCCTGTACAAATGCCTTTGTTCTATCCTTTTTTCAAGTGCCGCCAAGCTTACCGCCTTCAAATCTGCACGGCTTTCGTATAGTGTGCTGAAGCAATCGGTAACTGCCAAATACTCCTGCATTTTGTGTGCCGCAATGTCGCACCGTATTTTACATTCAACGCTTACTCTGCGGCTTTCACCATCGGGGGACGGCTGAATTTCGGCACTGCATTCCACTACCTGATATACTGCACTGCACGAGGTATCCTCCGACATTTTTTCAATATCGCAAATACTGCTTACAGGTATGCTGTGTTCCAAAAACTGCAGCTTGCCTTCGGTGCAGTAATAGCTTAATTGAAGTTGAAGCTCACCCTTGGTTATTACTTTGTTTGCAATAGGTTTAAAGTCGCTCACCTGTGCTTCGGCACGGCAATCCAAAATTTCAGCAGCGGAAGGCTTGCCGTAACCAAGCTCCAGCGTTTCCTGAACTATAAATACTCCGCTGCCCGTTTTCATTGGCTGGTTAACCCTGTATGGTGTTTTTTTAAGCTGTATTCCCATTTCGTGCGAATCAGCCACGAATTCTTCGGCAGTGCTGCCAAGTGCTTTAACACTAAGTGACAAAGCTCCCTTTATTTCCAAGCGACGGCTGCTTACTGCACGGCAGTTTACATAGTCTGTTTTCGGCATAACATGAACTATGCCATCTTCACAGCTGTGTTTAAGCTCGATATTTTTTTGAAACGGCACAGACGAACGATAACAAAACACCTTGTTTTCCTGCGTGCAGTAAAAAACCTTTACCTGTGCCGAACCGTCAATAATAATTCTGCCTGCATTAAGCTGTGCCGATTCTATTTTAGGCTGTACCGAACATTTGAGTATTCTTACTATGTCGGGGCAGTAGTCGGCAAGCAAAACATCACTTTCAATGCTTTGCTCCGCACACCCGTTGAATATAATTTCATTTATTGTTACGGACTGCCTGTTTATACTCAGTTCCATTTGGACACCTCTCCTTTTTTCTGATATTTCAGCACGGTGTCTCCCTGTGGTATGAGGCAGACACTCCCTCATCAGAAATATATGCAGGTGCAAACAGTAAAATACCCTCAAAACCGTAAGTTTTGAGGGCGTTTATTATTCCTATGTATTAATGCTGTTCTTCTTTTTCTATTTTAAAAATAAGCCGAAGTATTCCGGATAAAATCCGCGGGCTTTTCCAAACTACTATTTTCATCCGCTGCGCCTCCTTTTGGTCGCTTGTTAGTACGCTTTACTAACACTATACGCAGCAAAAATGTTTTTTGTTAATCTGCTGTTTTAAAACTGAATTACGCAAACAAAAAAGCAGGCAATCCGCCTGCTTTTTAATACTCTATTCCTTTTCGTGCGGCCTCGCCTTTTTCGTAAGGGTGGCGCAGCTTTTTCATTTCGGTAATATAATCGGCAAGTTCGGCAATTCGCTGTGACGGTTTTCGTCCTGTAAGAACCACCTCAAGCTGCTGCGGTCGATTACGCAGAAATTCATACAATTTGCCTTCGTCCAGCATACCGCACTCCACCGCATCAAGAACTTCGTCCATAACAAGCAGTCTTGCGTTGGTTTTTCCCGCCAGATTTACAGAGTCTTTAAAAAGCTCATCACACAAATCGGCAGTTAGGCGTTTTTCCTCGTCATTCATTTGGAAAATGAACTTCATTTTTTCAGGTCCTTTTACCACAGCTACATTTTCCGACAGTGAAAGCAACTTAAATTCCGCCGCACCTCCTGCCTTTAAAAACTGTACTGCTGCAACATTGTATCCGTTTCCTGCCATTCGTGCAGCAAGTCCTGCGGCAGCGGTGGTTTTTCCCTTGCCGTCACCACAGTAGATGTGTACTTTGCCTTTTTCCATTACAAGCACCTCACAGTTTGCACAGCAGCACGGCAAGACAGCCTTTTTTAACCGAAACACGAATGTCTCCGTTTAAAAACTCATTGCTTACCCCCAGTGGAAAATCGCCTCGTAAAACTGCATTTTCAAGCGGATACTGCGCATTTTCCACCGTTACTCCGCTGCATTGTTCATCCATACTGAATATAGAAAAACTATACCCTTTTCGGTTTTTAACCACCAATTCCGTTTCACCGCAAAGCATATGTATCTCTTCGCGCTCGTCAAGCAGGGCTGCCTTAATACCGCTTTGTGCAAGACTGCGCAGCAGCTGCATATTGGCTAATGTGTGGTCAAGCCTTCCACCTGTCATTCCGAACAGCAAAAACTCATTGCAGCCGTATTTTTGTCCCAAGCGCACCGCCAATGCGGTATCGGTTTCATCTTTGTGGGGGGAGGCTTTTTCGACTACACAGTCGGACGGTTCATCACCATTCCACGAATCAAAATCACCCACAACTGCAAACGGCTTTATGTTCATTCTTTGCGCGTGAGCATATCCGCTGTCGGCACAAATTACAATGTCATCGGGTTTTATTTTGTCCATTACAAAATTATCCGCTGTTATCTCTCCGCCGCCAAAAATAATGCCGCGCTTCATTTGTTCAGCTCCCATTCTTTTATCTGTTTGGAAACCTCGTACATTGCAAGGTAGCTTTCGTGGCGTTCCTTTGCAATTTTGCCTTCTTCAACAGCCTGCAGTACAGCACAGCCTTTTTCCTTGGTATGGCTGCATCCTGTAAAACGACAATCATGAATATATTCCTCAAACTCGCGGAAGCAATACTGCAGCTCGTCCTTTAAAATAACCTCGTACCGTTCAAGTTCCACTGCCGAAAATCCGGGTGTATCGGCAATATATCCGCCGTTTTCCAGTTTGTACAATTCGGAATGGCGTGTTGTGTGTCGTCCGCGCCCAAGCTTTTCGCTTATGTGTGCTGTATCAATGGACAAACGGCTGTCGATTGCATTCAGCAGACTGGATTTGCCTACACCTGAATTTCCGCAAAATGCGCTTACTTTGCCTTGAAGCGCATTTTTTACATCTTCAACGCCTTCGCCTGTTTTGTTGCATACGGTGTATACCTCAAAGCCTGCATTGCGGTACAGGTTTTCCATGTAGGAAGTATCGCCCAAATCAGCTTTTGTTATTACAATTATCTGCTCGATATTTTGGTGCTGGCATATTGCAATCATTTTATCCAGAACCAAGAAATTAGGCTGTGGCTGTGCAATGGAGCTCACCAGTACAAGCTGGTCAAGATTTGCCACAGGCGGTCTTACAAGGCAGTTTTTCCTTGGCAGAACTTCGGCAAGTGTCCCTGTTATACCATCTGCCGTTTCCACTATTACCCTATCACCAACACAGGGTTTGAATTTATCTTTTCTGAAAACGCCACGGGCGCGTGTTTCAATCTCTTTGCCGTCACACTCAACATAATAAAATCCGCCCAACAGCCTGATAACCAGTCCTTCTAACCTTTGCTCCATTCATTACAACCTTTCTGTTTTAAAACAAGGGGGCAAATTCATGCCCCCTTTAGTGTTTTTATACCTGTCTGTAGGTTCCGTTGTCAAAGTCCACTTCGTATATCGAATAAACGGTATCCTCTACTCGCAGTGTTATTTCACGCTTACCGCTGCCCTTAAAGTTTACCACCCATTCACGAGACTGCTTTGGATTAAGCTCGTCGCCTACTACCTTTTTGTTTCCGTCGTATGCACCTATTTCGACAACCTCGTCAATGTTGCCCGGAAGTGTAAACACAACCTGTACGGTATTTGTTTCACCGCTTGCGCCGTCTGCGTTTTCGTCATTGTCGTAGTTCAAATATCCTCGTACAATGGTCAGTTCAACCGCCGAACCTTCGCGCACTTCGGTATCCGCTTCAGGATACTGCTCCAGAACAATACCCGGTTCTTCATCGTCGGGAGCACGCACCTCGTTAACATAGCTTACACGAAGCTTGTAACTTGCAAGCAGTGCTTTTGCTTCGTCAAAGTTCATGCCCGCAACATCAGGTATGCGTGTGTTTCTGTCCTGCGGACCACGGCTTACATAAACGGTAACCATTTCACCGCTTTGCACTTCACTTTTGCGCTCAGGGTCTGTTTTAACTACATAGCCATCGGCAATAGTATCGCTGAATATCATAAATTCATCGTAATCAAGCCCCTGCTCGCGCAGTTTTTTGTAAACCTCGGTAGCCTCCTGCCCCGAATAATCGGGCAATATAACAGTCTGTACACCGGCACTTACCTTTACACGAATGGTTGCACCCTGTTTTATGGTTTTTCCGCCTGCAGGCTGCTGCTTGAATATTACACCTTCGGGATATTCGCTGTTAAACTGTGTTTCCGCTACCTCGATTACAACTTGGTCACGATAGTCGCGGTTTCGTGCTGCGGTTTGATATTCCTGACCTACCAAGTCCGGTGCTGTTATTTCGGGCACATCGGCAAGCGGGTCGTTAATGATGAACATCATGGCAATAAAAAGCACCGCAACAAGCGCAAATGCAAACGAAATACCCGCAAGCACAGGCAGCACGGGAAACGCCTTTTGAACAGGCGCTTTTTCACCGCTTGACTGCATTTGTGTTGATTTTTTTGTTGTAGGATTTGATGTCTTTTTCATGCTTTCCTGTTCCTGCCGCGCAGTTCTTTGTGCTGCGGGCGGCTCCTGAAGATATTTGTACTCAAAGCTTATCGACGGATTTCTTTTAAATTCTGCGATGCCCTCAAGCATTTCTGCCGCAGACTGGTAACGGTAATTTACATCCTTTTGTGTTGCTTTTAAAACTATCTCCTCAAGACCTTCGGGAATTTCGGGGTTTATTTCTCTTGGCTTCACAATTGGCGACTGTATCTGCTTTATTGCTACCGAAACAGGCGAGTCCGCTTCAAAAGGTACTCTTCCCGTAAGCATTTCATACAGCATTACCCCAACAGAATATATGTCTGTTCTGGCATCAATTTCGGCACCGCTTGCCTGTTCAGGACTAATGTAATGCACCGAACCGATTGCTTTTTCGGTAAGTGTGCGTGTTTCGCTTCTGGAAAAACGCGCAATGCCAAAGTCGGTTATTTTTATTGTAGCGTCACGCAAAAGCATTATGTTCTGCGGCTTTATGTCACGGTGAACAATGCCCTTGTCGTGTGCGTGCTGAAGTGCACGCAGTATCTGCACAGTAAAATGTACAGCCTCGCGGTAACGCAGCACCTTTTGGTGTTCAATGTATTCTTTAAGCGTTATACCGTCGATATACTCCATTACAATGGAGTTCATTCTGTTTGAAAAGCTTACATCGTAAACTTTTACTATATTGGGGTGATTAAGCAGCGATATTGCTTTTGATTCGTTTTTAAAGCGTCTTAAAAATTCTTCGTTGGCAGCAAATTCGTCTCGCAGTATTTTAACCGCAACAATGCGCTCCTCTATCACATCATAGGCCTTGTAGACATTAGCCATACCGCCAATGCCAATCAGTTCCCTGATTTCATAGCGGCCGTCTACCTTTTTGCCGATGTATTTATCCATATATTCCTCCGTACGAGTTTATCGGTCACTTTTTGCTACTACAACTGCGGTAACATTATCATGTCCGCCTTTGCCGTTCGCAAATTCAATCAGCGGTTCAGCCGACTTTGCTGCCTGAGCCTGTTTGAGCAGCATTGGCAGCTGCTGTACTCCAAGATAGTTTGATAGTCCGTCGCTGCACAGCAGCAAGGACATACCTGCATCAAAGCCTTCATAAAGGTCATAGTCAAACTTCATAACTGGGAACACCCCAAGCACATTTGTAAGGTGGTGCCTTTGCGGATGTATGCGTGCATCCTCGGCAGTTATTTCACCCTTTGAAAGTTTATCCTGAACTACGGTGTGGTCGGTTGTGAGCTGTGCGGCAATTTCGCCGTCATTAACATATATGCGGCTGTCCCCCACATGTGCAAGGTAAACCTTTTTGTCATCGACAATTACAAGTGCAACGGTAGTTCCCATTCCACGGTAATCATCGTTTTCGTTAGAAAGATTATATACCTTTTTGTTTGCCGACTGCATGGCACTTGAAATAATGTTTCGTACAGTTATTTCGCTAAGTCCCGCACGAATGTTCTTTTTAAAGTGCTCGTCTATCACCGAACATGCGGCAGAGCTTGCCACATCTCCGGCTTTTGCACCTCCCATTCCGTCGCAAACTATTGCATAACCTGTTTTTTCGTCTATAACACGAGTGACAAAGCAGTCCTGATTCTGTTCGCGAACCATGCCGCAATGGGTATTGCCGTAAATTTGAATCACTGCTTTTCCTCCCTTCTCATGCCTTCCTCGCGGCGAAGCTGTCCGCACGCCGCACTGATGTCCGAACCGAGCTCGCGTCGGATTGTCGCATTAAGCCCAAGTTTTCCCAATGTATTTTGAAAATCGCGTATCGCCTGTGCTCCGCTTCGTTTAAGACCTCGTTCCTTAACCTCGTTTACGGGTATAAGGTTAATATGGCAAGGAAGCCCTTTGAGCAAAGTGCTTAACTCTTCTGCCGCTTGAATACTGTCGTTAACACCTGCAATAAGCGCATATTCAAAGGTTATTCTTCGCCCTGTCTTTTTAAAGTAGTCACGGCACGCTTGAATAAGCTTTTCTATTGCGTAGCGGTCGTTTACAGGCATGGTTCTGCTGCGCATTTCATTGTTTGGCGCGTGCAGCGACACTGCCAATGTAAGCTGATAATCTTTATCGGCAAGGTCATATATTCTTTCAACCAAACCGCAGGTGGACAAGGTAACATGACGCAAGCTCAAATTGTAGCCTTCGGGACTTCTGAGCAGCTCCAAGAATTTTGTAACATTGTCAAAGTTATCAAGCGGTTCGCCAATGCCCATAAGCACAAGGCTGTCCACACGCTGTCCGCTGTCTTTAACAGCATAGTATATTTCGTCCAGCATTTCGGATGGGGTAAGGTTTCTTACCCAACCTGCCAAAGTAGATGCACAGAACTTACAGCCCATTTTACAGCCTACCTGTGTTGAAATACAAAGGCTGCTGCCATGCTTGTACTTCATTAAAACCGCTTCGACACAGTTGCCGTCCTTAAGCTCATACAAGTATTTTACCGTACCATCTATGGCAGATACAAGCTTTCTTTTTATACTAAGCGAATTTATGTAATATCTTTCCGCCAGTTTTGCTCGTAAATCTTTGGAAAGGTTGGTCATTTGCTCGAAATCGTCAACATAAAAACAGTGCAGCCATGAATAGACCTGTCCTGCACGAAATGCAGGCAGACCCAGTTCTTTCATCTGTTGTTTCAGTTCATCCAGACTCATGGACTTTATATCCAGTTTTTCCAAAGCTAACACCTCATTTTTATTATGTCAACAAGGGTTTACCCCTCTTTTTTTCGCATTGTCGCAAAGAAAAATCCGTCGGTTTGTTCATCCTGCGGCAGCAATGTTGTGTGCCAGCCGGATTTGTGCAGCTTGTTTTCCAGCGGTTCAAAATCCGGATGCTCCTGCAAAAACCGCTGTGCCACTGCAAGGTTTTCATCTTTTGCCAATGTGCATGTGGAGTACATAACAACACCGCCCGGCTTACAGTATTTTGACGAGTTTTCAAGGATTTTATACTGCAGCTGTGCAAGGTCTTTTATGTCTTCGGGAGCTTTGTAGCGTATTTCGGGCTTTTTACCCATAACACCCAAGCCCGAACAAGGCACATCACACAATACACGGTCAAACTGACCCAAGCTTTCGTTATAAACGGTACCGTCATTCAGCATAGGTTTGATTATGGATACACCTAAGCGTTTTGCACCGTCAGCAATTAAGCCTATTTTGTGTTCATGCACATCGCACGAAATTATCTCGCCGCAGTTTTCCATGAGCTGTGCCATGGTAAAAGACTTTGAACCCGGTGCGGAACATGCATCAAGCACTCGTTCACCCTTTTGCGGTCCAAGCAATGACGCCGCCATCTGGCAGGACTTGTCCTGAATGTGAAAAAGTCCCTGTTCAAAGGCTTCAATATTTTCAATCGAACCTGTGCCTGTCAAAGCAACACAGCCGTCAAGCTTTTCATCCTTAACACAGCCTATACCCGCCGCTTCAAGCTTGCTGCACAGTTCGTCCGGTGTTATTTTCAAAGTGTTTACTCGTGCATAAAGCACAGGTCTGCCCAAAAACGCTTCCATTGTTCCTATTGCTGCCTGCTTGCCGTAATCGTCAACAAGCTGTTTTACCAGCCATTCGGGACAGGAATATTCAATGCTGAGTTTTTTTGTTTCATTGCCCTTTACAGGCGGCAGTTTACCGCCGTCACGCAAGAACGAACGAAGTACACCGTTAACAAAACCCGATGCACTTGTGCATTTGAACTGGCGTGTTAAACCTACACTTTCGTTTACCACTGCCGACGACGGAACCTTGTCCATGTAAAGCAGCTGGTAAAATGCTGTGCGAAGTATCTGCACAACTGCCGGAGTAAGCTTTTTAATTGGCTTTTTGGTGTAATGGCATATAACAAAATCAAGTGTGATTTTTCGTTCAAGAACGCCATAAAACAGGACAGACGCAAATGCGCCGTCCTGTTTGGATAATTTACCCTTATTTAATGCGCCGGCAAGAACAAGGTTGGAATAACCGCCCTGTGTTTCTACCGCCAGCAAAGCCTGTACTGCAAGCTGTCTTGCTGTCATAAATATATCTCCATTTTCGGTTTAATCGTCGTTTCTTCTTCCACCAAACAGCAGTACCAATCTTAAAAGCTGTGCAGCGGAGGTTATGAGTGCAGCTACATATGTCATTGCAGCAGCCGAAAGCACTTTCTTTGCTCCGTCAAGCTCTTCGGCTTCCAAAATGTAGTCCTGTTCCAAAATTGCCAACGCTCTTGAGCTTGCATTAAATTCAACAGGAAGAGTAACAAGCTGAAAAACTGTCATTGTGGAAAACAGTATAATTCCCAAATTTACAAGCGATGGTGCCGAAAAAAGTATCCCTGCCAAAAGCAGCGGCATAGACAGATTAGACCCCAAATTGGTTATTGGAATAATGGCTGTTCGCACCTTTATTGGGAAATATCCGTGTGCGTGCTGTATTGCGTGACCTACCTCGTGTGCGGCAACCCCAATCGAAGCTATCGAGGTGCTGCCGTAAACCGAGTCGGATAAACGAACAACATTGGTTGTTGGGTCATAGTGGTCGGACAAATTGCCCGCTATATGCTGTATCTGCACATGGTTAAGACCGTAGGCATCCAAAATTCTTCGCGCTGCCTGTGCACCTGTTATACCGCGTCTGCTTGCAACACGGCTGTACCTTTGAAATGACGACTGCACTCTGGACTGCGCTATCATTGCAATAATCATTGCAGGCAGTATGAGTGTTAAATAATATTGATCCATGTAAAACATGATCGTTAATTCCTCCGAATTCATTGGTAATGTTTTTACCAAGTATAAACCCGCTATTTGAATTGGTTGTTAATAAAGTGTAACATAATAAATTCGGTTTATTCTTTTATTAACTAATTACCGAAAATTGTCCCTTTTGCCAACTGGCGGCCACGCAGAAAAACATCCGCAGTCATTCTTTTTGAACCTGCCAGCTGTACTTCGGTAAATTCCAAAGCACCTTCACCGCAAGCTACTATCATTCGTTTTTCGTCGATAAGCTCGCCCGGTTTGCCCTTGCCTTCACTGAGTTTTGCGGAATGAACCTTCAGGTTTTTGTCACCCAATGTAGTATATGCCCCCGGCCAAGGCGAAACACCTCTGATAAGGCAGTGAAGCTCTTTTGCAGAACGAGTAAAGTCAAGCTTTCCTGTTTCCTTGCTGAGCATTGGCGCATACGAGGACAAGCTGTCGTCCTGTGGTTCACGAGGCGCTTTACCCTGTGCGATAAGTTCAATAGTCTGGCTTATGCACTCTGCACCCAATACTGCAAGACGGTCGTAAAGCTCGCCCGCAGTTTCTTCTTCCCCAATCGGTGTGGACATCTTCAAAATCATGTCCCCTGTATCCAAACCTTCTGCCATGTACATGGTGGTAACTCCGGTTTCCTTTTCCCCGTTTATTACACTCCACTGGATAGGACCTGCTCCACGGTATTTTGGCAGCAAGGACGCATGAACATTAACACAGCCGTACTTTGGAAGCTCCAGTATTTCCTTTGGCAGTATTTTGCCGTATGCTACAACAACAATAAGTTCCGGTGCAAGCTCTTTTAAAATTTCCAAAGCCTGACCGTCACGCATTTTTTCGGGCTGGTAAACAGGTATACCCTTTTCCTGTGCAAGCACCTTTACAGGAGGCGGTGTTAGGGTGTAGTGTCTGCCCTGCGGCTTGTCCGGTTGGGTAAGAACTCCCACTACCTCATGACCGTCATTTATAATGCGGTCGAGCATTGGTACGGCTATATCAGGTGTACCCATAAAAACTATCTTCAAGGTTTTTCCTCCTATTGACTTTTATAGCTGGTCTTTAATGCTTACAGCTCGTCATCTTTAAGCATGCGAATAACCTTATCCTTAAACAAATGACCGTCAAGGTGGTCATTTTCGTGGCAGATTGCCTGAGCGAGCAAAAGGTCTTCGGTAGTAAGTGTAAATTCTTCACCGTTGCGGTCGGTTGCGGTAACCGTAACCTTTGTAGGGCGGATTATTCTGCCGAATTCACCTGGGCTGGACAAACAGCCTTCGGTGCGTTCTTCTTCACCCGATGTTTCGATAATTTTAGGATTTATAAAAACCAGCGGGCTTTCACCGTCTGTATCAATTATAAACAAACGGCGGATTATTCCAACCTGCGGTGCAGCAAGACCTACACCATTTGCAGCGTACATGGTTTCAAACATGTCATCGATAAGTGTTTGGATTTTTTCGTCAATTTTTTCAACAGGACGGCAAACCTTGCGCAGACATGGGTCGTCGTCTTTTCTGATTTCTCTTGTCGCCATTTTTTTATTCCCCCGTTCAAGTTTTGCTCTCCTGCTTCTTCGCAGCGGATTTCTTCCTTTATTTCTTTTATTTTCCATAGTATTCACATCGAATGGTCGTAATACGGGTCAGCAAAGAATGTAACACCTTTATTTGCCTTGTCCCGACCAAACTCCTCCATAACTTCACGCAAAAGCTTGAAAAATCTGCGCTCTTTGCGGTATTTAAGCAATAGCTTGCTGCGATATTTACCCGCTACACGGTTTATTGCAGGCTCGCACGGACCAAGCATTCTAAGCGGAATGCCGTCGTACTTTTCCTTTGCCCGCTGTGCCAGTGCAGCAGTAAATCTTTTTGCCGACAGCTGAACCTTTTTTTGGTCTTCGCCCACAAAGCCCACCAACGCTATTGAACAATACGGCGGATAAAAGCCAAGCTCACGCCCCGCTATTTCTTCGTTGTAAAACGAATCGTAATCCTGTGCCGCTGCCTGTGCTATAACTGTACTTTCGGGCGTATGCGTTTGAATTATTGCCCTACCCGAAATACTGCCCCTGCCGCTTCTTCCCACTACCTGTGTTATAAGCGAAAATGTGCGTTCAAAGCTTCGGAAATCTTCACTGTAAAGTGAGCTGTCCGCATTAAGTACACCAACAAGGGTAACATTTGGAAAATTATGTCCCTTGGCTACCATTTGCGTACCTATCATTATATCATATTTTCCCTGTAAAAACTCATTAAAATATCTTTCATGTGCAAATTTTGAAAGAGTTGTGTCTGTATCCATGCGAAGAACCGAAGCTTCAGGGAAAATTTCTTCCAAAATCTCCTGTGCTCTCTGCGTTCCCATGCCGGTATAGCGCACATACCCGCTGCCGCATTCAGGACACTGCGACACTGCCGGAACAAAGTACCCACAGTAATGACACATAAGCTGTCCGTTTGTTTGATGGTAGGTAAGCGGTATGGAACAGTGCGGACATTGTGCCGCTTCGCCGCATTCACCGCATTTAATAACCGTACTGTGTCCGCGGCGGTTAAGCAGCAGTATGGTTTGCTCACCTTTTGCAAGGTTTAGCCTTATGTTTTCCTCCAGCTCCTCACTAAGCAGAGTTCCCGGAGAGCAGTCACGCATATCAACAATGTAAACATCGGGCAGTGTCGCACCCGAATATCTTTCGTCCATACGCACAAGCTCATATCTGCCCTGCTGTGCATTATAAAAGCTTTCTATACTCGGTGTTGCCGATGCCAAAAGCAGCATGGCATTATTTCTTCGGCACCTTGCCCTTGCAATATCCTTTGCATGATAGCGCGGGCTTTGCTCGGACTTGTAGGTGTGCTCCTGTTCTTCGTCTATAACAATAAGACCTATGTTTTCAAGCGGTGCAAAAACCGCCGACCTTGTTCCGACTACCAAGCGCACCTTGCCTTCGCGTATGCGTTTAAACTCGTCGGCTCTTTCACCAAGCGAAAGGCTGCTGTGAAGAACCCCCACCTGCTCGCCCAGTGCCTGTTTAAACAGCTGTATGGTCTGCGGAGTAAGTGATATTTCCGGCACAAGCAGAATTGCGTTTTTGCCGTCATTTATTGTTTTTTGTATCAGCTTCAAAAAAACCTGTGTTTTTCCGCTGCCTGTAACACCATAAAGCAGCGAGGTAACAAACCCCTGCTTCATAAATTCGCTTAATTTATCATATGCTGCTTGCTGCTGTGCATTAAGGCATACCTCACCTGCGGTTGACCGAGTGTGTGCCGACGGAGTTCTGTATACAGTGCGTTCAAAAAGCTCTGCCGCACCTTTTTTTACCAGTGTATCAACAACGCCCCTTGTTACCGAGCAAAGGTAACACAACTCCCGCAAATCAGCACATCCTACCTGCGACAAAAGCGATACTACCGCAGACTGCTTTGGAGTAAGCGAAAACGAAATCTCACCTTCCTCCCACGCTGCGGTAAGCCTTACCATACTAACTGTTTTTGCACCGATTTTTTCCTTTGCATATTCTTCGGTAAAAATTATTCCCCGATTTATAAGCTCGGTTATTTCGGGACTTTCGGCAGTTAGTCCGAACGCTTCGGCAAGCTTTGAAATGTCAACCCAGTCTTTTTTCTTTCGCAGCCAATCAAGAATGCTTTTTTGTGTATCGGTAAAGCTTTCGCCGTCATCGTCAAAGTGGCGGTTAAGGGAGCATCTTGTTGTGAGTTTTATTCCAATTCCCGCAGGTACAAGCACACGCAGCGCATCGTAGTATGTGCAGCAGCTTGTTTCGCGCAGTATTTCCAGCATCCACAGCATTTCATTGTTAAGCAGCGGTTCTTCATCCAGCTGCGATATTACTGCTTTTAGTCCCGTTGTATCTTCAATTTCTTCAAATTTCACCACAACACCTTGGCGGTGTGAATTTGCTCTGCCGAAAGGAACGGTTACCCTGCAGCCTGCACACAGCGTATTTTCCAACTGCTGCGGTACGGCATAGCTGTATAAGCCGTCAAAAGCTATTGTAGTTTTTTCAAGACACACCAATGCTGCTTTTGCCACAGTACCACCTCACTCTTACGCAGAATATTACAAAAGCCCGTCCTGAAAAATCGGGACAAGGCTTTGCATTGTTTTACATATCTTTAAGCTTTGCAATATCGTCTACACGAACTTTGCCCTGTGCAAACTCATCAACAGCAATATTTACCGGTTTTACTTCCAGTGGTTCGCAGTTTTCTTCTGCTTCCTCTGCAATTTCTCTTGCGCGTTTTGCAACTGCAACTACAAAAGCGTAATGGCTTTCGTCCTCTCTCAAAATCTGAGCCATTGCCGGTCTGAGCATGGTCTGTTCACTCAACATTATTTGTTCACCTCATCTAAAAATTTTTTCATTGACTTAACGCTGCAGTGACTTGCCGCAATAACTGCTTTAAGCTCATCCACAGCTTGCTCCAAATTGTCGTTTATTATTACATAATCGTAATTATACGCAGCCTTCAGTTCCTCGCGTGCTATTGCCATTCTGCCGCAAACAAGCTCGGCAGATTCGGTGTTTCTTCCGCAAAGGCGATTTTCAAGCACCTCGATTGAAGGCGGCATTACGAATATCATTAAAGCATCGGGACACAGCTTTTTAACCTGAAGTGCACCCTGTACCTCAATTTCAAGAACGACATCTATGCCCTGTTCAAGCAATTCCTCGCAATACGCTTTGGGCGTACCGTAGTAGTTGCCGTTATATTCGGCATATTCCAGCATTCCGCCGTTTTCGGCCATATTCTGAAATTCTTCCCTTGACATGAAGTAATATTCCCTGCCGTGCTGTTCACCCTCACGCGGCGGGCGTGTTGTTGCCGAAACAGAATATCTAAGGTTCGGCAAGGATTCCAGACAGCTTTTCAGCATAGTACCCTTGCCCACACCGCTGGGGCCGGAAAAGATGATAAGATTTCCACTCTTATTCCTCATTGTCCATCTCCTCCTCTTCCGTACTCAAACGATTTGCCACAGTTTCGGGCTGCACTGCCGAAAGTATTACATGGTCGCTGTCCATAATAATAACGGCTCTGGTTCTTCTTCCGTAGGTAGCATCAATTAAAACACCTTTGTCGCGTGCATCGCTTATTATTCTTTTTATAGGTGCTGACTCCGGACCTACTATAGCAACCAGTCTGTTAGCCGATACCATATTACCAAAACCGATGTTTATAAGCTTCATTGTGCTTTCCTCCGTCGGCGGTTATTCAATATTCTGTATCTGCTCGCGAATCTTTTCAATGTCGGATTTTATGTCGACAACGATTCTTGCAACAGCAACATCCTGCGCTTTCGAGCCTATTGTATTGGCTTCACGGTTAAATTCCTGAACCAAAAAGTCCAGCTTTCTGCCAATAGGTTCACTGCTGTCAAGAATTTCCCTGAACTGCTTTATGTGACTGCCCAGACGCACAGTTTCTTCGGCAACTGCTATTTTTTCGGCAAATATTGCTGCCTCGGTAAGAATGCGCTGTTCATCAATTGCAGTATTGTTCAAAACTTCGGAAAGCTTTGCATAAAGTCTTGCACGGTAATTCTCAACAGTTTTTGGGGACTGTTCTTCAACAAGAGCCACATTCTTTTCAATGCTTACAAGGCGGTTCAGCAAATCTTCCTTCATGCGCTGACCTTCACGCTCACGCATGCCCACAAATGCTTCCAACGCCTTGTCCGCTACCTGACGAACGGCGTCCCAAATAACATCTTCGTCTTCCTGCACACGGCTTACGGTAAAAATATCGTTAAAGCGTGCCAAAGAGGTTATTGTTACATCGTCTTGAAGCCCAAGTTCCTTACCCATGGAACGCAGTGAATTAAGATACGCTGCTGCAAGGTCGGTGTTTATTTGAACATCGGCACCTGCACCGTTAAGGTTGATTACGGTTACACCCACCTCAACCTTGCCGCGGGATATTCCCGACTGAAGATAACTTTTGAGTTTTTCATCCAAATAGCCATACACTCTTGGCACACGAGACGAAAATTCAAAATAACGATGGTTTACCGAACGAATTTCAACCGTTATGTCACGGCCGTCTATCACTTCTTGGCAGCGTCCGTATCCGGTCATACTCCTTATCATGTTTGAGCATCCCTTTCATTAAACATTGTTTGATTTGCCGTGAAAAATATAAACCATTAAAAAGCCGGAGCAGTTTTTCGTTCCCTTTTCTCCAGCTTTAATCTTCATTTATGTATACCCAATCATTTTACTATTTTCATTGTCCAATGTCAATAAGCGGGGCAACGGCTCCCCCCCCTTGAAAACAGCCTTTATTTTGCCTTTATTTCTTGCAAAAAGCCGTTTATTATGCTACATTTAGTTATCACTTCAAACAGGCAGGATTTTAAATTATGTTAATTACAAATGCAAAAATAATAACTATGGCAGACCGCGACATTGAATGCGGCTTTATCCATGTTAAAGACGGCAAGATACTCCAAACAGGCGAAATGACTGTACTCACTGTTGAGGACAGCGAAACCGTAGACTGCAGTGGGCTGACAGTTTACCCCGGCTTCATTGATGCGCACTGCCACTTGGGAATGTGGGAGGAAGGCTTGGGCTTTGAAGGCGACGACGGCAACGAAATGACCGACCCCATAACCCCGCACCTGCGTGCCGTTGATGCGGTAAATCCAATAAACATCAGCTTTGACGAGGCTGTTCGTGCCGGAGTTACCACAATAGTTACCGGCCCGGGAAGTGCAAACCCCATAAGCGGGCAGTTCTGTGCAATGAAAACCTACGGACGCTGTATCGACAAAATGCTCTTAAAAGAACCCGTTGCAATGAAGTTTGCACTGGGCGAAAATCCCAAGGGCTGTTACAACGACAAAGGTCAGCAGCCAACCACCAGAATGGCAACTGCTGCACTTATACGCGAAACACTTCACAAAGCAAAACGATATATGCAGGAACTTGATGCTGCGGCTCAAGACAGCGAACTTGACCCGCCCGATTATGATGCTAAGCTTGATGCACTTGTACCTGTTCTTCGCAAACAGGTAAAGGCTCATTTTCACTGCCACCGTGCCGACGATATTTTTACTGCGCTTCGCATTTCCAAGGAGTTCGACCTTGACACAGTGCTTGTTCACTGCACCGAAGGACACATGATAACCCCCGAGCTTGCCGAAATTGGCGCAAAAATAATTTGCGGCCCAATGATTTGCACACGAACCAAACCGGAACTCAGCAACTACACCACCCGCACCCCGGGCATACTTTCTCAAAGCGGACTTGAAGTTGCAATCTGCACCGATTACAGTGAAATTCCAATCGAATTTCTTGCAGTAAGCGCAGGCGTAGCAGTGCGCGAAGGCATGGATCACCGCGAAGCATTAAAATCCATCACCATAAACGCAGCAAAAATATGCGGAATAGATGACCGCACAGGCTCTTTGCAGGCAGGAAAGGATGCCGACATTGTAGTTTTTAAAGGCGACCCGCTTTCGCTGTACGAAAAACCTGTAATGGTTTTCGCAGCAGGAAAACAAATAACACTTTAAACAAAAAAGCCGTTCCGAACAACCCTTTCGGAACGGCTTTTTATGGTAATACTCACAGCTTTCGGAGTTTTTACAATGTCATTGTTGGAATTTTTCACGAAAATGTGTTATAATCGGCTTGCATATGTGTGGCTGCAAAGTCACTCAAAAAACAAAATGCACAGCTGACAGAAGCGGCATTTTTACATATTTCAAGCAGGGCTTACGACCGGTGGCTTTCACCCTGCAGAATTTATTTTCCACCGGAGAAACGGCGGCTGATATGACTACTGCATCACAACAGTTCACCATGCTCAAACAAAAAGCCATGGAAAAATATTTTTCCCGTATGAATCCACGCCAACAGCAAGCGGTGTTCACCCTTGAAGGGCCATTGCTTATACTTGCAGGTGCAGGAAGCGGCAAAACAACTGTAATTGTAAACAGAATTGAAAATCTTATTGAATTCGGCAATGCCTATCACAGCACCGAGCTGCCCTTTGGCGGTGTTTCGGATGATGATGTGAATTTCCTTGAAGATTTTGCAAATGGCAGCAGCAGCGACACCGCACGCCTTAAAAACCTTATTGCTCATCATCCGGTGAACCCTTGGCAGATACTTGCAATAACCTTTACCAACAAAGCAGCCGGCGAGCTTAAAGAACGCCTGTCGCTAAAGCTTGGCGAAAAAGCTCAGGATATTATGGCTGCAACCTTTCATTCCGCATGCATACGCATTTTGCGCGGTCGTGCAAGGGATATGGAAAAAAGCAACCTTGAGCTTTTGGGCTACCAAAAAAACTTTGCAATTTACGATACCGACGATTCCCTTAGGGTTATTAAGGAAGGCATAAAACAGGCAGGCGAAAGCGATAAATCGTTCCCTGCACACATGGTTTTAAACGAAATAAGCCGTGCAAAAGACCATTCCGTAACTCCAAACGAATATCTTGCCGCTGCAAAGGGCGATTTCCGCAAAGAGGTAATAGGCAAAATATATGCTTTTTACCAAAAAACGCTTAAATCGTCCAATGCCATGGATTTTGACGACATAATAGTTCAAACGGTACGCCTTTTCGAAGAAAACCCGCAGGTTTTGGCGTATTACCAAAACCGCTTCCGCTACATAATGGTAGATGAATATCAGGATACAAACGCCTGCCAATACCGTCTTGTAAGCCTTTTGGCAAATTCGCACCGCAACATCTGCGTAGTGGGTGACGATGACCAAAGTATATACAAATTCCGCGGTGCTACAATAGAAAACATCCTCAGCTTTGAAAACAGCTTCCCCGGTGCCGTATCCATAAAACTGGAGCAAAACTACCGCTGCAGCCAGAATATTCTTGATGCAGCAAACAGTGTTATTTCAAACAACACTCAGCGCAAGGGCAAAACACTTTGGACCGACAACGGTACAGGTGAAAAAATCCATTTTTTCCGCGGAATGAGCGAATCCGACGAAGGTGAATTCATTGTAAACACCATACTCGACAATGTAAAAAACGGTGAGGCTTTTAGTGACCATGCCGTTTTATACCGCATGAATGCACAATCAAACATAATTGAGAACTGCATGATTCGTGCCGGAGTTCCTTACAAAATAATCGGCGGAACACGCTTTTACGAACGCAAGGAAGTAAAAGATGTAATGGCATACCTGAGCATTATAAGCAACTCCAGCGACAGCACACGACTTAAACGCATAATAAACGAACCTAAACGCGGCATAGGCGCTGCAACAATTGCAAAAGCCGAAGAAATTGCCGACACACTTGGTTTAAGCCTGTTTCAGGTGCTTCGTGAGGCTGACAATTATCAGGCTTTGGCATCAAAATCATCCTCGTTGCTGGCATTTACAAGCATGATAGATAACATTGCAGAGCTTCAGGACGAGCTGTCGCTTGACGAGCTTATGGACCGTCTGCTTGAAGACAGCGGGTACATTAAAATGCTTGAAGCATTGGGAGTGGACGGTGCTTCCAGAATTGACAATGTAATGGAGCTTAAATCGAACATGGTAAGCTACGAGCAAAATGCGGACGAACCTTCGCTTGCAGGTTTTTTGGAAGAAGCTACCCTTTACACTGACCTTGACAGCTACGACGAAAGCGGAAACAATGTAGTAATGATGACAATGCATTCCGCTAAGGGTCTTGAGTTTCCAAATGTTTTCATGTGCGGTGCCGAAGAGGGCATTTTCCCGGGTATTCAGTCCATGTACAATCCCGAACAAATCGAAGAGGAACGCCGTCTGGCATATGTTTGCATCACTCGAGCAAAAAAACGCTTGTATGTTTCCACCGCCATGCAGCGAATGCTGTTCGGGCACACCTCCCGCAACAAGCTTTCACGCTTTGCGGCTGAAATACCTGCCGAGCTGTGCAGCATAACCGATAAAACCATCAATCATACCCCTCAGCAGCTTTTGCGCCGACAGCCGCAGGCACCCGCCAAGCCTTCTGCCGGTGCAAGCATTGGAATAGGCAAGCAGGCAGTTCCGAAAACAGGTTCTTCAAATCTGGCATCGGGTGACCGTATTCGTCACCGCACATTCGGTGACGGTGTGGTAATAAGCGTTTCGCCAATGGGCGGCGACACCCTTGTTGAGGTTTCGTTTGACAACGGAACTCGCAAAAAAATGATGCAGACCTTTGCCCGCCTGCAAAAAATTTAAAGTAAGGTCCGACAGCATATAAAACTGTCGGACCTTGTAATTTTTTAACTATTCAAAAGGCGGTTTTCGCCCTTATTTTGGTTTGCCCGCTGCATAAAAATGTGCTATAATTTTTATGTTTGCGACAGACATGCTTTGAGTGTTCTGTCAAATAATTTTTTAAAAGGATGGGAAAGATGATAAAGGTAACACTTTTGGCTCACTCTCCAATGCCGGAAAAAATCGTTGCTTCAGCGGCGAAGCTTTGCTACAGTCCAAGCTCCATTGACGCTTTGCTGGACGGACTTGACGACGATAAGGCTGCCGGATTTGTTGAAATGCTTGGCGAAATAGGCCATGAAAGCCCAATTGAACACGCCAGCTTTACATTTGGCATTGAAGGTGTTTCCCGCTCTTTCCTTGCACAAATAACACGCCACCGCATTGCTTCGTACAGTGTGCAAAGCCAGCGTTATGTTCACCCAAAAAGCCTTGAATATGTTACACCTCCGCAGATTGCCGAAGACCCCGAGGCTCTGGAACTTTATACAAAAGCCATGCAGCAGGCTGCCGAAAGTTATCAGGCAATAACACAGATACTGCAAAAAAAGAACGAGCAGGAAATGCTGGCTGCCGGAATGGACGAAAAAACAGCCAGAAGAAATGCCGAAAAAAAATCCATTGAGGATGCTCGTTTTGTACTTCCAAATGCTGCCGAAACAAAAATGGTGGTAACAATGAACGCACGCAGCCTGCACAACTTTTTTGCTTTGCGCTGCTGCAACCGTGCTCAATGGGAAATACGCGAAGCCGCTAACCAAATGCTTGCGCTTGCAAGTCAGGCTGCACCTCATCTTTTTGCAAAAGCAGGTCCGTCCTGCGTACGCGGCGGCTGCAAAGAAGGTAAAATGACCTGCGGAAAAGCAGCCGAAGTTCGCGAAACTATTAAGAAACTGAAGGGATTGGCATGAAAGGTAAACTGATAGTTTTGGAGGGGCTTGACGGAAGCGGAAAAGCTACTCAGACAAAATTTTTATTCGATAGATGCTGTCAAAAACGCATACCTGTTACAAAGGTTTCGTTCCCTAACTATGACAGCAATTCGTCCGCACTGGTAAAAATGTATCTCCGCGGACAGATGGGCAAGGTTGACGAGGTAAACGCCTACGCAGCTTCCACCTTTTACAGCGTAGACCGCTACGCTACCTACAACTCGCTTTACAAAGACCAGCACGAACAAGGCACGCACATTATTGCCGACCGCTACACAACCTCCAACATCGTTCATCAGGCACCCAAGCTCCCTGCTGAAGAACGCGCAGGTTATATACAGTGGTTGGAAGACCTTGAATATACAAAAATGGGACTTCCCCGCCCCGACATGGTAATTTATTTGGACATGGACCCCAGCGTTTCCCGCCATCTTTTGGACAAACGCTACATGGGTAATTCCGACAAGCTGGACATTCACGAAGCGGATTTTGAATATCTCATGCACTGCCGAAAAGCAGCACTTAAAGCAGCCGAATACTGCGGCTGGACCGTAATAAGCTGCTGCGACGAAAACGGTCTGCTTGGCACCGACCAAATCTCCGACATGATATGGGATAAGGTGAAAACACTTTTTGAGTCTGCCGAATAATTATATTTTGCAGACATATCTGCAAAAACTTCATCCGATGGAGGAATTTTTCTGATTTTCAAAGATGTAACTCTGCAGGACAAACCTTTAATGGAAGAATATTTTTCGCAAAGCAATTTGCGTTCCTGTGAGTTTTGCTTTTCCAGTACATTCAACTGGCGCAATGTTTACGGCGCAGCTATTGCCGAAAAGGACGGTTGTTTGGTCATACGCTGTTCAAAACCTGTTATGACCTATTCATATCCCGTTGGTTTGGGCAATTTAAAATCCGCCGTAGATGCAATAATTGCCGATGCCCAAAAAAACGGCACCGCCCCCATAATAAACTGTATTCCCAAAGAAGGCGTTGAAAAGCTTGAAGCCTTGTATCCCAATAAATTCGATTTTGTTTTCAGCCGCGACACCTGCGACTACATTTATACCACCGAAAGCCTTGCGACATTAAAAGGCAAAAAGCTTCATGCAAAACGAAATCATATAAACAATTTTAAAAAGGCAAACCCCGACTGGGTTTACGAAAACATTACTCCCGAAAATCTTAAAGATTGCTGGGAAATGAATGTAAAATGGAACGAGCTCAATGCCGCTTCCGATGACACAGGTCTCAGCAGCGAACGCCGTGCAGTTGAAAACGCATTCAATTTTTTTGAAGAGGAAGGCTTGCGCGGAGGATTGCTCCGTCTTTCCAAAGATTCCCCGGTAATTGCCTACACCATGGGGCGTCCGCTTAACAGCGACACCTTTATAGTTCACATTGAAAAGGCGTTCCATGACATTCAAGGTGCATACCCGATGATAAACCAGCAGTTCGTGCTTAACAACTGCATGGATTTTGCATATATAAACCGTGAAGACGACGCAGGTGCCGAAAACCTGCGCAAAGCAAAGTTAAGCTATTATCCCGAAATACTGCTTGAAAAATACCACGCAGTTCCAAAGGAGAAGCCATGATACGAACAGCAGCAGCTTCCGATAAAGCGGCAATCTCCGCCCTTTTGCACGAAGCATTTGGCGATGCCCTTGAATACATCAGCCTTTTCCTTGATAAACGCATGAATCCCGACCACACATTACTGTATTTCATTGATAATACACTTGCCGCACAGCTTTTTATTCTTGAATGTGAGCTGGTTTTTAACGGCACCGCACACAAATGCGGGTACATTTATGCGGTATCCACTGCCAAAGCATTCCGCAGACAGGGCATAAGCACAAGGCTGCTTGAATACTGTCACGATTTTCTTTTAAACAAAGGTTTTTCTGCTGCCGTACTTGTACCAAGCAGTGCCGAGCTTGCTTCATTTTATGCAAAGCGTGGTTACCATGCACAGGGGGTTATCTCCCTTGCGGAATTTGAATTTTCCGCACAGCCGCAAAACCGCAATGCTGTTAAACTGTCACCGTTAACCGCAAATGAACTTTATCGCCTTCGCGAAATGTGGTTCGGCAGCGGATATCTGCGTTGGGATATTCCTTCACTTGAATACATCCTTGATGAAACACGGTTTTTAAAGGGTAATTTCTACCGTTTTTCGTGGGGCAACAAGGATTGTTTTGCAAGCTGTGTGCCTTTGCAGGACTCGCTTTTAATAAAGGAGCTTGCCTGCCCCGAAAACGCAGTGCCGCACCTGCTTACGGCATTGGGCAGTATATATCAAAAAAACAAATTCAGCCTCAGGCTTTCACCGGAGCTTTTTTCAGCGGGAAAAACCGTTCCTGCCGGAATGTGCCGTCTGCTGAAAGACGACGCTGCAAACGGTCAATTTTATCTTTCACATTTCTTGGATTAAAATCTGACAGGAGGTCATACCATGACATATGTATTTTTAGCTGACGGTTTTGAAGAAATCGAAGCACTTACCACAGTGGACATTCTGCGTCGAAGCGGTATTCAGGTAACAATGGTAGGCGTAGGCGGTGAACAGATAACAGGTGCACACGGCATTCGTGTTCAGTGCGATATAATCCAGGAAAGAGCAATCCCTTCCACTGCCGAAATGGTTGTTATACCTGGTGGTATGCCGGGAGTTTCCAACCTTGCAAAATCAAGCGTTTTGAAAGAATTCATCAACCTTACCATACTTGGCGGCGGTTATGTTGCCGCTATCTGCGCAGGTCCTGCAATTCTTGGCGAAATGGGTGTGCTGCAAGGCAAAAACGCCACCTGCTTCCCCGGATTTGAAAGCGAGCTTAAAGGCGCACTCCTTTCCGATGAGCCATTGGTTCACGACGGACAGTTTATAACCGCAAAAGGTCCGGGTATGTCCATGGAATTCGCCCTTTACCTTGCACAGCTTTTGTGCAAACAGTACGGCGGTTCCCATTGGGAAAACTTCCCCGAAATGAAGGAAGGTCTCCAATGCCGAAAATAGATTTGAGAGAATACAAAAAGCTGCTTCGCTGCAAAATGCGTACCATCCGCCGCGAAATGCCGCCTGAAATAAAGCAAAAGCGGGACGAACGCATTTTTGAGCAGCTTATTGCTCTGCGCGAATACCGTGATGCAAAAATGATTGTTACTTATGTTTCAACCGATATTGAAGTGGACACAATGCGGCTTATTCGCCACAGCCTTGAAGCAGGCAAGCAGGTAGCCGTTCCGCGCTGCGATGAAACAATAAAAGGCAAAATGACCTTTTACATCATCGACTCTTTCGACAAGCTCGAGATTGGAAAATACGGTTTGCTTGAGCCGTCTCCCGAACGCTGCCCCGAAGTTGCCGATTGGTCGGACAGTATATGCATAGTTCCTGCCCTTTGCTACGACAGCATGGGTTATCGCCTTGGTTACGGCGGCGGATATTACGACAGATTTTTAAGCTGCTACAAAGGCAGAAAAATTGGAATTGTGTATTCCTCCTGCATGACAAGCAAGCTTAATCCCGGTCGTTACGATGTCCCTGTTGATACCATTGTAACCGAACGGTTCATTAAAAATCCTAAAGCTTCGGCAAGAGCATTTCGTGGCAGGCGTTCATTTAACCGCAATATTACAGCAAGATAAAAACACCCTTTTCCAAAATTGGAAAAGGGTGTTTTTTTAATGGTGATGATGAAACATATGTGTTATAGGCATTAAGCATATTCCCGCAATGGTTGACCATAGTGCCAGTTTTGGCATACCGCAGGAACGAGATGCCGGAATGAGCTCATAAAGCGAAATATACATCATAATCCCGCCAACAAAAGCGTTAGCAAGTGCAGGCAGTGCCGAACCCGCAAACGGAGCTAAAACAAACCACGCTGCCAACGCACCCAACGGCATTGTCAGCCCTGCCGCTGCAGTAAATGCAAACGCTTTCAGCTTACTTCCCGTTGAAAGATACACAGGCATCGCAACAGCTGCACCTTCGGGTATGCTGTGCAGTGCAACGGCTGCCGCCATGGTAATTCCCACAGACAAATTTTCGTTTGCTGCAACAAACAGCGCCGCACCTTCGGGAAGATTGTGCAGTGCCAAGCTTGCCATGGTTGCAAGTCCGGTATGGAACAATGCTCCTTCCCCGCAATTTTTGTGTTCATGAGCATGGTCGTGGTTATGGTCATGATGGTTTTCATTTTCTTCTTCCGTATGTGCACAGCTGTGATTAGGCATTATCTTGTCTATCAAAAAACCGCAAGCCGCACCTGCCGCCATAGCCGCCGCAGTAAGCAAAATTGCTGTAAATTCCGAATAATTCTCTTTCATATGCAGCAGCGAATGCGGAAACAATTCCAAAATCGAAACACACATTGTAAGTCCCGCTGCAAAACCAAGCGATATGGTAACCGTTTTTCTTGTATCTGCTTTTATAAAAATCGAAAACGCTCCCACTACCGCCGAAAGTCCTGCAAAAACCGCTGTCAAAAACGCTGCTGTTACTGTTTCGTGCATAATTTCTCCTATTCTGGTCTTTAATTTCGTCCGTGCTTTGTCTTCCATTCCAACCTAAGGGCAGCAAGCTGTACCCTGTATTTTTTATGCTTCATGTTTGGGAATGCCTCAATCAAGCGCCTGTGCAAAAAGTGATTTTCCGAAAGCTTTTTCCAACGGTCTTTGGCATTTCGATGTAAGTCAACCCTGTCACTGTTATTTTGCGTGTTAACAGTCTCCAAAGCCGCTTGTATTCGGTTTTCATAATACCATCTTTTTGCCTGTGTGCTGTATTTAAGCTCCTCGGCAAGAGCTCTGAGCTCTTCAAGCTTAATTTTAAGGGTTACTGCCGCATGTACCGTTACAGCCGCATCCGCAAGCATAACCACAGCAGAAGCACAAGCAAGCACTGCTGCCGCATCACGCGGCAGTGCCAAAACAAATCCACTTACAAAGGGGTGTATCCACTGCATAAGCAGCACACACATCACGCCAAACAGCACTCCGTTTAAAAGGCAAACTCTGCCGTGGATATGAAATCGATAGTTTGAATAATCCCACCATCTTGCGTCAAACAGCTGCTCCATAAGCCAGCTTGTAAAATACTCCAATGCACAGGTAATTGCCGTTCCCAACAAAAACACTGCAATAATGCTATTTTTCACAGGCAGCAAAAACATTATAACAAGTATTGCACCTGTGCCGTAAATAGGACAAACGGGGCCATTTAAAAAGCCCCGATTGACCAATTTTTTGTCCAATACCGAACAGTAAACACACTCACAAAGCCAACCTCCAACGCTGTAAGCCATAAAAAACAAAACGGTATAATACCACTCGTAATAATGGACTGCCAACGCAAAGGTCAACTCCTTTTATTTATTTTGCAGCTGCAAGCATAAGCTTTATACGGTTTTCCTGATTTATTCTGGATGCACCCGGGTCATAGTCAATGCTGATTATGTTTACACCGGGGTTTTTCTCTTTAATTTGTCTTATCATGCCTTTACCTACAATGTGGTTAGGCAGACAGCCGAAAGGCTGAGTACAAATGATGTTGCGCACGCCGCTGTGTGCAAGTTCAACCATTTCACCCGTAAGCAGCCAGCCCTCACCCATTTGAGCACCCAAATTGATGTAAGGTTTAACGCCTCGGCGTGTTTCCTCGAAATCGGTCATATTTCTAAATCTTGGATGCCCTTTGAGCTTTTCAAGCACTCTGCGCTGTTTGCTGAGTATAAACTTGTAAATTGCTTTGCTTGCTACCGCAGCTTTAAGGCTGCGTCCGTAAAGACGGCGGTCCTGTATATCCCCATAAATGCAGTACAGGCAGAAATCCAAAAGTCCGGGCATTACTACCTCGGCATTTTCGGAAAGCAGGAACTCCTCAAGGTTATTATTGCCAAGAGGCGAAAATTTAACATATATTTCGCCAACAATTCCAACCTTTACCTTGCTTTCACCTGTAAGCTTTATAGCAGAAAATTCACCAATAACCCTGTCATAAAGCTTATCCATAAGTCTTGAACCAAACGCTGTGCGCCCGTTAAATTCCTTGGATATAACGCTTATGCAGTTATCTACGGCTTTTTGCGATGCACCGGTTTGAACCTCGTAAGGTCTTGTTTGGTGGTAAAGGTGCATTATAAGGTCTCCCAAAATTAATGCATACAGTATTTGGTACATCATCTGCGGTGTAATTTTAAATCCGGGCGAGCTTTCCAATCCCATTGTATTCAGCGATATAACAGGTATATGCTCAAGTCCGTTGTTTTTAAGCGCTTTTCGCATAAGATGTATGTAATTGGAAGCACGGCAGCCGCCGCCTGTTTGCGGAAGTATAAGCGCAACCTTGTTAAGGTCGTACTTGCCGCTGTGAAGTGCATCAATAAGCTGACCTATTACAAGCAAAGCAGGGTAACAGGTGTCGTTGTGGACATTTTTTAAGCCGTATTCTACAATTGACGGACCTTCGGTTTCCAATAGCTCCATTTTGTAGCCGTAGTTTTCAAGTATTGCAATCATCAGCTTTAACTGAATAGGAAGCATATTTGGCACAAGAATGGTGTGTGTCTGCTTCATTTGTTCCGTAAAAACGGCACTTTTAGTGTTTAATGTCTGCATTCTTTTCACCCTCCGCTACTGCCTCCAACAGGCTTCGTATTCTGATTTTTACAGCACCCAGATTGTTTATATCGTCTATTTTAAGCTGGGTGTATATTTTTCCGCCTCTTTCCACAATTTCGCGGTTTTCGTCGGTTGTAATTGCATCAATACCACAGCCGAACGAAACAAGCTGAATAAGCTGCGCCCCCGGTGTTTCTACCGCAAATTTGGCAGCTTTGTACATTCTTGAATGGTAGGTCCACTGGTTAAGAACATTTACCTTTTGGTTTTCGGTAAGTTTGCACACGCAGTCCTCGCTCAGCACTACCATGCCGTACGAAGTAATAAGCTGGTTTATGCCGTGGTTTATTTCAGGGTCAATGTGGTAAGGTCTGCCCGCCAAAACAGCTATCGGCAGATTGTTTTCCTTGGCATATTCCAAAGTTTTGCGTGCTGCATCCGTAATGTCGTTCTGCCATGCCTGCTGCGCCTTGTACGCTTCATCTACTGCTTTTTTAATGTCTGTGCGGGATACTGCCGGCAGATATTTGGAAAAATAATTATAAGCGGTAGCTGCCAATGCCTTAGGGTCATTCAGTTCAAAATAAGGCATAAGGAAGCGAATGCTCTTAAGGCATTTCATATTTGCGCTAAGAAGCTCCGGATAATACGCAACAACCGGACAGTTATAGCAGTTATCGCTGTGGCCTTCGTTAAAGTTATAGGTCATGCATGGGTAGAAAATAGTGTCGACACCCTTTTCCGCAAGCAACTCAACATGACCATGCACCAGTTTTGCAGGATAACAAACAGTATCCGACGGAATGGAGTTTTGCCCTTTGTTGAATACCGCACGGTTGGAAACACCCGACACAACAACATCATATCCCAGAACATCAAAAAATCTGTACCAGAATGGCAGAAGTTCAAATAAATTAAGTACAAGCGGAATACCCACCTTCGGGCGATTTCCCAAAGTAGGCATATCTATGTACTCTTTAAGCCTGTTCATCTTGTACGCATACATGTCAGGCAGCTGTTTGCTTTCACCTTTTCCAAGCGGTTTTTCACAGCGGTTGCCCGAAATATAGCGTCTGTTTTCGGAAAAAATGTTTATTGTAAGGTTACAGTGGTTTGTACATCCACCGCAGCGAACACTTTTTGCGGAATGTGTAAATTCAAGTGTTTGCTGCTGCGAAAGCATTGTGGAGCTGCCGCTTGTGTGTTCCTTTGCGTAAAGTGCAGCACCGTAAGCACCCATAAGTCCTGCTATGGACGGACGAATAACTTCTTTTTTCAGTTCCTTTTCAAAGCTGCGCAAAATTGCATCGTTCAGGAATGTACCACCCTGTACAACAACATTTTCGCCCAAATCGTCTGCCGAATTAACTCGTATAACCTTGTAAAGCGCATTTTTTACAACACTAACCGAAAGCCCTGCCGAAATGTCCTCAAGCGGTGCGCCATCTTTTTGTGCCTGTTTTACCGATGAATTCATGAACACCGTACAGCGTGAGCCAAGGTCTATCGGTCTTTTTGCCATGATACCCCTTTTGCAGAACTCCTGTACTGTGTATCCCATAGATTTTGCAAAGGTTTCAATAAACGAACCGCAGCCCGACGAGCACGCTTCATTAAGCATTATGTTATCTATGCAGTTGTTATGTATTTTAAAGCACTTCATGTCTTGCCCGCCAATGTCGATAATAAAATCAACATTAGGGCAGAAATGCTTTGCCGCACGGAAATGGGCAACGGTTTCAACCAAACCGAAGTCCATGTGAAAAGCATTTTTTATAAGCTCTTCGCCATATCCTGTTGCTGCACATCCTTTAATGCGTACTCTGTCCCCGCAAAGGCGGTATATCTCAAGAAGCTGCTCACGAACAATTACCAGCGGATTTCCTTTGTTGGAACTGTAATAGCTGTACAGCAGCTGGTTATCCTCGCCTATAAGTGCCATTTTGGTGGTGGTGCTGCCGCAATCCACACCCAAATATGCCGCACCGCTGTATTCTTCAAGGTTTTGATGAATAACATCGCTTTTTTTATGGCGTTCAACAAACTCCCTGTACTGCTGTTCGTTTTCAAAAAGCGGTTCAAGATGATGTGTTGTGTTTACCTCACCTGCGGTTTTTTGCAGTGCCTGCAGCAAGCTTTCGTAGGAGTATGTTTCATTGGTGTTTGATGCGTGATACGCCGCACCCAATGCTACGGCAAACGGAGCTATTTCAGGAAATCTTGCTGTTTTTTCGTTAAGGTCAAGTGTTTCGTAAAAACGCTTTTGCAGTCCCTTGAAAAAGTGCAGCGGACCACCCAAAAACAGTACATTGCCTGTAATTTCACGACCCTGCGCCAAGCCTGTCAGGGTTTGGTCTACCACCGCTTGGAATATACTTGCGGCAATATCCTCCTTTTTTGCGCCCTGATTAAGCAACGGCTGAACATCGGTTTTTGCAAATACACCACATCTGCTGGCAATGGTGTAAAGGCGTTCGGCTTTAAGGCTAAGCTCATCCATTTCCGCAGGAGTAACATCCAAAAGAACAGCCATCTGGTCAATAAATGCACCTGTACCGCCTGCACAGGTACCGTTCATTCTTTCTTCCAGTTCTCCGCTGAGGTAGATTATTTTTGCATCTTCGCCGCCAAGCTCGATAACAACATCAGTGTCGGGCATCATTTCCTCGACAATTTTGCGGGTGGCAAAAACCTCTTGAATAAAGCTTATGCCTCCTGCTTTTGCAACACCCAGTCCTGCCGAACCCGTCAGTGCAACCTTGATGAGCTTATCTTTAAGGCAATCCTTTGCAGCCGAAAGCATTTCGCAGGCTTTTTCACGAACCTTTGAATAATGTCTTTCGTATTTTTTATACACGATTTTTTGTTCTTCTACCGCCACCAGCTTAACGGTAGTGGAACCGATGTCGATTCCCAAAAAAAGTTCTTTCATAAAATTAGGCCCTTCATACTTTTACAGATTAAAACAAAACGCCCCCAAAAATGGTCTTACTTGCCATTTGGGGATAGTTTTTTACCTATTTAATATTATAGGCTTCGTTTCAATTTTATACTATACCATTCAGGTGACATTCAGTCAACGAAAAACCGGCGCACATTTACATAATTCAACAAAAATTAACAAAATGTCCTTTTTGGTCAGTTTTAATTTTTTCATATTTTTTCAAAAAAAGCTATTGACAAACAGCTTAACTTAGACTAAAATATATGAAGCTGTCACGGAAGTACCAAAGACAGCAGGTGTCTTCGGACATAATGGGGAAACCCGCCTGCCGAGGGAATGAACCGTAGTTTCAATTTTATTAATTGTAATTACTGGGTTTTTCATCGGTTTGGTGAAAAACCCTTTTTTGTTTTTCCCTTTTGCTTTCTTGGACAGTACAAAGGGACTCAGACACTGTTTTGCAGTGTCAATTTCTCAGGAGGTGAATAGACTTGGCTAGTGAAAAGATTTTGCTCGAGAAACAGGCATATGTTGCTCAGCTCAAAGAGAAAATCGGCGCTTCTGTTGCTGGTGTTCTCGTAGACTACAAGGGTATCAATGTTGCTGATGACACAAAGCTCCGTAAGGAACTTCGTGAAGCTGGCGTAGAGTACAAGGTTATCAAAAACACCATGCTCCGTCTGGCTCTGAACGGTACAGATTACGAAGGTCTGTCCGAACATCTGTCCAACACTACTGCTCTTGCTGTAAGTGCTGAGGATCCAATTGCTGCTGCAAAAATCCTGAACAAATACGCTGAAGCATCCAAAGGCAAATTCAGCCTGAAAGCTGGCTTCATGGAAGGTAAAGTTCTGGACGAAGCAGGCGTTAAACAGATTGCTACTCTGCCTGGCAGAGAAGAACTTCTGTGCATGCTGTGCAGTGCTCTTAACGGCAACATTCGCGGTCTTGCTGTTGCTCTTAACGCAATCGCTGAAAAAGGCGAAGGCGAAGGCGAAGCTGCTGCTGAATAATTCCGAATTAGCATCCCGTAAATCGGGATACCAAACCACAAAAAATATGATATTTTAGGAGGTAAGCTACCATGGCTTCTGAAAAAATTACTAAATTTGTAGAAGAAATCAAAACCCTCACCGTTCTGGAACTCTCCGAACTGGTTAAAGCTATCGAAGAAGAATTCGGTGTATCCGCTGCTGCTCCTGTTATGATGGCAGGTCCAGTTGCAGGTGCTGCTGCTGCTGAAGAAAAAACTGAATTTGATGTTGTTCTGACTTCCGCTGGCGCAAGCAAAATGGGCGTAATTAAACTCGTTAAAGACCTCTGCGGCCTCGGTCTGAAAGAAGCTAAAGAAGTTGTTGACAACGCTCCAAAAACCCTCAAAGAAGGCATCAGCAAAGCTGAAGCTGACGAACTCAAAGCTAAGCTCGAAGAAGCTGGCGCTTCTGTTGAAGTTAAATAATTTCAGCATAATTTTATCTACTGAGAAAAAAGCCGTTCCGTTTCGGGGCGGCTCTTTTTTTGTTTATACAGGCTTTTTCGGTATACTGTGCCATTTTGTTCTTATCTTATTTACAAATAATTGACAAAAAATTATCTTTCTCCCCACAGTCCTGCATTGACATTGTTAATAAAAGATGTTAATATAAAGTCACAAAATATATTGACTTTGTTCAATAAGCTTGCTGATTTGTGAGAACACTCTTTTTTCAGCAACAAACGCTAACAGCAAAGGGGTTGTATCTATGAACATTACCATCTCCGCAAGAAAAACTACTGCGAAAGAAAGCTTCAAAAATCGTGCAGAACAAAAACTTGCCAAACTTGACCGTTTCTTTGACGATGAAGCTACTGCCGTAATCACAGTAACCAACGAAGGAG
Organism: Oscillospiraceae bacterium; assembly: GCA_017559185.1. Lineage (GTDB taxonomy): Bacteria > Bacillota > Clostridia > Oscillospirales > Ruminococcaceae > RGIG7389. Next base: position 37,832 of record JAFYSU010000030.1, read on the forward strand.
AGCGCGAAACCGTAGAGGTCGCAATCCAATCCAGAGGTTACAGCTATCGTGCGGAAAAAACAACCTCCGACCGTCTCACCGCTTTGGACGCTGTTGTTGACTCCCTGTTTAAACAGATTGTTAAAAACAAAGAAAAACTTAAACAGCGCCTGCGCTCCAATGCATTTGAAGCTCCGGATGCTATGATGGACTACGAGCCGGAAGACTACAAGGTTGCAAAAGTAAAACGCTTCACACTTAAACCAATGACTGTTGACGAAGCTATCCTGCAAATGAACATGATAGGACATGAGTTCTATGTTTTCCGCAACAGCGAACAGGATGCTATAAATGTTGTTTACAAACGCCGCGACGGTCAGTACGGTGTAATTGAACCTGAATAAAGTATAATTTTAAGCGGCAGACGAAAGTCTGCCGCTTTTTGCATTTTGTTAAAACCGACTGTTTTCAACCTTGTCAAAGCCATGTATTTGGTCAGCTCAAACTATTAGCACAAGCCGCTTTCATTTGTTTTTTTCCTGTCAAGACAATCTCTATTGATTAGCTAATTTTCCTGTGATATGATTAAATCACTAAGGGGTTAGGCGGTACTTGACCGCCTTGGAAAGAGAGGGACAAACATGTCTTGGATGGACATCAAACAATCTGCGCTGATGTATTATCGCGAATATTACTCGCGCAAAGAAAAGCTGACCGATGAACATCAGGAAGCTTTGGAAACTATCGACCACACTATCCTTGCCAATGCAGGAAAAGAAGTTCTTGCCGAATACAAACGACTTTTCCAGCGTGAAAAAGAGCTTGAAGAGCTCGCAAGAACATACGGCACTGTACGCTACAAAGACGAAATCATTCCACTGTGTGCAAAACCCAGAATGAGAATGAATGCCGTTACCGGAAAACCTGAATTTTTCTCCACCGCAATTGATATTGCCGACAAAGAATACACCGTACATTGGGATTGCACCAAAGATTTTTCTCCGGAAACATCCGAAGGCAGCTTCCAGCAAGGTTTAGACCCAGACTCGGTAGTGGTTACCCCCTACAAAACAAGGGGTATGAAAGAAGATGAATTAAGTTCCCTTATGGGCTATTAAGCTTCGTTTGTAGAATGGATTTTTGTTTGACGAAAATCCATTCTACATTTTTTTGAAGCATTTTACAGCATTGTGACGAAATTTGCAAAAAAATGCTTTTTCAGCTGTTAAGCTATGGAATTTGTTGTTTTGTCTATGTTATAATTTTATGTGCAAACTGATTGATATGTGTCAAATATCTTGTAGGTATTTTGACGCAAATTGTATAATTTGAGGAGGAGTTCCAATGGTTAAATTTTTCCGCAGCAAACTTGCTCTGGCTGCTTTGTGTGTATCCATGATGGCTGCAATGTCTGTAACTGCTATGGCAGAAGACGCTGCACCTGCACAGCAGACTGTTACCGCTGAAGCTGCTAAACCAAAATTCTTTATCGCTGCTACTTCCGGTCGTGAAAACATTGCAGAATGGCAGGCTAAAAACAGTGATGTTAAAGCTTGGATAAAAGTACCCGGCACAAACATTGACTACGCTGTTGTTCAGGGTCGCGACAACCTTGAATATCTTGAGCTTGGCTACAACAAACAGTACAGCTACAACGGCGTTATTTGGGCTGACAGCGGTTCCAAATTCGGTTCCCGCGACAACCTGACCAAAAACAATGTTGTTTACGGTCACAACTGGACTAACTACGCACAGCCACTGCGCATTACAAACGCTAACGATGTAATGTTTGCTCAGCTGCCATCCTACCATTATCTTGAATTTGCTCAGCAGCATCCTTACATCTACTACTCCACTGCTGAAGAAGAAATGATTTGGCAGGTATTTGCAGTATTCTATGTAGAAGAAAGCTTTGACTACATTTCTTCCAACCCAAGCGATGCTAAATTCGCTAACATCATCAGCGAAGCTAAAGCACGCAGCCTGCATGACTTTGCAGTTCCTGTTACAACAAACGATAAAATCCTTACCATGTCCACCTGCACACGCGTGTACGGCAGACGCTCCGACCAGCGTTTCGTTGTAATGGCTAAACTTATGCCAAAAGGTGCTAAACTTACATCTGTTGGTGTAACAGCAAACCCTGACTTCAAAGCACCAATTCTTCCATAATTAAAAAAATATTAAGGGAAAAGGCAGTCGCCTTTTCCCTTTTGTTGTTTGTAAAAAATTAGGACTTCCTTACGGAAGCCCCATTTTTACCGATTAAAGATGTTTATCTGCAATTTCTATAAAACCTTTCATCGCTTCACAAGAAGCTGCAAATGCTGCCATTTCATCTTCGGTCATTTCAATTTCGACTATCTCCTCAACACCGTTTCTGCCTATTACAGCAGGAACGCCCGCATACAAGCCCTCCTGACCATATTCACCGTTAAGGTAAGCCGACACCACCATAACACGCTTTTCATCGTGGAATATGGCTTTTACAAGGTCACACAAAGCCATACCAATACCAAACTCTGTACAGCCCTTCCCCTTTATAATATCCTGTCCTGCTGTTTTTACTCCGTCTGCAATCACCTGCAAATCAAGTCTGCCGTAAGTATCGGGATAGCGCTTCATTAAATCAAGCAGTTTTTTGCCTCCAATGGTAATGTTGGAGTAAGGTATCATCTGACTTTCGCCATGCTCACCCATTACATAAGCATGTATCGAGTTTCTGTCTACACCGGTTGCGTTGGAAAGAAATCTTTGCAGTCGTCCGCTGTCCAGTGATGTACCTGTGCCAAGCACACGGCTTTTGGGGTATCCTGTCTTTTTTGCAATATAATCGGTCATTATGTCTGCCGGGTTGGAAATGTTTATCAAAAATCCCTGAAAACCGGATTCAACTATCGGGTCAACAATTGAATTCATCACCCTAATGCAGCCTTCCATCATATCTGTGCGTGTTTCACCCGGCCGTCTTGCACGACCTGCCGATATAACAACAACATCGGCATCCTTACATTCATCATATTCACCGTCGCGAACGCTTACCCTTTGATTAAGGAAAGACAACGAATCATCAAGGTCCATTGCCTGCGAATGAGCCTTTGGCTTATCCACATCAATAAAAACTATCTCATCCGCCTGACCGTGAAACGCAAGGCTTAGCCCGCAATGTACACCAACATTACCTGCTCCTATTATTACAACTTTTCTGGGTTTAATTGCCATTAAAATTGCCCCCTGTATTTTTAAAAATTCAGCTTAATTTATCTGATAAAAATGCGCTCTGCAAAACAAAAGCTTTTGCAGAACTTGTGCTAATTTTATCATGCCTATTGTTTAAGTGTCAAAGACTACAATACCCCTGCTTTTATTTTCTACCATTTACTCAAAACTTATATTCGCAAATGTTCAGCTTTACCAAAACCAAAAGGGACGGCATAAAACCGTCCCTTTTTTATTAAAAATTATCTTTTGCCGAAAGATTTGTTAAAGCTTTTTTCAATTTGTGCAAAGGAACCTCTTGGAGCATTCTTTTTGCCGCTGCGGTTTTTAGGCTGAAAATCGCCTTTTTTGCCTTCCTGCTGTGAACCGCCGTTTTTCTTTTGAACGGGACGACCAAAGTTTTTAGCCATTGTACGGTTCTGACGAATTTTTTCCTGTCTGATAGCTTCGCCTTCAGGAGTGTTTCCGCGCAGAGCATTGCGTATAGCCGCAATTTCACCTGTTGTAAGCTCGCGCCATTCACCCGGCTGCAGCATACCCAGTTTTACAGGGCCAATGGAAACTCGTTTAAGACGAGCAACCTCGAGTCCAACTGCTTCACACATTTTGCGTATCTGGCGGTTGCGTCCTTCGTAAATGGTCATCTGAAGAACTACTCTGCCGTTTTCTTTTTCCAGCACCTTTACCTGCGCAGGCGCAGTCATTCTTCCGTCAATTTCAACACCGGAAGCAAGCTGTACCATCTGGTCATCCTTAATGTCAGGACGAACAGTTACACGGTAGGTTTTGGAAATGTGGTGGCTTGGGTGCATAATCATGTTGGCAAATTCGCCGTCATTTGTAAACAGCAGCGCACCTTCACTGTTTTTGTCCAGTCTGCCAATTGGGTAAACCTTTACAGGAGTTTCAGCCATCAAATCGGCAACGCAGCGTCTGCCCATTTCGTCGCTTTGAGTAGTGATGTAACCCCTTGGCTTGTTGAGCATAAAGTAGTATTTCTGGACATTTTTTCTTACTGCCAAATTTTCCCCGTCAATCGAAATAATATCTTTTACAGGGTCTACCTTATCGCCCAATTTCACAGGACGGCCGTTTACTTTTATTCTGCCTTCCTCAATCATCTGTTCTGCTTTACGGCGAGAAGCAATACCATTGTCCGAAAGCACTTTCTGAATTCTGATTTCCATATTTTTTCTCCTTGTCTGTCTCACGACGGTCAGGCCTTTTTTCAAAGGCACGGCATACGAGGTATTAGTCCATTGGACGAACCTCTTTTTTTGAACGACTAACAGTTTACCCTAAAATAAAGCCTTTGTAAAGGCTTTTATCCTTTGTAAAATATTATTTTTTGCTTTTGGCGGCATAATGGAAACCGCATCCTCCGCTGCTGCTATTGGCGTACTGAAAATTTCCTTACCGTCCATGAATAATTTGTATTCTCCAAGATATTCTCCCCGGCTTACAGGTGCAAATTCAAGGCGTGAAAGCTCGAGCCTTTGCTGTATGCGTTCGGCTTCCCCTGCCTTTAGGGGGATAACAGGCTTTTCCATACATTCTGCCCTAACCTTTAAAACATTTCCGCCTATAACCGAAACCTGCATTTCATCATCATGCGGTGTAAAATCCTTTGCCGAAAGCTGTGCAAAATACCTGTCGTACAAATTGGAATGTATATTCCAATCATCTGCACAGTTCAGTGTTACACATATCAGCGTAACATTGTTCCTTTCGGCAGCCGAAACCAAGCAGCGGTATGCAGCATCGGTAAAGCCTGTTTTCACCCCAACACACCCGTCATATCGTTCAAGCAGCTTGTTTGTATTGCTAAGCCAACGCTTATATGGCGGATTACCAAATTCAAGCCGTGCATCACTCATGCTTGCTATTCGTGTAAATTCGGGATTCTGCATTGCATAGGCAGTCAACACCGCCATGTCGTAGGCTGTGGAATAATGGTTGTCATCGTCAAGACCCGACACCGTTACAAAGTGTGTATTTTCAAGGCCAATCTCCTGCGCACGCAAATTCATTTGCTGCACAAAGTCAGGTATACTGCCCGCTATTCGCACCGCTGCGGCATTTGCAGCATCGTTTCCGCTTGGCAGCAGCATGCCATACACCAACGCTCGCAAAGTTACGCTGTCGCCCTCCTGCAGCCCCATGGACGAGCCTTCGACATGTATTGCACCACTGTCCACAGTAAACCATTCGTCCAGCTTTGGCTGCTCAAGAGTTAGCATAGCTGTCATTATCTTTGTTGTGCTTGCCATTGGCAGCCTGTCGTGAGCTGAACAGGCATACAATATTCTGCCTGTGTTCTTTTCTATAACAACACAGCCTTTAGCCTTTACGGGGTCAATGTCAGGCTGAGGCCATGCCGCTGCCTGCACTGTCATTGCTGCAGCAGCAGTTAACACCGCAATTAGGTGTAAAATCTTAAAACAAAATCGTTTGCCAAGCATAGCCGCTACTACCTCCCATATCATTTAACAAGCTGTAATCAGCTTATGCCTCATACCAACGGTTTTATGTATCAAAAAAGCAGCATCTTTCACGATGCTGCTTTTTCATAAATTATTAAAGTGTTTCGGAGTTTGCTGTATCGGTATTTTTATTTTTGTTGAACAGACTGCTTACCTTGTCCACCATTTCAGGCATCATGTCCACCGCTTTGTCTGCGGAGGTTACATTTTTGCTGGTTTGAAGCAGACGAACATTACCGTCCTTAACAACAAGAAAAGCAATTGGTGTAATGCTTATTCCGCCGCCGCCGCCACCGCCGAAATTATCCTTCGGTTTGGAGGACGCAAAGTCGGAGCCACCACTTGCAAAGCCTACATTTACCTTTATTACAGGAATAATTGTAGTACCGTCGGGAGTGGTAATTGGGTCACCCACAACAGAATTAATATCAATAAAGTTTTTAAGGTTGCCCATTGTGGTATTCATTATGTTATTTATCTGTTCGCTCATTTTATTATCCTCCGTTTTTTTATGTTATAAAGACTGCATTTCGTTGTTAACTCGTTCTTCGCACGAACGCATTGCAAGTATTGTTTGCTCCAGCAGATAATCAAGTTCCCAGCCAAGCATTTCGGCACCTTGTATTATAACATCACGCGAGCAGCCTGCTGCAAATTTTTTATCCTTAAATTTCTTTTTAAGACTGGAAAGCTCCATATCAGACACACTTTTTGAAGGACGCATTCTTGCTGCCGCACCAATAAGCCCTGTAAGCTCATCGCAGGCAAAAAGCACCTTTTCCATTTGATGTTCGGGTTTAACATCACTGCACAAACCGTATGCATGACTGCACACCGCATGTATCATTTCGTCAGATGCACCCGCTTCCTTTAAAATACGCGGAGCTTCCTGACAGTGACGGTCGGGATAACATTCAAAATCCACATCGTGCAAAAGACCCACCATGCTCCAAAAATCCGCTTCACCGCCATATCCAAGCTGTTCGGCAAACCATCCCATTACCCCCTCCACAGTAAACCCATGGAGCAGATGAAACGGTTCTTTATTGTACTCTTTAAGCAGAGCAAGCGCCTGCTGCCTTGTCATTGTCATTAGCTGCCGCCTCCTGTGTTTTTTGTGTTTTCTGCCGTTTGAGTATGCTTCGTACAAAACCGAAAGCGAATACCGCTGCCGCTGCAAGCAGTACAGCAGGTCTTACCTTAAGTTTTGCGCTTACATTAAACGAACTTTCGGCATCGGGTGTAAAATCCGAAACCAAGCAAATTTTTGTATCTTTAACCTTTATCATATTTTTTACGGTAGCCATTGCACCGTAAACATAGCCATTCATTCTGCCGTAAGAAATTGCGGCTTGGTCGGGGTCTTCATCGCATATGCGCATATCAAGCCTTACTTGGTACAGTGTAAAGCCTTTGAGTATCATCCTCAGCGGCTTTCCCGCATTGTGCACAGCATCCATTATTAGCGGAAGCAGTTGCTTGATGTCCTGTTTCTTTTGAGGTTGTGGCTGTTCGGCTTGCTTTGGTGCCGGTTTTTTCGTTTTTTGCTTTTGCGGAGCTTTTTTCTTTTTTTCTTCCGTTGGGTAAATATTCAGCCAAAAGCAAAATAACCTAAGCCGCACAAGCCATTTTTCGCCGCTGCCCTGTACAAAAAGCACTGTCGGAACTATCATTAACGCGACAAGCAGCACCAACATCGCCAGCAAAATCAGCTTTATTACCGACATCGCTTTAGTCCCTCCCGATAAGCTTACTCTTCCTCGATAGCAAAGCCTTCAGCCGAACGCTCTGCCGAAGGAACTGCCGGAAGGTCCGCCAGACTGCTTATACCAAAGGTCCTCAAAAAGTGCGGACTTGTAGCGTAGGCAAGGGGTCTTCCCGGAAGCTCAAGGCGCCCCGCTTCATCCACAAGACCTTTTTCCACCAAAGAGTTTACAACGCTTGAGCTGTCCACACCTCGTACCTGCTCTATGAATGATTTTGTAACAGGCTGGTTATAGGCAATTATTGCAAGAACCTCCATTGCTGCCTGACTTAACGGTGCTGCTCTTCGGCTTTCCAACGCACTGCGCACAACACCGCTGTATGCGTCGCCAACTACCATTTGGTAGCTGCTTCCCAATGTCAACACCGTAAAGGGAAATGCCTCGTCAAGCATATCATTGACTGCCAAAAATGTTTTGTAAACCGTTTCCTCGTCAACATTCATCGCTGCAGCTATTCTTGCTGCTTCAACCGGTTCACCTGCTGCAAACAAAATAGCAAGCATTTCTTTTTTTAACTGTTTTAAGTTCACCTTAAGCGTCTTCCCCTTCCTCTGATGTTATTTCCATCGGGCGTTTCCATTCATCGTCTGTTTTCATGGACGACAGCAAAACATCCTCGCCGTTTTCACGCACCGCCATGGCACGCTTGTCCTTTACCAGTTCAAGTATTGCTAAAAATGACGCTACCAAATCGGAACGGCTGCCGCCTTCCTTGTAAATAGCCGCAAATCTTAGCTTTTTGTGTTTGTAAAGTCTGTTTAAAATAAGAGTAAGCTTACTTCCTACCGAAACTACCCTGCGTGTTACCAACGGCTCAAAGGTTTCGGCAGGCGGCGGTAAGCGACGCACATTTTTGACCGCTACACCTTTATACGCCTGCAAAAGCTCGTCCACTGTGTGGGATCGTGAATACAAAAGCATTTCAGGCGGCATTTTTTCGGGAGGCTTTACCACTATGTCCATACCGGTGCACATTTCCCTTAAAAGAAGTGAAACCTGCTTGCATACACTGTATTCTATAAGCTGACCTGTAAGCTCTTTTTTAAGTTCCTCAAGCTCTTCTTGACGCGGCAGCAAGCTTAACGACTTAATGTAAACCAAGCGTGATGCCATCTGCAAAAATTCGCTTGCAACCTCCATGTTTTGTTCCTGCCACTCTTGTATCTTGGCAAGATACTGCTTTAGCAGTTCGGAAATATCAATATCAAAAATATCAAGCTTGTGCTTGGCTATAAGCTGCAATATCAAGTCAAGCGGCCCTTCAACCTCTGCAACTTTAAACGAAAGATGCTCCATCATCAACCTCCTGCAATCATTCTGGCAAAGGGGTCAATAAATTCCGTCATTAAAAGCAGCAGGTCAAAAACATGGCCTGCAAGCCACGACAGCGGTACACTTACCAAATCCGTAAGGAAGATAACTGCCATCATTACAAGCGATATCATTTCGGAATGTTCTTCTATCCATCTGTTGCAGTGCGTTGGAAGAAAATACGCCAGTATTCTGCTGCCGTCCAGCGGATGCACAGGTAAAAGATTAAACAATGCAAGCGATACATTGATTATAACAAGCGTTTGCAGTATAACAAAAACAGGCTCTGCCCACCATGCTCTGTTCAGTGCGTAAGGATAATAAGCAAAGCGCAGCATTACGGTTGCAATAAAAGCCATTATCAAATTGGCAAGCGGACCTGCAAAAGCTGTCATTGCCATTCCTGCGCGTTCATTTCGGAAATATCTTGGGTTAACAGGCACAGGCTTTGCCCAACCAAAGCCCATGAACAATATCATTATAGTACCAACAAAATCAAGATGTGCAAAAGGGTTAAGTGTTAAACGCCCTTGCATTTCCGCTGTGGGGTCGCCCAATTTATTTGCCATGTAGCCATGTGCAAACTCATGAACGGGCAAACAGGTAAACACTACCAACGCACCGCAGAAAACCTGTAAAAAATCCATCTGCATAATGCTTTTCGCAATAAGCACTAAAATTAAAACTGTAAACCAATTTATTCTCAAAAATGCTACCTCCAATAAAGCTGTACAACAAACAGCATTGTTCGACATTTTGTATAGTTCACTTTTATTATACAAAATGTTTAATATTTGTGTGTTCATGTGTATTGCATGAATCTGCACTCGATGCTATAATATACTAAATTATACAGCCACCAAGGCTTAATTACAAGAAAAAACCCCCGAACGGACAGGAAATTCACCTTTTTTTAATATTTCCTTAAAATAGTCCGAAAAAAAAGCTTGCTTTTCTTTTAAAAATCTGATAGAATACCAATGTTGACTTTGCATGGGTTATTCTCTCATGCATTTAAATTTTTTCGGGTTATTAAATTGCCCAAATCAAGGAGGTGCAGACACATGGCAAAATGCGACATCTGCGGTAAAGGTGTCACTTTCGGAATTAGGGTTTCCCACTCTCACAGACGTTCTAACAGAACATGGAAACCAAATGTTAAGCGCGTTAAGGCGATTGTAGACGGCTCACCTCGCCACATCCACGCCTGCACCCGCTGCTTGCGTTCCAACAAAGTTACACGTGCTATCTAATTTCAAATTATGATACAGCAAAAAAAGCTCTGTCGTTTGACAGGGCTTTTTTTGTTTTTACAATTCACAGCTGAATGTTAATGTATTCTTTTTTGTCGTCACCAATCCAAGTTGGTTCGCTTTCACTTTTACCGGGACGGCCCATAAGCTCTTTTACTGCATCTCTTGCAGATTTATTTTCAAATATAACCTTGTACATCTGCTGGGTTATTGGCATTTCAACACCCATTTTTTCCGCCAACAGGTATGCGGTTTTGGTGCTTCCTATTCCTTCAACGGTCATTCCCACCTGCTCCACAGCCTGTTCAGCAGTTGCACCTTTGCCTATCAAAATACCTGCACGGCGGTTACGGGAATGCATACTTGTGCAGGTAACAATCAAATCACCTACACCGCTTAATCCTGCAAAGGTTTCCTGCTTGCCGCCCATTGCAACACCCAATCTTGCTATTTCCGCAAGTCCGCGTGTCATCAATGCCGCTTTTGCATTGTCACCCAAACCCAAACCGTCACATATACCCGCTGCAAGTGCGATAACATTTTTAAGGCTTCCGCCAAGTTCAACACCAACAACATCGTCGCTTACATAAATGCGGAACACATTGTTCATGAGTGTATGCTGAATATATTCGGCAGCTTTGCGGTTTTTTGAAGCCGCCACAACGGTAGTAACCTCACCTCTGCCCACTTCTTCGGCATGCGACGGGCCGGACAGTATTACCGCATGGCAGGAAAGCTCCTCCGTCATTATTTCGTACATATCCTTCAGTGTTTCCTGCTCAAGACCTTTGGAAATACACACAGCGGTTGTGTTTTTGTCCAGCAGCGGTGCTATGAGCTTGCAGGTTTCGCGAACGGCTTTGGATGGCGTAGCAATAACAACTATGTCCTTATGCGCTGCACAGGCAATATCGCCTGTTATAACTATGTCGTCAGGTATTCTTATTCCCGGCAGAAGTTTTTTGTGTTCCCTTTCACTAACAAGCATTTCCACCGCCTGTGCACGATGCGACCAAATACTTACCTCGTGACCTTCGCTGTTAAACAAAACACCGAGCGAAATACCAAATCCGCCTGCACCCAATATAGCAATTCTTGCCATTTACTCTGTTCTCCTTTACAATAGTTTTTTATACAAACTTCCCCCTGTGGTCATCTGCCGCAGGGGGAGTGATTTTTTTATTTCTTTTTAAAACTCGACTCCGTGCCGTTCATAAGACGCTTTATGTTGCTTCTGTGCTTTATTAATACGATAATACCAAACACTGCTGCAAATATTGTGTCATAAAAAGGCGGCTTGTTCATTATAACGCAAGAAATAAAGGTAAATATTGGGAACAGCACTGCTCCTGTTACCGAAACCAACGAAACTATCTTTTTAATGAACAGCAGCGGCAGCAAAACAACAAGCAAAGCCACAAATACCATTGGGTTTACAATAAAAATTATACTGAGCGAAGTAAGAACACCTTTACCACCCTTAAAACCAAAATATAAAGGATACAAATGCCCAAGTAAAGCAAACAAACCTGCAATGTATGCAGGGTCAAAAGGCAGACCTTCAACCCCTTGGAAGAAGTAACGGCAGCAAGCCACAGCAAGCAAGCCTTTTGTAAAGTCACCCAATGCTGTCATGTAGGCAGCTGTTTTTCCGTAGGTACGCATCATATTGGTAGCTCCGGCATTTCCGCTTCCATGACGGCGAATATCATCTTTTTCTTTCAGGCGGGACACTATTATTGCAAAGTTTACGCTCCCAAGCAGGTAAGCGACTACCGCAGTAAACAACAGCGGCTTCCAAATTGCAAAAAACATCACTAAATTCCGCCTCCTTTCAAACATAGCGTGCGTTTATTGTAGCATGCCGTACACATATTTTCAAGAAATATTACATTATTCGGCTGCATACAAGGTAAATCTGCACTAAAATTTTCAGGCAAATCAGACGAAATTCCCCCTTAAACACCGCATAATATTGTTGTTTTCTTCCCGCGAGTTTGTGTATATTTTGTAAATTTTTGCAAAAAAGCAGGGAACAGCACAGCCGTTCCCTGCTTTGGATTATTTATTAAACTTTTCGCCCTTTTCGCGGGTTATCATTCTTACAGGTGTACCTGTAAGGTCAAAGGTTTCCCTGATTTGATTTTCAAGATAACGCTTGTAGGAGAAGTGGAACAGCTCCGCCTTGTTTACAAAGCAAACAAATGTAGGCGGTTTTGTTGAAGCCTGAGTCATGTAATAAATCTTCAGACGCTTGCCCTTGTCGGAAGGCGGCTGTACTCGTGCAGTTGCGTAGGAAAGCATATCGTTAAGCATACCTGTGGAAACACGAATAGCGTTCTTTTCATGCACAAATTTAATCATTTCGTACAGCTTGTTTACACGCTGTCCTGTTTTTGCGGATATGAAAAGGAACGGAACATAGGACATAAAGGAAAAATCCTGTTCCAGTTTTTTGCGGTATTCGTCCATGGTACGGCCGTCTTTATCCTCAACAGCATCCCATTTGTTTACAACTACAATGCTTGCTTTGCCCTGCTCGTGAGCATAACCTGCAATTTTGCTGTCCTGCTCGGTAAAGCCTTCGGTAGCATCTATCATAATTACGCAAACATCCGAACGGTCAATTGCCATGTAAGAACGCAGTACGCTGTAACGCTCAATGCTTTCTTCAACCTTGTTTTTACGGCGAATACCCGCAGTGTCAATAAACACATATTTGCCGAATTCGTTGTCGATAACAGTATCGGTAGCATCACGGGTAGTACCTGCAATGTTGGAAACTATAACCTTTTCTTCGCCTGCAATTCTGTTTACAAGGGAGGATTTTCCTACATTAGGCTTGCCAATAACAGCAACCTTAATGTATTCGTCGTCGTATTCTTCTTCCTTGTCAAAGTCAATCAGGTCGTAAACTGCATCCAGCAAATCGCCTGTTCCATGACCATGAGTGGACGAAACGGCAATTGGGTCACCAAGACCAAGATTGTAAAATTCATAGTATTCAGGCGGAACATCGCCCAAGCCGTCAACCTTGTTTACACACAAAACAATCGGTTTTCCGCTTTTAAGCAGCATTGTAGCTACTTCTTCGTCGTTTGCGGTAACACCTGTGCGAACATCGGTAACAAGGATTATTACCTCTGCACTGTCAATTGCAAGCTGTGCCTGACGGCGCATCTGCGAAAGGATTATATCATCGGAAAACGGTTCAATACCGCCTGTATCAACCAGCATTATTTCCTTGCTGCGCCATTCGCATGGTGCATAAATACGGTCACGGGTAACACCCGGTGTGTCTTCCACTATGGAAAGACGCTGACCAATCAATTTATTGAACAAGGTGGATTTGCCCACATTCGGACGACCTACCACCGCTACTATTGGTCTGTTAGCCATAATGTACCTCCTTTTCCCTGCGTCTTAAAAATCTTTTATTGTAACGGCATCCAAGAACAGATATCCGTCATTTTCTATAACCTGAATGGGAACTCCCAGCTTTTCTTCGGCTTCTTCCAAGGTCATGTCATCCAAAAATCTGTCCTGCTCATGACGAAGCATACAGCTTGGTATGATAACCTTTTCGCCAAGCTCTTTTCCTGCCAGCTGTGCGGTAAGGTCACGCCCTGTAACAAGACCAGCAACCGTTACCTCATGCCCAAAGAAGTCGTTGGTTATTGCTTTTACCTGAACATTACAGCCCGTAAATTTTTCCTTAGCGCGTTCAACCAGACCGCAGATAAAATCATAAGCTGCCGTGCCTGTGGCAACGGTAGCATTAACAATTTCACCGCTGTCCTCGGCATCCTCAAGTGCCGCGGTAAATTCATCGTCCATCAGTGCCATCATCCCAACACCGTTTTCAAGCTGAGCAAATTCTCCGTAAAATTCTGCCGTTGGAATTGGCAGCTGCGCTTTAAGGTAAAATTCATCCGCAGCATAGGTAATTCGTTCACCATGCTCCTTCAAAAATCTTTCACCGTACGCTTCAACCGTTTCAACAACGCGTTTTGCGCCTTCCTTGTCGTAAACTGTAAGCGGGAACAATCCTTCACGGTGTTTTGTTATGCCAACAGGAACAACCGCTATGCTTTGCAGGTTTGGTGTAAGCTGTGCCAAATCAGCCATGCTTCGTTCAAGCTCTTCACCGTCGTTTATTCCGGGACACAGCACCAACTGGCTGTTAACCTTTATACCGCCGTCAGTAAGCATCTTAATAAATCTCAGCTTTTCGCCGGCAGTTTTATTCCCCATCATTTTTACACGCAGTTCGGGGTTTGTTGTGTGTACGGAAATGTTTATGGGGCTTATTTTCATTTTTATAATCCTGTGAATATCCTCTTCTTTAAGGTTGGTAAGCGTGGTATAGCTTCCGAACAAGAATGACATTCTTGTATCGTCGTCCTTAAAGTAAAGGCTTTTTCGCATACCCTTTGGAGTTTGGTCCACAAAGCAGAATATACACTTGTTATGGCAGCCCATCTGCTTGTCCATTAGGAATGTTTCAAATTCCAGTCCCAAGTCGTCATATTCTTCCTTGTCCAACTCCACTGTACGAAGCGAACGGTCCTGCCCCATAAGCAGCAGTGACAGATGACTGTCGAACATATAAAAACGATAATCCAGAACATCCGTAATAGGATTCTGGTTGATGCTCACCAGCGTTTCTCCGGCTTTTACTCCTGCCTTTTCCGCAGGCGAGCCTGCATCTATACCTGTAATTTTAACTGCCAAGTCATCATCTCCTTCCTGCTTTAGAACCCATATTTTTTACTGAGCCAACAATAAAAATTGTATCCCCGCACAGTCCATATCATACATAAAAAAAGCAGAGGGGGATTGCTCCTCCTCTACTCCTTAGTCAAGTGAAACCTTGATTATGCTTCTTTGTTGATGATCTGTCTGCCGTTGTAGTAACCGCAGTTGCCGCATACTCTGTGAGGAGCTTTCAGCTCGCCGCAATGGCTGCAGGTAGAGAAAGCAGGTGTGTCAAGTTTCCAAACACTGGAACGTCTTTTGTTTTTACGAGCATGAGAAAGTTTTCTCTTTGGTACTGCCATTTTCAGCACTCCTTAATCTTAATTAATATTATTTTTTGGGTTTTCCACCCTATTACTGCTTCAGCAGTTGGTCCAACACATCCCAACGGGAATCGGTTGGCTTTTTGCATCCGCATGACTTTTCATTCAGGTTGGTACCGCAGTGCGGACACAGCCCTTTGCAGCCTTCTGAGCAAACATTCTTGATTGGTAGCTCAAGTATAATGTCTGATGTCGCCAGTTCATCCAAATCCAAAAGCCCGTCGGGCAAAACAACATAGTCATCGTCATCAGCTTGATTAAGCTCACGCACAACGGTATGTTCAAAGCTAAGCTCTTGGTCTTTGTGCTCAATCGGAACAAGGCAGCGGTCACAAGGGATTCGATAACTGAGGTAAGCCGTATACTCCAGAGTAACAACTCCGGCTCTGTTCTTCACAGTACCTTCAATGCGTACCGGCTGAACAAAAGGCTTTACACCCCACTCCGTTACATCGCTCATGTCAAGGGACTCATTAATGGTCACCTTTGAACCAACGGTGTCAAAGAGTCTTTTCAAGTCAATCTTCATTATAGGATTTCCTTTCATGGGGAGTGATTTACCCTGTAAAAATCGCCATAAGGGCGTACTATCCCCTCATAACCATTTCGTCACAGACAATATTATAAAGCCCCGCCCCGTGTTTGTCAATAATATTTTTGCTGTTTTTTGCGATAGCTTTCAGCTTTTTTTAGTCTGCAAATATGTGCAAAAATTACAGTGGTCCATACAGCACAACTCCAGCTGCCCCACTTGCTGCAATTAATGCGATTGGGTGTATCTTCCTAAATCTTGTTACTAAAAACAGAGCTGCAAATATAACTACCGCTTTTATATCAGGTGAGCCATTCAAAACACCGTTGGGAAAGAATGTCGGCCCCGCTATGGACAGCACCGCAGATGCAATCATACCAACCATAAGCGGACGCAAACCATACAATCCATGCTGCACATACTTGTTTTTTTGAAATTTTTCGTATCCTCGGGCAATAAGCAGTATTATTATGAACGACGGCAGAATAACTCCTGCTGTTGCACAAAATGCTCCCGCAATACCCGCCTGACTTACACCGACAAAAGTTGCTATGTTAACCGCAAAAGGCCCCGGTGTGGACTCCGCAACCGCAATAAAGTTTACAAGCTGCTCCAAGCTCATCCAGTTGTGTGCCTGAACCTCTGCGCTTATCATTGGTATCATTGCGTAACCGCCGCCAAATGTAATTGCGCCTATTTTAAAGAAGGTAAGAAATAACTCAAGATAAATCATCCTTTATCCCCCTCTCCTCCATTTGCAGCAAACGCATTGTAAACAATGCCAGCTATTACTGCTGCCACTATAAGAAGTACAAATTCCACATCGGTAAAGGTTGCAAGTAAAAACGCCGCTGCAAGCATTACCGCACCAAACATATTGCGCGGACAGTTTTTGGATAAGCGTTTAACCGCATTCAGCGTAAGCAGTACAACTCCTGCCCTTATCCCAGAAAATGCAGCATTAAGCCAAGGGTTCGAACTGAATGCCGCAAGGAAGTAAGATACTATAATAATTATTAATGTTGGGGGAAGTGCAAGTCCAACGGTAGCAGCCGCCGCACCGCCAAAGCCCGCAACACGACACCCCACAAATGTTGCGGTGTTAACCGATATAGGCCCCGGTGTCGATTCTGAAATGGCTATCATATCAAGCAGCTCGGTTTCGGTTATCCAATGTTTTTTATGCACAGTTTCTTCCTCGATAAGCGGTATCATGGCTATTCCCGCACCAAAGGTAAATGCGCCTATTTTACCAAAAACACTGAACAGCTCCCACATGAGCTGTGCTTTTGTTTTTTCTTTCATTACTGCACTGCCTTTCAATTTTTAACGGTTAAATGTTTTATAAAAGTTTACTTCATTAACCGTTTGTGTTCAACATTTTTCTTCAAAAGTTTATTGGACTAAGCAATAAACCCGCAGCAGTGCTGCGGGTTTTGTTTTTATTTGTCTACATGGTCGCCGCGTTCGGAAACCACTTGGTATCCTATTCTTTCCATTCTTGCTTTAAGCACTGCACAGCTTTCGGCTGCTTCATCACCGGTGCAAAGCTTGTTGTCGTAAAGCATGTATTTTTTTCTTACATCGACAGGCGAAAGGTTAGGCATAACTACATTTGCTCCCGCAAGCACTCCAAGCTCTCGTCCTCCGTCTTGAATTGTTCCCAAAGCCGTTGTAGCAGGGATAAGTGCTTTTGGATTCATCAAACGCAAAATACCCATAAGGAACAGTGTCATTCCCACAGTGCCGTTGGCACAATCTTTAAAAGGAGTATCCTTATGCGAAATAAACGGGCCTATACCTATCATTTCAGGCTGAAGCTTTTGTATAAACTCCAAGTCGTTGAGAAGGTTATCGGTTGTTTGATACGGAGAACCAACCATAAATCCAGTACCTACTTGATAACCTATATCCTTGAGGTCGTACAGACATTTTATTCTGGTGGACAGCAGCTGGTCTTCCGGATGCAGACGGCTGTAATGGCTTTCGGTAGCGGTTTCGTGTCTTAACAGGTAGCGGTCGGCACCTGCATCGAACATTCTTTGATACGATTCACGGCTGCGTTCCCCCAACGAAAGGGTTACTGCACAATCGGGGTATTGAGATTTTATTGCAGAAATTATATCGCACATATAATCGTCGGTATATTTTCCGTCTTCACCGCCCTGCATAACAAATGTGCGGAAACCCCATTCATAGCCAGCCTTGCAGCATTCCAGTATATCCTCCTTGTTCAGGTGATAACGCTGCACATTTCGGTTGCTGCGGCGTATTCCGCAATAGATACAGTCATTTTTGCAGTAGTTGGATATTTCAATTAAGCCGCGTGTAAACACCTTGTTGCCATAGTACTGCAGCTGCCTGCGGCGTGCAAGCGCAAAAAGGTATTCCCTGTCTTCGGGGGTATAATTTTCAAGAAGTGTTCGCATCTCCTCACGAGGCAGTGTGCGCTCATCGTACAATTTGTCTATCAAATTTTTCATCATAACGGTTATTTCCTTTCCTTCGGCTGATTTTCAGCCTTTTTTCAAAAGGGCAGGCAAAAAAATCAGAACACCTGCAAACAAAAAGCTCCCCGTACCCGCATAGGCACAGGGAGCTGCTAAGTCATTATGTCCTATCAGCCGCAATCGCCTTGTTTTTCGGGTAATTCCCATATTTTTCAGAACGACACCGTTGGGTATTAACGCTGTCATCCTTAATACATTGGAAAACCCGAAGCTTCAGCAATAACAGCACTCGCTTATAGGTTCAGTATACCACAGGCATACATTCATTTCAACGGAATGTATACAATATTGGTAGTTTATTTTTTATCATTCTACGCAATAATCAAATCGCTTTTACTAAGCCTTTGACCTGCACCATAAAACTGCTGCTGGTCGTTAAAGTCATTATAAATTCCAAGGTGTACTACCTTTTGTATTTCATCCTCAGCCGACTGCAAGCACTCAAGCAAAACAGGGTTGAACACACCGCATTCTCCACGGAAAATCATCTGCATTGCTTGCTGATGTGAAAATGCTTTTTTGTAAACGCGTTCACTGGTAAGTGCATCGTAAACATCGGCAATCGAAACTATTTGCGCAGAAATAGGAATTTCGCCGCCAGCCAAGCCGTCTGGGTAACCCGAACCGTCAAAACGCTCATGATGCCAACGGCATATTTCCTGAGCAGTTTTTATGAGTGGCTCGTCCTTGTAAAAAGGAAGGTCAAGCAAAATGCTGGCACCCATGTTGGAATGAGTTTTCATTATTGAAAATTCGTCATCGGTAAGTCTGCCGGGTTTATTGAGTATCTTGTCCGGTATGGCTATTTTACCAATGTCGTGCAGCGCTGAAGCTGTGCTTATAAGCGATGCTGTTTTTTCATTTATTTGATACTGACCTGTTTTTGACGCAAGTATTTTGAGCAGCACCTCGGTAATGCCGTGAATGTTCATAACATGCATTCCGCTTTCGCAGTTGCGAAACTCTACAATATGGCTCAAAATGGAAACAAGCATGTTGCTCATCTTTTCGTTTTCGGCAACATTAAGCTCAACCAAGGTCTCCATTTTTCTTTGTCTTTTTGTAAGTGCTATTGTATTTCTTATTCTGCATTTGACCATGTACTCGTCAAAAGGCAACCCTATGAAATCCGCCACACCCAGCTCGTACGCTTTTTCAAGCTCGTACGAAGTTTGAGCTGACGAAATAATCACAACAGGCACTTTGCCCATTAAACCGTAACGACGCATCTGCTCGATAATTTTAAATCCGTGCATATCAGGCAAGACGATATCCAACAGAACTAAATCGAGCGTTCTTCCATACTGAAGCAGCATGGTACCGGCAAGTGTTCCGCTCGATGCTTCAAGCAGTTCGTAATCTTCCTTCAGCATATTTTTAAGAAAGTTACGGTCATCCTCGCGAGCAACAGCAATCAAAATTTTATTTCTTACTGCACCCTCACTATTCATTTTTTCCTCTCCACTCTACTGTAAGCTGACCGAACACATACAATTCAAATTTAGGCTTTTTTAATTTAATCCGCACTTTAAGCCTAAACCCACTCTATTACACTTACAGTATAAAAATTTAACTCTTAAATTATACATTACTCTATATTAAAAATCTACCGTGCAGATGCACTTTCTTACATTTTTTATACATACAACTAATCCGCTTGCTTTTGTTGGTAATTTTTACAATTAACTCTACAAAAAGAATACCTTTTACTCATTTTTCCCCTTCAACAACTGACTTTTTTAGTATCTGCGATACAGGTTTTTTA
>JAFYSU010000031.1 GCA_017559185.1 Oscillospiraceae bacterium
CGCCCACACGGTAGGTTTCACCGCTGTAACGCTCTTCAAGAGTGGTCAGTTCGTCAAAAATGTATTCGCCCTCAGGCAGGCTGTCAATTCTTATCATGCCTTCCACTGTGTTTGGCAGTTGTACATATATACCGAACGAGGTTATGCTCGAAATTACTCCGTCAAACTCCTCGCCCACATGTGCAAGAATGTATTCCGCCTTGCAGCAGTCCTCACATTCGCGTTCAATCTGCATAGCGCGAATTTCCCTTGAGGTGCAGTGGTCACACGCCTCGGGCAGATATTTTTCATAGCGGCGGCACAGTTTTTCCTTGCTGCCGCCCGTAAGCATGAGTGTGAGCTCACGGTGTGCAATAAGGTCGGGGTATCGTCTTATTGGTGAAGTAAAGTGTGTATAGTTATCAAGTACCAAGCCGTAATGACCAATGTTTTTGGAAGAATACTCCGCCTTTGCCATGGTGCGCAGCATTTGGTTGTTTACCATCATTTCAAGCTTTGTTCCCTTTACCGCATCCAGCACCTGTGACAGCTTGTGCTGCGAGGGCTTATGCTCGATACCCTGTACCGATAATCCCAAGCTGCGCAGAAGTTCACTAAGGCGAGCGAGTTTTTCGTCGGGTGGATTTTCGTGAACACGGAATATAAACGGAATGTCCAACTCAATACCAAAGCATGCACAAGCAGTGTTTGCCGTAAGCATAAATTCTTCTATTATGCGTTCGGACACTCCTCTTTCACGGGGCTGCACATCAACAGGCTTGCCGTTTTCGTCCATTATTATTTTGGACTCGGCAGATTCAAGGTCCATTCCGCCTCTTGCAAAACGGTTTGCGGTCAAAATGTCGGCAAGCTGCTGCATAAGAGCTATTTTTTCGATTACAGGTTCATATTTTTTCTCGATTTCTTCCGTTTGCTTGCCCGAAAGAATACTGTTTATTTCGCTGTAAACACCCTTTACCACAGAACGAATTATTGTTTTTGCAAAGCGGTAGTTTACAAGTTTTCCTCTTTCGTCAAGCTCCATAAGTGCGGAAAAAGCAAGCCTGTCCTCGCCCGGATTAAGCGAGCATATACCGTTGGAAAGCTCACGAGGCAGCATTGGTACTACCTTGTCGGCATAATAAATGGAGGTTGCGCGCTCATAAGCCTCCTTGTCAACAGCTGTTCCGCTGCCAACATAATAGCTTACATCCGCAATATGCACACCCAGCTTCCAGCCTTTCGGTGTTTTTTCTATCGAAACAGCATCGTCCAAGTCCTTGCTGTCCGCACCGTCAATGGTGAATATAATTTCATCACGAAGGTCAAGGCGCTGCGCAATTTCTTTGGGGTGTATTCCTCTTTCCTGAAGCTCCTTTGCCTGCTCGATTGCTTCCTGCGAAAATTCTGTCACCACATCGTGCGCTGCAAGTACAGCTTCACAGCTTGCAGCCGAACTGCTGCTTTTACCGAACACCTCCAGCAATTCAGCACGATGGCTGTAATGTCGGTCACCGCGGCGGCTTATTCTTGCAAGAACCCTGTCGCCTGCCGAAATGCCCGAAATTTCACCCTCAAGGCGTATTTCCATTCGTGTGCCTTTGTCGGGAATTACCATCCACATTTGTTTGTCACGCACTGCAACACCTGTAAAACGATATTCCACAGCATTCAATATTTTCACGACCTCGGCTTCAGGACGCTCGCCGCGGCCGGGTATTTGTTTAAGCATAACAGTATCGCCCGGCATAGCACCTTTCATAAGTCGTCCGGGCAAAAACAGGTCGCTTTCCATTCCCTCTACCTTAGCAAAGCCGAAATATTCTGTAACCTTTACCACCTGTCCGCACATCCAGCCAAGGCTTTCGGTCCAGACATATGCTCTGTTTTTTTCAATAATTTTGCCGTCGTTTTTCATGCCGCTTAATATTTCACGAAACTGTGCATATTCATGTTTTTTTACCTTTGCGGTTTTTTCAAGCAGTTTGAGCGTTACAGGCTTTCTGCCATATTGCTTAAAAGCCTTTACCAAACGCTGCTGCAAATTTGATACTGCCATTATTTTTCCTCCTTGGGGAAGTTGTTCCCTTAAATTATGGGGGTATTTCCCCAATACAAAACATTTTTAAAAATAAAAAAGCCCTGCTTGCAGTTTAATGCTCAGCAGGGTTTTTATTTGAAATTACATTCTTGCGCCAACAACTGCAAGCAGCAGGGTGAGCAGGATCATTGCAGTACCTGCACCTTTTGTTGCACGAACAAGCATTTCTGTGGTGGTTCTTGCACGGTTACCGCTGTAACGGTCGTTGGTTTCGCCGCCGCTGCCGTCAAGAACGCCCATGCCGCCTTTACCTTCCTGCATGCATACAACGATTATAACAACGATTGCGAGAAGCACAAGTGCAATACCGCAGATGATTTCAAAAATACCCATAATTCGCTCCTTTTCCCCGTACTTTAAACTGCCGAAACTGTTTGTATCGGATTATCCTGCCGGCGTGTACGGTAAGCCGGCAGGATATATCGTCTTCAAAACGAAATATACCCAATTTGAGTATCTAACCATGACATCATAACACAACCCCGCTTATTTTGCAAGAACTTTTACCGCAAAAACCGCATTATTTGCACATTCCCGTCCACCCTGCACCTTGACTTTGTAATTGGCAAAGTTTATCCTTTAAATATATCGTTAATTTATTTTTATTTGACAATTTTCAGCATTTTTCATGGGAGTAATTTAAATGAAATATGTATTTATAATAAATCCCGCTGCGGGCAGCAGCGACCGTTCCGCTGTATTAAAACAAACCGTTTCATCGGTGCTTGAGCGGCGAAACTTGCCGTTTGATGTGCACATCACCACTGCACCGGGAGATGCGATAGAATTTATTCGCAATTATCCCACCGAAGCCGAAGATTGCTGCTTTGTTTCGTGCGGCGGCGACGGTACACTGAACGAGGTAATAACAGGTGCCGTAGGAAAACCCAACACAGCCGTCGGCGTGCTTCCGTGCGGTACAGGCAACGATTTTGTTCGCAGCTTTGGCACAATGGAAATCTTTACGGACCTGCACAACCTTTTAAACGGTACTTTTTACGACATAGACCTTTTAAAATGGGATAACCGCTATGCAATAAACATTTTTAACATGGGGTTCGATGCCGAGGTCTGCAAAAATATGTCCATTTTCCGTCGTGTTCCAATATTAAATAAAGCACCCTACCCTTGCTCGGTACTGTACAGTTTTGCAGGGAATTTGTATTCCAATGCAACCTTGCGCTTTGACGACAATGAAGAAATAACCATGCCGTTTTTGCTTGCGTCTGCCGCAAACGGTGTAAGCTACGGCGGCGGTTTTTATGCCGCACCTTATGCCAAGGTGAACGACGGACTAATGGATTTTTGTGCCGTTAAAAAGTTACCTTTGTACAAAATTCCACCACTTATAGGTATTTACAAAAACGGCGGTCATATAGATGACGAAAAGGTAAGACAGCACCTTGTTCTGCGCCGCTGCCGCAAGTTGGAAATAACCTCCGAACAGCCGCTTACTGTTTGCATGGACGGTGAAATATTCACCGATACCCACATTACATTGGAAATAGCTGAAAAAGCTCTTAAATTTCTTGTTCCTCACGGTGGCCGCATATAAACACATTACTGCCGATGCATTTTCCAAAGTTATGCACAATTCTTGTAAAGATTATGATTATATGGTATACTTTTTTAAGTTAAACAGTTATTTTTTATATACATAATGCTGCAGCAAAAAATGAGGAGATGATACACCCATGAAAGGAAATTATAACTTGCTGTTTACTCCCGGCAAGATAAACAAACTGGAGCTTAAAAACCGTGTTCTTATGGCACCTATGCATACGGGCTATTCTCCTGACGGTCATTTTACCGAACAGGATTACGCTTATTACGAGCGCCGTGCAAAAGGCGGAGCTGCGGTTATTTCCGTTGTGGCAAAAATCAACTCTCTTGCCGGTCTTGCCAACATGCACAGCATTGAATCCGATGAATACATTGCCGACATTGAAAAAATGGCTGAAATTGCACATGCAAACGGAAGCAAGCTTATGGTTCAGCTTTTCCATTGCGGACGCAACGGCAACGAAGACACACTCAACGGTGCACATCCGGTAGGTGCGTTTAATGTACCTTCTCCATACTATCGTGACGAAGTTCATCAGCTTACAAAAGATGAAATCAAAGCTGTTCAAAACGACTATGCCGAAGCTGCAAAACGCTGTGTTAAAGCAGGCGTTGATATTATCGAGGTTTCGGCTGCTTCCGGATATCTGCTTTGTCAGTTCTTCTCTCCTCATACCAATCTGCGTTCCGATGAATACGGCGGCTGCACCGAAAACCGTATGCGCTTTGGTCTTGAAACACTCCGTGCTGTGCGTGAAGCAGTTGGAGCCGACTACCCGCTTTCGCTGCGTTTTTCGCCTTCCTCCATGTGTCCGGGCGGTTACGAACTTGCCGACGGTCAGGCTTTTGCAGCAGCTATTGACTCCGAAAAACTTGTTGACCTGTTCAATGTTACCCACGGCTGGAACGAAGCACCTGCTCCATTGTCCACCTATCATGTAAATCCTGCTGCGTATGCTCATTTTGCCGATGCCGTAAAACGCGTGGTAAAACATGCACAGGTTTCCTTTGCAGGTCGTGTTAACAGCGGCGACATTGCCGAAACAATCCTTGAAAAAGGCATTACCGATTTTGTTACAATCGGTCGTGGTCTTATGGCTGACCCTGAAATGGTAAACAAAATTCAAAACGGCAAATCCTACTATGTTTGCCAGTCCTGCAACAAGTGTGTTGACAAAGTTATGCAGTCACTTCAGGTTGACTGCACCGTAAACCCCGAAATGAATCGTGAATACCTGCTTAATGCACTTCCGCCAATCCCTAAAAAACGCATTTTGGTTGTTGGCGGTGGCCCTGCAGGCATTTACGCAGCAATTAACACTGCTCGCCGCGGTGCAGATGTTACACTCGTAACCAACGAGGACCGTCTTGGCGGTCAGATGAACCTTGCCGCTGTTCCTCCACGCAAACAGGACTACGCACTTTGCGGCAAAAATGCTGTGGACTCCTTCCGTGAGCTTGGCATTAAAACAGTTTACAACACAACAGTTGACATAAATTACATTAAAGAATTCGCCCCTGATTATGTTTTTGTGGCAACAGGAAACAAA
>JAFYSU010000032.1 GCA_017559185.1 Oscillospiraceae bacterium
GCCTGCTTACTTTCGGCTTTTGGCACCCCCTGCGAGAATCGAACTCACAACTAACCCTTAGGAGGGGTTTATTATATCCATTTAACTAAGGGGGCATTGGGTAACGATAATTAAGTTTACATGACTCAATTTAATTTGTCAATTAAATTACAGGGACTGCCGAAGCAGCCCCTGCCTTTGTGTTTTTTATAAAATTATGCACAATACAGTTTTTGATAAATCCCCGATTTTTTCATTGCCGTAAAGAAAATCGGTGCAAGCAGTACCGATACTGCAACCGCAACAACCGCATTAAATCCCGATGCCGGAAGCTTTGCAAGCTGTACTATTGCAGCTGCCTGCCATACAGCACCTTCAAGCATTTTGCTTATGAAGCCTTTGCCCAAGTACAAAACAAGGTATACCGTTTGTCCAAGCACACCTGCAATCAGATTGCGTTTTTTGTCTTCGCCGTTTTTGCCGGCGGAGTGTGCAATTTTTCCGCAAGTGTATGCCATTAAAAACTTAAACAAAAATGTAAACGGTGCCGACCTTACATAAAGCGGATTGCTTAAATCAAATATTGCCGAGCCAATTCCCGCTGCAAGACCGCCGCGCACACCGCCAAGCAATATCCCCGAAAGCAGGCAGAATATATTGCCGAAATGCACCGCTGCATTGTCCATATCTATTGGGATAACTATACGCATACCCGATGTTACAAACACCATTGCCGCCATCATACCCACTACAACGGTTGTATATGTAGAAAAGCCTTGTTTTTTCATATCTGCCGCACATCCTTTGTCTTTATCTCTTGCCTTAATTATAAATTTTTACGCGCAAGGAAACAAAAAATTCCTTTCGGTCATTGCTTTAATCATTTTTGTAAGCTTGCAACAATTCCCCAACACATACAGCCTCCCATTTGTTTATTTAAAACAATCAATTTGTTATCAAATCTATTTCGGTTTCCCCCTAACAAAAAAAGGGACAAAAAAAGCTGTTTTATCGCTACTGCAACTATGCAACTTGCAGAAAAAACTTGTTTTTTTGTCCTGTAAAATCATCTTAGCGGGACATAATATAAACATATTTTTTGCAATTCGTCTTTTTGTTTTGTTATGGGCTTTTCAAACACCCTAAAAAAATGTTATATTAATATGTAATATCCTAAAGCATCATTAATGTATAATTCGGGCAAAAAGCCCTTTCGGCACACTGTTTTCAGGGGTGCCGACCGCTTTGTATAAGCGGTATAAAACAGCGGAGGTATCATGAAGCGTGAAAAATCATGCGGTGCATTGGTGTACCGCAAAGATAATGATAAATACAAACTCCTGCTTGTAAAGCACAGGTACGGCGGACACTGGTGTTTCCCAAAAGGTCATGTTGAAGCCGGTGAAAACGAAACCGAAACTGCTTTGCGTGAAGTAATGGAGGAAACCGGAATACAAATCGACCTTCAGGAAGGTTTCAGACATGTTGTGGAGTATTACCCAAAACCGAATGTAAAAAAACAGGTGGTTTATTTTTTGGGTAAAGCACAGTACGAGGAGTACACCATGCAGGAGGAAGAAATCCGTGAAATTACATGGGCAGACATGGACAAAGCCCTGTACATGGTCACATTTAAAAATGACAAGCACCTTATTCGTGAAGCAAAAAAATACTTTGCTTCTGCCGACAGCATTTCTTAAATTTTCGTGTAAAAAAGGGGTGAACAGTTGTGGCAAAAAAGAAAAAAAATCTGTTAGCCTCATCATCGCCGGCACGCATTATCTCCATAAGCTTTTTACTGGTAATACTTTTCGGCACATTCCTGCTTACACTTCCCGCCGCCGCCAAAAACGGCATGGCAACACCATTTATTGATGCACTGTTCACCGCAACAAGCGCAACCTGTGTAACGGGACTTATTATGTACGACACCTTTACACACTGGACTGTTTTCGGACAAACAGTAATTATTTGTCTTATTCAAATAGGCGGCTTGGGGTTGGTAACCTTCGCCTCATTTTTTAACATTATTGCAGGCAAAAAAATGGGTATACGCACAATGCAGATTGCCAAAGAATCCGTTAACACCGAAAATGTTGCCGACCTTTACCAAATGGTACGCATAGTTGTTTCATACTCGATGTTTTTTGAACTTATCGGTGCGTTTTTGCTTGCGTTTGCCTTTGTTCCCAAATTTGGTTCTTACGGAATATTTATGTCCGTATTTATTGCAATATCCGCATTCTGCAATGCAGGCTTTGACCTGTTTGGTATTATTGAGCCGTATTCATCGCTTACCACCTTTACCGGCAGCTATTGGGTAACTCTTGTAATTGCATTTTTAATAATCTTCGGCGGATTGGGCTTTATTGTTTGGAACAATATTGTCCAGTTCAAAAAAACACGCAAGCTTTACCTGCAAACAAAAATAGTTATTGCTGCTACGGCTGTACTTATCCTTTTAGGTACAATAGGTTTTCTGCTGCTTGAATGGTCAAATCCGCAAACAATGGGAAATCTTTCGGCAGGTGAAAAAATTATGGCTGCGTTTTTCCAGTCCGTAACCTGCCGTACCGCAGGTTTTAATTCGATTGAGCTGACTCCGCTAAGCGGTGCTTCAAAAACACTTGCTATTCTGCTTATGTTTATTGGTGTAGCACCGGGCTCCACAGGGGGCGGTATAAAGCTTACCACCATTGTTGTTCTATTTATGACTGTTGTATCAATGGCGCGCGGTCAAAACGATGCTATTATTGCACGGCGTAAAATTTCACATCTCACCGTTTACAAATCCATGACCATTCTTATATGCGGCATTTTGTTAGTATGTTTTTCGTCAGCAGTTCTGCTGGCGACCACGCCGCTTGCCGAAAACGGTCTCACTGTTATTGACGCTTTTTTTGAAGCAGTTTCCGCATTTTCTACAACCGGCGTTACTACGGGGGTAACATCCTTGGTAACCCTTCCGGGTAAAATAATACTCTGCCTTACCATGTTCTTCGGCCGTGTAGGACCGGTATCGTTCATGCTGGCGGTTGCACACCAAACCCCTCTTGGCAGAAAAGAAGTTATTCCTGATGCAAAAATCATGGTTGGCTGATAAAACAATAATAACTCCGTCCAAATCGGACGGAGTTATTTGTTTTTACAGAATATGGTCTATTATATCTATGGTTTTGCCGTTTTTAAGATATACCCTTGGCATTCTTTTACTTACAATACAGCATATTTCGTAATTTACCGTACCCATTATTCCGCCAAGCTCATCAAGGGTAACCTCAAGCTCACCGCTTTTTCCTGCAAGCACAACCTCGCTTCCGCGCACTACATTTGGAACGGCCGTAACATCAACCATCATCTGGTCCATACACACTCTGCCAATTACAGGCGCATAACATCCGTTTATTATAACTCGGCTTTTGTTGGAAAGCAGTCTTGAATAACCATCGGCATATCCAACGGGAATGGTTGCAATGCGTGTAGGTGCAGTTGTTTCGTATGTTCCGCCATAACTAACCTTGCGCCCTGCCGGAATTTCCTTAACCATACTAACTGTACTTTTAAGCGACATTGCAGGCTTTAATTCCAGCTTGCCCTTGGTTGTGGCATCGGGATGCATTCCATACATTATAATTCCAGGACGCACCATGTCCAGCTGCATTTCGGGATGATTAAGAACCGCACCGCTGTTGCAGCAATGGCGTATACCAAGTTCAAGTCCCCGCTTGCTCAATTCGTCACAAACATTCATAAAGCGTTGGTACTGCTCATTGGTATATTGCGACGATTCCGGAGTATCTTCATCGGAGCGTGCAAAGTGTGTAAATATACCTGTACGATTAAGGTTTTTTAATCCCTCAATCTTTTCTATTTCACTCACAGCAAAATCACAGTCAAAGCCGTCAAAGCCTATTCTTGACATTCCTGTATCTATTTTCACATGAATGTCAATAACTACCTGATTTTCTGCCGCAGCTGCATTAAGCGCTTTTGCATACTCCCAACTGTAAACTGTTTGCGTTATATGGTACTTTGCAATATCTCCTGCAAGTTCGGGAGGTGTTATTCCAAAATTAAGAATTGGAACATCGGTTATACCGCCTTTGCGCAGGGCAATCCCTTCGTATGCGTTGGAAACTCCCAACCAGTCTGCGCCAAGCTTGAGCATTTCTTCGGCTACATGCTGAGCACCATGCCCGTAAGCGTCCGCTTTTACTACACCCAGCAGTTTTGTTTTAGGGTCAAGTCGGCGACGGATGTTTTGAATGTTGAACTCAAGGGCATCCAAATTTATCTCCGCCCAGCTTCTTTTCAAAAATTCCATGCTACCTCCATAAATTTATCATATCAAAAATTTCCATACATTTTATAATACATCAAGCTGTCATCTTATTCAACAGTATATTTGACCAATTACCGCAAAGAATAGTTATATCAATTTTTTTGCGGAGGTGCATAAAATGGCACGGCGCACAGGTAAATATACGCTTACAATGGAGAACTCTCCATCGGTAATCGGCTTTGCAGCTGTAGCATCCAAAAAGGAAAGCGAAGGCCCAATGGCACGATACATCGACATTTTAAACGACGATTCCACCTTTGGTGAGAAAACATGGGAAAAAGCCGAAAGCCGAATGCAAAAGGATGCCGTTAACAAAGCTTTGGACAAATGCTCGATGGCGGCATCGCAGCTTGACTGCATTTTTGCCGGCGACCTGCTTAACCAATGCATAAGCTCGAACTACGGTTTGCGTGAGCTTGGTGTACCCTTTGTAGGGCTTTACGGCGCCTGCTCCACAATGGCTGAATCTCTTGCGCTTGCTTCGTTGTTTGTCGACTGCTCAATGGCACAGCATGCAGCTGCCGTAACTTCATCACATTTTTGCTCGGCAGAACGGCAGTTCAGGTTTCCGCTTGAATATGGCGGACAGCGTCCGCCAACTGCACAATGGACAGTTACAGGTGCGGGTGCGGCAGTTTTAAGCAAAGCAAGCATGCCGCCTTATGTAAAGGCAGTATGCTTGGGTACTATTGAGGATCTTGGCATAACTGACCTTAACAACATGGGTGCTGCAATGGCACCAGCGGCACACAGCACATTAACAAAATTTTTTGCCGATACCAATACCAATCAAAACAATTACGACCTTATAGTAACAGGTGACCTTGGTGCAATAGGCACCGAGCTTCTTTACGGGCTTATGCGCGAAAGCGGGTACGACATCTCAACCGTACACAACGACTGCGGATTAATGATATACGACCGTGACCGCCAAGATGTTCACGCAGGCGGTTCGGGTTGCGGATGCAGTGCTGTTGTTCTTTGCTCATATATACTTCAGTCCTTGCGTGAAGGCACACTTAACAATGTGCTTTTTATGGCAACGGGTGCTCTTATGTCTCCAACAAGTGTACAGCAAGGCGAGTCAATTCCCGGAATCGCACATCTTGTGCACATCTCCTCACAGCCGTAAAACGCAAACAAAGCAGGGTGACCTTTCGCCCTGCTTTTACTATCTTTGACTTACATGGTATTCCTCGTCGGCGAATATAAAATCATCAATATCACCGTTTTCATCATCACTTTGCATTCCCGAAAACACTTGTTTTACTGCGGCAGTCCTGCCATTTTCCTCATGTGCTAAATCCCAAGTAAAATCTTTCATTCTTTTTCCGCCTTTCCTTAAATCTTAACCAAACTATTATATGCTGTCCTACTAAGTATTATGACGAACACAAAATGACCATATCTCATTATTGGTCATTTTTGATTAACAGCGGCTTTATTTTTCGTCTACTCTTAGGCATTCATCCAAAATGTTCCACATGACTGTACAATTTAATTGACTTGACGGCTCGTATGCTTTAAAATTCAGCTGTAATCAATATTACTTTATTATTGCAAACTACATCCTATATTCTTTTTCATACGAAAACTTCTCAACAATACTAAATATTCCCAAAAAGAAAAAGCCGCCTTCACAGGCGGTTTTTTCTTTTATTTTTACAATGCATTTGCTGCAACAAGCACCAAACCGTACACAATACCTGCCGATATTCCATACACCAAAACAGGGCCTGCAACGGTAAACATTTTTGCACCAAGCCCCAAAACAAGTCCTTCTGACTTGAACTCCATAGCAGGCGACACCATTGCATTGGCAAATCCTGTTATTGGAACCAGTGTTCCTGCTCCCGCAACCTTGGCAATCTTGTCGAAAACATTAAGCCCCGTAAGCAGTGCTGCAAGAAAAACAAGTGTTATGGAAACCCAAGTATATGCATCCGAATTTGATAGCCCTAAACGCTGATACAACCGAAAAAGCACCTGTCCCAGAACACACACCGTTCCGCCTGTTAAAAAAGCCATTGAAATATTTTTAAACGAAGGCGACGGCGGAGATATTCTTTTGTTGAATTCATTATATTCTTTAGCGGTCAATTTTATCCCAGCTTTCTTTTGTTATTATCATTTATATTCTTTGTAATATTTGTGTTTTGATACATAGTCCAACGGAAATTGAACACACACCGCATTTCATCGGCTCTATTCGTCGCTTTTGGACTTGTCATCCTCGCCTTGCGACAGCAAGCCTGCGTCTTCCTCATCCAAAATCACTCGAATATTTCTCGCTGAAATGTGCAACGCAGTTTTTTCGGTGCAAATTTTTGTCCGAGCAAGGCAATGTCCGCAGGTAATCCTTGTTGGCTTGCCAAGGACATTAACGCAGTTCGGGCGGAAATTTGCCCGAATAAAACCGATGCGGGTTCAATTCCCGTTGGACTAACCACAAATATTTCGCTTAAAAGTTGAATTAACCACCGTTCTCGTGCTACTATAATGAATATTGCGTACCATGTACGACCATATATGCCAGATTAAAGTTTTTTAAAAAAGGATTGAAGAACAGTGCCGAAACGGCTTATCATAATTCTTGCCTGCATCGTATGTTTTGTACTGCCGCTTACAGGCTGCAGCGACACACAAGCAATAATACGATACGATGTATCGCGCGGAACAAAAAATTTGGACCCCCAATTTGCTACCGACCCCACCGCACAGCTTGTTATTTACAATGTATTCGAAGGACTTGTAAGAAGTAACCCCGACGGTCAAGTCGTTCCTGCCGCAGCCGAAAGTTATACAATTTCGGCTGACGAAAAAACCTACACCTTTATTCTTCGTGACAACATGCACTGGAGAAGCGGCGACAAGGTAACCGCTTATGACTTTGAATTTGCATTGGAACGCTTGTTCAGTCCAATAGCACAATCACCTTATGCACTAAATTACATCTCAATAAAAAATGCCTCAAAGGTTCTTGAAAAAAAAGCCTCGGTTGAAAGTCTTGGAATTCGTGCCGAAAACGAAAAAACATTGGTTATAACACTTGAAGCGCCAAATGCTTTTTTCCTTGAACAGCTTGCACACTCTTCCGCCATGCCCTGCAGCCGCAAAAGCTTTCACGAAACAAAAGGGCGTTACGGTTTGCGTTTAAACTGCCTTGATGTTAACGGACCTTTTTATGTTAAATATTGGGATAACAACAGCTACATCGGTCTGCGCCGAAACGGCAACTATTACGACAAGGCAAGTGTAGTAACAAACGGTGTAAACCTTTACATTGGCCGCGAAACCCCCGAAACCGAAGATTCACCTGCTGTTACCGCATACGACCTTTTGCTTAAAAACCAAACCGACTGCGCAAAAGTAACCTACGAACAAATGATACAGCTTACCGAAAAAGGCTACACTGCAAGCGAAATGCGCGATACATCATGGTGTTTGCTTTACAACATGGATGAAAGCTCCGAGCTTAAAGAAGCATCGGTACGCGAGGCTTTTACAAAGTCCATTGACAGGCAGTCGCTGAACAATGAGTTTTTTCTTGGAGCTGCACCTTCCAACAGGATAGTTCCGCCATCGGTAATTTTAATGGGCAGCAGATATATTGATTCCGTACCTCCTCCCATTTATCCACCGTATAACCCACAGGAAGCGTCTGCTGCTTATTTCCTTGGACTTGAAGCATTAAACGCTTCGCAGATGAAAAATATCCGCTTTCTTGTCGAAGATAAGGTGGGCGTACAATGGCTTGCAGGCTGCCTGCAGCAGATGTGGCAAAAAGAACTTGGTGTATTCGTACAGATAGAAATTCTACCCTCCGATGACCTTGTCCAACGGTTGAAAAAAGGCAGTTATGACATTGCACTTACAGGACTTGTTCCAAGCAACGCACAGCCTGCCGATATTCTTTCCCGTTTTTCAACAAACTCGGCTGACAATGTAACACATTATCAAAGCCAACAGTTTGATACCTACCTTGAACAGGCTGTAAGCTCACGAAAAAAAGATGAAATCCGCCGTTATTACAGCTATGCCGAAACCCTTCTTGCACAGGATTTGCCGGTGGTTCCGCTTTGGACACAAAACAGCTACAGAATAAACGGAAAAGATGTTTCGGGTATACAGTATTTTCCCGATGATGCCCAAACCTACTTTAAATATGCACAGCGTTCTAAATAAAAAATGGTGCTTTACCTTTGGGTAAAGCACCATTTTTATATCTTGTTTTAATTTTCAGCATCTATCGGCTTTGGGATTATTTCCGCTTTAATTTTGGACATAAATCTGTCGTCCATTTCTATTACAGTAAAGCATACCTCATCAAATTTAACAACGGGGTGCTCCCATTCCTCAGGAATACGGTCCAGCTTGTGCATAAGCAATCCGCACAATGTGTCGTACTCCTCGCTTTCCTCTTCGGAAACAAAATCTGTTTGCAGAATACGCTCAACCTCATCAAGCGAAAGGCTTCCGTCCAGAATAAAGCAATTGTCACTTATTCTTGAAGACTCGGCTTCTTCATGGTCGTATTCGTCCTGTATGCTGCCTACAATTGTTTCAAGCAGGTCTTCCATTGTAACTACACCGCTTGTTCCGCCGTATTCGTCAACAACAACGGCTATTTGCACCTTCTTGCCTTTAAAAGCCTTCATAAGCTCGTCGCAGCGCATACTTTCTGGAACAAACATGGCAGGTCTTACATAAACCTTTATGATATTGTCCATAGCATCGCGATTATCTGCCAATTTAAGCATATCTTTGGCATACAAAAGACCGATTACGCTATCTATCCCACCGTCATAAACAGGCATTCTGGAATGACCGCTTTCAACAAAGGTTTGTATCGCCTGTGAGATTGTTGTGTGCTGGTCAAGCGCACACACCTCGGTACGGTGAGTCATTACCTCGCTGACTGTGGTATCATCAAATTCAAAAATGCTGTTTATCATATCCTTTTCTGTCTGCTCTATCTCTCCGATTTCGTTAGAAGCATCTACCAGCATTCGGATTTCTTCTTCGGTAACATTTTCCGGTTTTTCAGCATTTGTCACACCAAAAACACGAACTATAAATCCTGCTAAAATCGAAAGCAGCCACGAAAAAGGCAGCATAATTAAATAACATACCTGTATTGCCCACAAACACGACTCTACAACAGTTTCAGCCTTTTCCAATGTTATTATTCGGGGAACAATTCGCCCAAACAAAAGCAAAAGCGCACCTATCAACAAAACGGCAGCCGCAATAGGAAGCCACATTAAGGATGCCGAAAGTCTGTTTTGCAAAAACTCGGTCATCTGCAAATATACAGCAGGGGCAGCCATTGCATAAAACAACAATGGTATAATTACACTTCCCGCTTGCATGCAAATCGAAAATTTGCCGGTTTTCAAGAATAATTTTTCAATGGTTTTTTCATGCTTATCGGAATTTGCCGCCAAAGCTTTTATGCGGCTGTCGCTCATTTCAGCAGTCGTGTCACCAATGGTGTAAACCGCATTCATCATCAGCAGCAAAACCAAAAACAATCGGTAAGCTGTAAAGTAAGTACCGTCAGGGTCCATGATACGAAGTAACCTCCATAAGTAAAATTGGGTATCAAACACAATGATAAGTTTACTAGCTTTCCTTATCCCTGTCAAATATTACCGTAACAAACAGCCTGCATTTAGTCTTAAAATGCAGGCTGTTGTCATTTTTACAGTTTGTCACACGCTTTAAGCACCATGCTGAGTGCGTGCGATGCCGCCAGCAGGCGGATATTTTCCCTTTCACCATGAGCCAGCCCCTTTGCAAGCGAAAGCTTGTCAACAGCACTGTAAGCATCGCTGTCAACTCCAACAAATACTATCCCATTTTCGGGCACAGGGGTATTGCCTGCGTATCCCGTTACGGAAACCCCTATATCCGCACCCGAAAGTGCGCGTATTCCTGCTGCCATTTCCCTTGCAGTCTGCTCCGACACTGCCGTATATGCTTTAAGTGTGCTTTCCTTTACATTAATCAGCTTCATTTTTGCTTCATCACAATAGGTTACCGCCCCATATTTGAACACCTGCGAGCTTCCCTCGATTTCGGTTATGCGTTTTGAAACATATCCACCGGTACAGCTTTCCGCCGTTGCTACCTGAAGTCCTTTTTCTTTTAACCTGCGCACCGTTTGAGCTTGAAGTGAACCGCAGTTTATCCCGTAAAAATTGTCGGCAAAACAGCTTTGCAGCTGCTTTGCTGCATCATTCAATCTCTGCACGGCATTTTCGTTATTGTTATCATCCGTTAGATGTACAATACATTCTCCGCCGTGCTCCGTTACATCTGCCGTTATGCTTTGCATATTCTTGAATAATTCGCTGCATTTGCAAAGCATTTCATCTTTTTGAACTCCGTAAAAATGCACTTTCATGAGTTATTACCCCTTTACGCCTTGGTTAAGTCCTCAAACTTCGCATTTACAAGCTGTGCCAAAACATTGGGCGAAAGCTCGATTTGCGTTCCTATCTTTCCACCGCTTACAACCATTGTGTCCAAGCTGTGTGCCGTTTGGTGTATTACGGTTATGTAGGATTTTTTCATGCCTATGGGCGAACAGCCTCCTCGTATATATCCCGTAACCTTGTTTATATCCGCTACAGGTATCATTTCAACCGATTTTTCCCCCACTGCGCGTGCCGCTTTTTTTAAATCCAGTTCATTTTCAACAGGAATTACAAAAACAAAGTATTCCTTGCTGCTGCCTTGGGTAACCAATGTTTTAAACACTTTTTCTGCCGAAATACCCACCTTTGCCGCAACGGATATTCCGTCGATTGCTCCATCCGCACTGTCATAAAAGTGTGTTTTGTATTGTGCTTTTTGTTTATCCAAAAAACGCATAGCGTTAGTTTTAACCTGCGCCATATTACGACTCCTTATAATATGATTTTACAAAAAAGTTTTTAACATCCCTATATTCGCATTACTTTGAAAAACTTTTCCTTTAGTTTTCACAGTTTTTTCATTTGTTAATTAGTTTTCAATAGCCTTTCGCCATTTTTGTGGAAAACTATGTTGAAAAGGTTGATAACTTAAATTTTTACCCCAATTTTACAGTTTGTAATCCTTTCTTTCAACTGTTTCAACAGCGCAATTGTTGAAAACCTTATGTTCTTTACTCAAAAACAGTAAAAATCCTTTTAATTGTCATTTTTTCATAATGTTAAAAACATTTTGGTTTTTCAACAATTATCTTCTTATTCGGTGTAGTTTCATCAATTAACGCTTTGCATTATTCCTCAGCTTTCAATATTTTATACTTTAATGCCGCAATGCAGGTTTTTCCGTCCGTTATTTTTTCATTCATTATATTTTCAACCAGTTCCTGTAAGCTCATTCTTTCCACCGAAAGAAATTCCCCTTCGTCGAGTTTTTGTTTTGACGGTTTGTTGTTCACAGCCGCCTACATGTACATCTTTTCACGC
Organism: Oscillospiraceae bacterium; assembly: GCA_017559185.1. GTDB lineage: Bacteria > Bacillota > Clostridia > Oscillospirales > Ruminococcaceae > RGIG7389. Next base: position 11,785 of record JAFYSU010000032.1, read on the forward strand.
AAATATGCCACCGACGGATTAAACACCCCCAACGGTATAAGCTCACCGCAAATGTATCCTGTTTCCTCTTCCAATTCGCGTTTAGCTGCTTCGGCAGGGTCTTCCCCTTTGTCAATCTTTCCTGCGGGAAGTTCCAACATCTCCCGTCCAAGTGCATACCTGTACTGCTTTACCAAAAGCACCTTTTCATTTTCGTCAAAGGCAAGCACGCAAACACCGCCGTTGTTTTCAACAAGCTCCCTGTACGCCGTAGTACCGTCGTCAAGCTCCACCTTGTCACACTTTAGCGTAAGTATTGCACCATTGTAAATTGTTTTTGATTCAAGCTGTTTTTCAAAAAAAGCCATTACATTCCCACCTTTGCGAACATTCGTTAAATGGATATTAAAATGCTGTTTCAACATATAATTCAAAGAAACTACTGTATTTATAATATTACTCCCTTTTTACAATTTTGTTAAGAACGATTTGTTCCATTTTGGAGGTGTACGATTGCTTTCAAGAATTTTTTACGAAGACCCCACACCATCCGCCCTGTTTGCGGCTTTAAAGCTTATGTCCGACAACAGCCCAATGTTTACGCTTGTTGAATACGGTCAAGACCGTCCGATATACGGCATACATATTGGCAGCAGCGAAAACAAAACCCTGCTTATTGGCGATGGTCATGCCGAAGCCGCACTTTTGCTGCTGCAATTTGCCGAAAAGCTGCTTTATTGCCTTAATACCAACCACTTGCTGCTTGATGTTGATATAACCCGAGTACTAAGCCGCCGCAGTGCCGTTATTATTCCATGCATCTCTCCCCAAGCGCCCTGTACATCCTTATCCGATGCCGCGGATTATGCCTGCGATGTACTATCTTCTCTTTCCCCGCAAAGATTATACATTTTTTCCGCCTCCAATGACTTTTCACTGGAATACTGCAATACATCAAATACTTCCAGATTAATGGCAGGCATTTTGGCAAGTGCATACGGCTGTACATCGCACAGCTGTACAGCAAGTATGGGCAGCTGCAGCTGTCCATCGTTTAGAATATTAAGCAAATGTACCTGCGGTGTATCACCATATCCCCGAACCGAGGAAGTAATGCTGCTTTCATTAATGCTTTAGCATTATTTTTAATTGACATCAAAAACCATTCATTCTATAATAAGCTTGTTCCATATGATACAAAAAAAACGGAGGTGATGCTATGCTTCAAGGCAAAGCCGTGCAAACTATTTTGGGGCAAAGCTTTTTATTCAAAGGACTTCCCGACGAGCTTACCGTGAATGCACTAAGTCAAGGTGAAGTAATTTTTTTCGAGCGTGACTCGATTATATATACGCCCAACAGCTACCGCAAAGCTATCGGTTTTATTTTGGCAGGCACTGCCTGTGCACAAAACGGCGAAAAGCTTGTGCTGAACACCTTGCGCATGGGGGATTGCTTTGGCGTTGCAGGGCTGTTTCATTCCAGTACCCGATATGTTACCACCATTGTTGCCAAAACCGACACCTATGTGCTTTTTCTGTCCGACACCGTTTTGATGGATTTGTTCAGCAAGGATACTCGTGCAGCTGTAAACTACATATCCTTCCTTTCGAAAAAAATAGAATTTTTAAATAAAAAAATTGACAGCTTTGCTGCACCCACAACTCATAAAGGACTGTGTGCATATCTGCGAAGTGCAACACCCGACAGTGACGGTGCTGTAACCGTTTCCAACGGCTACAGCCAGCTTGCCAAACAGCTTAACATGGGGCGCGCTTCACTTTACCGCAACCTTGACGCTCTTGAAAAGGATGGTATAATTCGTCGGGAACACCGTAAAATTATTATTCTTAAACCGGAAAAACTTAAGTAAAACTACAAAAAACGGCAGTACATGTGCTATGTACTGCCGTTTCCTTATTACAATGTGTGTATTGCATCCGGTTGTCTTATACCCAAGCGGCTGCACATGTCAATGTATATTTGTGCCTCGCCCGTAGTAAATATTTCAAATGTCGGAGCTTTTGAGCTGCTGCACAGGTCATTTTTTTCAAGATATTCTTTTACAGCCTCTGCCTGTTTTTCTGCAGGATTTATAAACTTAATGCTTGGGTACATCTGCTCGAATATTCCCTGCACTATTGGGTAATGCGTACAAGCCAAAATCACCTGTGAAATATCCTGCTTCACAAAATCGCTCATGCAGGTGCTTATTTCCTCTGGTATTTCATCACTGTCAAGATTTCCGGTGTCTATCAAGGCTGCCAAATTTTTGCTTCCCACCGCAGTTACCCTGCACTTCGGCAGCAAATTGTTTATCATTCTGTCGTAGCAGCCGCTGTTTGCAGTAAAGCAGGTAGCAAGAACTCCTACCGATTCGGCATTTGTTTTTGCTGTGGCACTTACCGCCGGCTCTATCACACTTATTACGGGAAATTCAAAGCTTGGACGAAGGTCATCGGCAAAGGTTGATGTAGTGTTGCATGCCAGTGCCGCCAGTTTAAGCCTTGAATGCTCGTTAAGGGTTCGTATCATCCCGCCCGCTAATGCCAGCAAGGTGGTTTTGTCCTTGTTTCCGTAAGGGCAATTTCGATTATCACCGTAATATACAATGCTCTCGTTCGGAAGCACACGCATAAGTTCTTTTACAACGGTAAGACCGCCTACCCCCGAATCGGTAACACCTATTTTCATATCTCTGTTAAAATCTGTCTGCATAGCTTAACCTGCTCCGATTTCTCCGACAGATAACGCAATAAAGCCCCGTCCGCTTCTGTCGGTAGCGAACAAGAGCTGTTTTATAAATAATACTGTTTTTAGCTTATTATAATACATAAAAATTAACTTTTTTAGTTTACCACAGGTGAAATTCTCTTGTCAATTTTCAATTCCCTCAAATGCAAGTATGCTTTTCACCTGTTTTTACTATACAAGTTACAAAAAAAATGATATAATATTTATAATTATGTGCAATATTTCAGAAAGGAGACTTCCAAATGCCTGAAAACACCCAATCCGTCCTCAAAGTAACTACACTTGGACGATTTATGCTTGAATTTGACGGAAAAGTATTCGATGACAACACAGGGCGCACAAAACAGGTATGGAGTCTTTTGCAATACCTCATAATAAACCGCAGCCGTACCATAACGCAAGATGAGCTTATAGGCATTTTGTGGGAAAGCGGAAGCAGCGACAATCCTACCAATGCTTTGAAAAACCTTGTGTACCGTCTGCGAAGCATGCTCACATCAAGCGAGCTTCCCAAAATGGATTATATCCTGCACAAAAACGGCTGTTACTGCTTTAATCCTGACATTAAATGCGAAGTCGACACCGAACTCATGGACCGTTACGCCCGCATAGCCTCGGACGACAGTATTCCATTGGACCAAAAAATCATCTTCTATAAAAAAGCTGTTGAACTTTACAAGGGAAAATTTCTTCCCAAATCCACATACGAACAATGGGTAATTCCGCTTCACACCTATTATCATCAGCTTTACATTGATTGTGTAATGACTCTTTGTCCGCTGCTTACTACAGCGGGTGACCACGAGGCAGCTATTTTGACCTGCCGAAAAGCAATAGCCCTTGATGAATATGACGAGTCGCTTTTCGGTCTGCTCATCCGTTCGCTTATAAAATCCGGTGACCACAAAGAAGCTTTGCACCAATACGAAATTATAACCAACAAGCTTTACCGTGATTTGGGCACCAATCCGGGCGAGCAGATACGCAGCCTTTACCGCGAAATAATAAGCACAACCCGAAACATTGAAATGGACTTTATTACCATTAAAGAGGACCTTCAGGAAAGCGGTAAGGTTAATGGTTCGTTTATATGCGAATACGAAATATTCAAAAATCTTTACAGGGTATTGGCACGCGGTGCTCAGCGTTCGGGAAGAACTGTTTACATTGTCCTTTTTACATTGACCGACCTTGAAGGGAATATGCTGCCAACCAAAGTGCTGAACCGTTCTATGGATACAATGGAAACCGTAATTCGGCAATCCTTGAGAAAAGAGGATGTTTCCTGCCGTTTCAGCAACTGTCAGTATGTTGTTATGCTGCAGTCAATAAACAAAGTCAACTGCGAAATGGTTATAGACCGTCTGGAAACACACTTTAATACCTTTTTCCACCGTAAGCAGGTACAGCTTCACAAAAAAATGCTTCAAATGGATCCAACCTAAAATTAAGGGGCTTTTTATTAAGCCCCTGTATTGTTTTTGGAGGAATATTTTATGCGAACCTTAATATGGTTTTTATACTTTATCTTTTACCTTATATATGCAATTCCCGCAATGTACAAAGCCGAAAAGCTGATAAAGCAAGGTAATGTACAAGCACAGCGCGAACTTGTAAACTTTCATGTAAAAAAATGGGTTTCTTCATTGCTAAAAATTGCCGGTGTTACCGTAACACTGCAAGGATTACAAAATATTCCGAAAGACAAAACTGTTTTGTTTGTAAGCAACCACCAAGGTAATTTTGACATTCCAATCCTGCTTTCCTGTATTCCGTCACCGTCTGCACTGCTTTCAAAAATCGAGGTAAAAAAACTCCCGCTTATTCGTACATGGATGTCACACTTGGAGTGTGTTTTTGTTCAGCGCGACAACCCAAGGCAAGCTGTCTCGGCAATGAACGACGCTGTTAAAGTTCTTGAAAACGGCCGTTCTATGATAATTTTCCCCGAGGGCACACGCAGCCGCGGTGATGAGCTTGGCGAATTTAAGGCGGGCAGTTTCAGAATAGCTGCAAAAGCCAAAACACCAATAGTTCCGATTGTAATAGACGGCTCTTACAAGATAATGGAAGCGAATAAAATGTGGATAAAACCCGCCAATGTAACTGTGAAAATACTTCCAATGGTGGAAATCGCTAACCTTTCAAAGGACGAAATTAAAGACCTGCCCGAAAAAATACGCAGTATAATTGCGGCAAACAAATAAAAAAACAAAAAGACGAGTCATACGACTCGTCTTTTTGTTTTTCCGTTCTAAAGCTATTATGCTTCTTTTGGAGCACCGGATGGACATACAGATGCACAAGTACCGCATTCAATGCATTTTTCAGCATCGATTACATACGCATCAGAACCAGCTGGCTGAGAAATAGCTTCAACTGGGCATTCACCTGCACAAGTACCGCAAGCAACGCATTCAGCAGCATCAATTTTATAAGCCATTAGAGCACCTCCGTAAATAAATTTGATTTCATTATACCATAAAATAAAAAAACTTCAACATAAATGGTCAAAAATCCGCTTGTTATATTATGGACAATGTACAACGCAGTGTTATTTATCTTCCAATTTTTTCAAATCATCGGTTATTGCAAGCTTGTCTTCCTGCCCGCTTTTAAGCAGTTTAAGCTGTTTTCTGCCAAAAACCTTTGGTGCGGCATCGGGAGCCTTGTCCATTTTCACTTTAAGCATACCTGTAAGCAGATTAACCTCCACAACCGTGCCCTTGCCTTCGGGAGTGGAAACATAAGAGCCGTTTTTCGGGGTTACTCTAAGCAGGTCTTCGTACGCTTCCTGTTCGTATTTAAGACAGCACATAAGTCTGCCACAGGTTCCCGAAATTTTGGTAGGATTGAGCGACAACCCCTGCTCCTTTGCCATTTTAATGGATACAGGCTGGAACTCGCCCAAAAAGGACGAGCAGCAAAACGGTCTTCCGCATATACCCAATCCGCCAAGCATTTTGGACTCGTCGCGAACACCAATCTGTCTGAGCTCAATTCTTGTTCTGAACACAGCAGCAAGGTCTTTTACCAATTCACGGAAATCCACTCGTCCGTCAGCTGTAAAATAGAAAAGTATTTTGTTGTTGTCAAATGTGTATTCAACATCTACAAGCTTCATTACCAGCTTGTGCTTTTCTATTTTTTCCTGACAAATGCGAAATGCGCGTGCTTCCTTGGATTTATTTTCCTCAACCTTTTTCAAATCTTCGTCGGTTGCCACACGCAAAATCGGCTTGAGTGGCTTTGTAATGCTTTCATCGTTTACATTGCGGTTTGTTATTGCTACATAACCGCATTCAACACCGCGCGCAGTTTCCACAATTACAGCCTGATTTTCTTCAAGCTTTACACCGTGCGGGTCGAAATAATATATTTTGCCTACGCTTTTAAAGCGTACGCCAACAACCTCTGTCATATTTTACCTCGTTTCAAGATATTTGTGCCGCATTTTTAAGTTTGGCACACACCGAGCTCAACACCACCGATGCACTCACATTTTGGCGTGCAAGGCTTTGAGCCCACTCTATTATATCAACAAACTTTACCACCTGCAACGCTGTAATTTTTGCCGCAAGTTCTGCATATTTTTTGTCCGAAACACTACATCCTTTTTTGCAAAGAAGCAGCCAAGCCAATACCTGTTTAACATCAGCCAACACTTCAAGCATAAATTCCCTGTCCTTTTCAAGTGCTGTAAACAGTGTAAGCAGCTCATATTCACTTTTCATTACTGCCGTTTCCACAATCTCCTGTGCTCGGCTCCACGCCTCCAGCCTTTGTCCGTCTTCAAGCATTTGAACCGCCATCTCTAAGCTGCCTGCGGAAATCTGTGCCGCACGCAGGTAATCGTCCTGCGATTTGTTTGGCACCAGCTGCGGCAGAACTTCAAGACATTCCTGCGGTGATGGGTGCGAAAGCCCTACTGTTACCACACGCGACATTATTGTTGGCAGCAGCCTTGTTCTGCTGACAGCCGTAAGGATGAAAACACAGTGCTGCGGCGGCTCTTCCAAAATTTTAAGAAGTGCATTTTGTGCATTGGCGTTCATTTCGTGGGCATTACGAACAATAAATACCTTGTATCTGCTTTCGTTCGGCATTATGTAAGCATCATCGCGCATAGTGCGAACAAGCTCTACCGAAAACTGCTGTTTTCCCGCTTCCTTTTCCACTGTTATGATGTCGGGATGACTGTTCTGAGCTGCTTTTTTGCAGGAAATACAGCTGCCGCAAGGGCGATTTTCCCCCTCACACAAAATTCGTGCGGCAACCTGTTTGGCACACACTGTTTTACCGCATTTTTCGGGTCCCTCCAACAAAACGGCATGAGGAACCCGCCCGTTCGCCAACAGTGCGCCGAGCATTTTTTTTGCATTATCGTTAAACAACAATATTTCGCTTATCTGCTGCATTTTTGTTCCTCACAATAAATTTCATTAAGAATTAACCACTACCTGCAATGTTGTTATACCGTAGTTTTTCAAAATTGGAATATCTTCTGCCGTTATTTCTTCGCCCGGCATTATCAGCGGTATTCCCGGCGGACACGGTGCTTGTATTTTGGCGGCAATTCTGCCTGCCGCTTCATCTGCAGGTATTTCCACGCTTTCGCTCAGCACTGCCTGCCGCAGCGACATTCTGCTTTTAGGCGAAAGTATGGGGTAACTTACAGCCTTTGCAGGAGTTACAGGTGCGGTTAATATTGCTTTGCGAACACGATTAATGTCCTCCTCACTGTTATAAGGACTGAACAGCAAGACACACCCGCTGTCGCTTATGAATTCCGCCTGTATTTTGTGGCTTTTAAGGTGACGGTCAAACTCTTTTGCAGTTATTCCCACAGTGGAAAGACCAAGTGTAAGGCGCATTGGGTCACACGGCATATCGGGCACAGCAAAGCCTTTTTGAAGTGCCAGCTCACGCAGCTTTTGCACTTCCTTTACCGTATCGTTCATTCTTTTTGGCAGGTCTTCCTTAATTTGTGTCAAACAGCGGTCTGCCGAAAGCATTATAAGATAGCTTGGACTTGTGCTGCCAAACATGGACATACAGTTTTTTGCACGCGAGCGTGATGCAAAGCGGCTGCTGCCTATGTGCAAAAGCGCGCCCCCTGTAATAACCGGCATTGTTTTGTGCAGCGAATCACAGCACATATCCGCCCCCAACTGAATTGGATGAAGCGGTACAGGAGTATCCAAAAATCGCAGATGTGCACCATGTGCATTGTCGACCAGCAGCGGAACATCACAGCTGCGGCAAAGCTTGGAAATAGCTGCAATATCGCTTATTACGCCAAAATAATCGGGCGATGTAATGTATACAGCCGCAGCATCGGGATGCTGCATGAGTGCTGTTTTAATATCATCGGGATGTATTCTGCCTATAAAGGGTTCATCTTCGCTTTTTCGCGGATATACCCAAACAGGCTCAAGTCCCAGCAGTGCCATTGCGTTCACCGCAGCCGAATGTATATTTCTTCCCGCTATTATTTTACCATTTGGGCGAGCCGCAAGCGCAAGCATGGTTTGTATGCACAGGGTTGAGCCGCCTGCACTAAGCAGTGTTGCAACAGTTCCGTAAAGGCGGGAATAGCTGTCCTCGGTACAGCGTATTATTCCGCTTGCTTCGTAAAGGCTGTCAGTCTCCTCGATTTCGGTAACATCCCATTCAGTCAGTTTTCCCATACCGGTAAGCTTTGCACCCTTGTGCCCCGGCATATGAAGCCGCGACATCTTTTTTTCAATGTAAACCTCCACTCCATGAGCAAGAGGTGTTTTTTCTTTACTCATTAAAAAGCACCTTACTTTTTCAAAAGCTTGCGCTTGTAGTGGCGCAAAGTTCCGTTAAGAGCTATGGCATGGTCCACCATTTTTGCACTGAGAGGGCGATAGGTTTTGTCAAACTCACCCGCAAGCTCGTCAATACAACCGTTAAAGCCGCGTTTAAAGCGATACAGCCCATACATATGGTTGTCTTCGGACATATCACCCGATATCCCTTGGAAATCGTACAGGAAGCAGTTTGTTTCGACTGCCCAGCGAATCATTTCCCACTGGATAAGGTAGTTTGGCATAACATTACGGAAAACATTGTCCGACGCACCGTACACATAGCAGGTTTTTCCGCCGTAGTTTGTTGTTACCGCCCCTGCAATAGCCTTGCCCTCGTAAAAAGCCATATACAGTCTTACATTTTCACCAAGTGCGTCCAGCATGCGTTCAAAGTAGATTTTAGGACGAGTACTGAAGCCGTCACGCTCGCCGGTTGTATTGTAAATACGCATAAATTCATCAAGGTGCTCTTTACCGCAAACCTTTATTTCAACACCTTTTTTCTGTGCTACACGCACATTGTAGCGTGTTTTTTGGGTAAGGTTTGCAAACAGCTCTTCCTCGGTTCTGCCTTCAAGGTACAAACGGTAGTTAAAACGAGCCTGTATACCTTCAAAGCCGTCGGGGCCGTAAATGTGGTCAAAACCGTGAGTTTTTGCAAAACGAATAAATTTTTCGTTTGTGATTGGGGTATCCGGGTCCATTTTAAAAGAATGTGCTTTGTGTTTCTTTGCCAAGGCATCCACGCCCGAAAGCAGGTCTATAAGTACAGCGTGGTCATCCAAATCACACACAGGACCGCGCGGAGAATACAAAAAGCTTGTTCCTATGAACGGTATTTTTTGCACCAAAACCGCCATGGCACCAACTATCTTACCTTCCTTGTTGCGGGAAACTATTGCTTCAAAACCCCAATTGTTTTTTACATGTCTCCAGTTTACCGACTGCGTAAAGCTGCTTTGCGGATGACTGCTTACAAACGCTTCATATTCCGAATACTGTGCGGCAGTTATTATTTCCAAAATTAGTACAACTCCTTTAAGGCAAGATTTCGTTACTTTATTCCTGTATAATATTTAAGTATAACACAGTTTATTCCTTAATCAAAGCAAATTAAAGCTTAAACTCACACTTGTTTTAATGCTTTTAAATTAAAAATTCATGCTTTTTCTGCTATTGTTAGCTACACGCAATTATGCTAAAATTATTTTATATATGCCCTGATTTTTCACTCGGATATTTTTAAAGGGAGAAAGACGAAAAAACATGATATTGACTATCAGCAATTTAAATAAATATTACGGTGCAGAACATATCCTGCAAGATGTAAATGCCGTTATACACGAAGGCAACCGCATTGGTCTTGTGGGTGCCAACGGCGAGGGTAAAACCACCCTTTTAAACATTATTGCAGGCGGTCTTGATTTTGAAAGCGGAACGCTGAGCACCGAAAATTCTCAAATAGGTTACCTGCAGCAGAACACCAAATTCACCAGCAATTCTTCGATAATGGAGGAAATGCGTGCGGTGTTTTCCGACCTGCTTGCATTAAAAGACGAGCTTACCGCGCTTCAGCACGAAATGGGCGAGCTTGACCCTGACAGTGAGCGTTATCACCGCCTTGCAGAAGAATATTCCGCAAAAAACACCTATTTTGAGCAAAAAGACGGGTATACCATAGATGTGAAAATAAATACCGTTCTTAACGGTATGGGTTTTCAGGATTACAATAAAGACACCCGCGTGGAAGTGCTTTCGGGCGGTGAAAAAACACGCCTTGCCCTTGCAAGACTGCTGCTTATTCAGCCCGACCTTTTAATTTTGGACGAACCTACCAACCACCTTGATTTTCGTACCCTTCACTGGCTGGAAGAATACCTGACCTCTTACAAGGGTGCAATTTTGGTTGTATCGCACGACCGCTACTTCCTTGACCGCTTGGTAAATCATGTATGGGAAATTGAAAACCGTACCCTTACCTGTTTCAACGGCAACTACTCCGCTTATGTTCGACAGAAAAAGGAACGCGTTGAGCGTCAGCTTAAAGAGTATGAACAGCAACAGCAGCAAATACACTCCATGCAGGATTTTGTACAGCGCAATATTGCTCGTGCATCAACCTCCAAAAGTGCAAAGTCGCGCCTTGCAGCACTTGACCGCATGGAAATAATCGAAAAACCGTACATGACGGACAAACGAGCAAACTTCCGTTTTGTAAGCAAGCGTCAGCCCGTAAAGGATATTCTCCATGTTAAAAACCTAAGCCTTTCGGTCGGCAGTGGTATAGACAGCAAGGAAATTTGCAGTGGAATTGACCTTGATGTTCTTCGCGGTGACAAAATTGCTTTTATCGGCCCTAACGGAGTGGGAAAATCCTCGTTGTTAAAGGCACTTCAAGGAATTATTCCATGCCGCAGTGAACGGCTGCAGTGGGGCAGAAATGTGGACATCTCCTACTTTGAACAGGAAAACCGCCAACTTAACAAGGAAAAAACCGTACTTGACCAAATTTGGGATACCTACCCCAAAATGTACGAACAGGAAGTTCGTTCCTGGCTTGGCAGAGTTTTGTTTTCGGGCGAGGATGTGTACAAAACAGTTGGCGACCTTTCCGGCGGTGAGCGTGCAAGAGTTGCATTCTGCCTTATGATGCTGGAGGAAGGCAATGTTCTTATCTTGGACGAACCTACCAACCATCTTGACATTTCTGCCAAGGAACAGCTTGAAGATGCACTGGCAGAGTACGACGGCACCATTATAATGGTTTCGCACGACCGTTACCTGCTTAATAAAATACCAACCGCAATTGTGGAAATGAGTCCGCAGGGACTTACAGTGTACGAAGGCAGATATGATTCATACCTTGCCAAGTCCAAGCTGGCAGCACAACAACAGGCTGCGGCAGCAGTTCCCGAAAAAAAGGAACCGCGCGAAAGTGAAAATGCAGCCAAGTTTTACCGTTCCAAAAAGGAACGCGCTCGTCAGGTTGCAATGAAAAACCGACTTTCTCAGTTGGAAAAGCTGATAGAACAAACCGAACAGTCGATAGCCGACAACGAAAAGCTCATGTCTGACCCGCAGGTAGCGGGCGATTACCAAAAATTACAGGAAGTTTGCGATATTCTGGAAGAACAGCGTTCACAGCTTGAAGCATACACCGAAGAATGGATGCTGCTTGGCGAAGAGCTTGAAGCCCTTGGCCAAGTTTAACGCAAACTGCACGAAAGGGGTAAACTCTTTTGAAAATCGAATGGAACAATAAATACACTACCATTAGTGTCTATGCTTTCTTAACCACATCTGCCTGCATATTGTTTTTTATGACAATGCAGGAATTTTACCGTATTGCAGACTTCGTCGGACGCATGGTGAATTTGATGATGCCTTTCATAATAGGCTTCATTTTTGCTTACATCTTAAATCCTGTGCTTAACTTTTTTGAAAAAAAGATATTCGGGCGCATTTTCGGCAATAAAATTTCCCGTAACGCTGTCCGAAATTTGTCGGTACTGTTTACCATGCTGTTTTTTGTTTTTTTCCTCATTTTGTTTTTTGCCTTGGTAATACCGCAAATATCCCAAAGCTTAATGACAATTTACCTGCAGGCACCGTCCGCACTGTATAATCTGCAGGTTTTTTTACACGACAGCATTCGTGAAATGGGCATTAAGGAAGAGGATATGCTCACCTTGACAAACGGTTCAAAAGAAATTGTGGATGCATTCATCTCCAATATGTATGAGGTTGTAAGTACAGCTGCACCGTATTTGATTAATGTTACCCTTAATATTACATCATGGGTTATTCACTTTGTTGTCGGCTTTATAGTTTGCATTTACTTTTTCTTCGCTAAGGAAAAATTCATGGCTCAAATTAAAAAGGTCATGTACGCTTTGTTCTCCAAGGATTTTGTGGATAAAGCAGTATATCTTGGCAATAACAGCCATCAGGTTTTCAGCGGATTTATATCCGGCAAAATTTTGGACTCCTGTATAATAGGACTTATTTGCTATGCCGGTCTTTTTATAATAGGTACTCCTTATCCTTTGCTTATAAGCATTATTGTAGGTGTTACAAATGTAATTCCTTACTTTGGCCCGTTTATCGGTGCAATTCCATCGGCGCTTATTGTACTTATAGTTGACCCAATGGAATGTTTGTATTTTATTATTTTTGTTTTTATTCTTCAGCAGTTTGACGGAAACATCCTTGGTCCAAAAATTTTAGGGGATTCCACAGGACTTTCCGCTTTTTGGGTAATATTTTCCATTACAATTTTTGGCGGACTTTGGGGCTTCATGGGTATGCTTGTAGGCGTTCCGCTGTTTTCGGTACTGTACGCAATATTTAAAGTTTTCGTTGAAATACGTCTTGAAAACAAACAAATGTCTACCGACACAGCTGACTACGCTTCAGCCGAACACCCACTTATACCTGCACCGCAAAAGGACTACTCCCGTTGGAGAAGCTACCCCGGCAGAAAAAAGAAGCAATAACACAAAAACGATACCCCTCTTAAACGAGGGGTATCGGCAATTTAGGATGTAATTTTGAATGGACATTATTCAATTTCTTAAAGATAATCACAGCATACAATTAGGTAAGCAGCAGCAAACAGCCCTTTTAAGCTCAAAGGGGCATATTTTGCTGCTTGCCGTTCCGGGTGCCGGAAAAACCACCGTTCTTGTTGGCAGAACAGCAAACCTTATACTAAATCACAACGCTTTGCCCGAGCGCATTTTAAATTTCACCTTTTCAAAAGCTTCCGCACAGGACATGGCTGCAAGATTTTCGGCATTGTTTGGTGAAATAATACCAAATCCACCGCAGTTTATGACCATTCACCGCCTGTGCAATTCCATACTAAACGACTATGCACATCGAAAAGGCGGTCGTTTTACTCTTATTGAGGGCGGAAAAAGCAAGGTAAGTAAGCTTACGCTGCTGCGTGACATATACCGCAGCCTTACGCACGAAAGCATTGCCGAGGATATGGAAGAAGAGCTTGTAAGCGCAATAAGTTACATAAAAAACATGATGATTCCCGAAAGCGAAATATCATCGCTTGATTACAGCGTACCGTATCTTGCGGAAATTTTTGCAGAATACAAAAGAGTAAAAAAGCAAAACGCATGGATAGATTTTGACGACATGCTCACCCTTTCGCTTACAATACTGCAAAAATATCCCGACATTCTGCGCGAGTACCAAAGCCGTTGGGATTTCATAAATGTGGACGAAGCGCAGGACAACTCCAAGGTTCAAACCTGTATTATCCGCCTTTTGGCAGACGGCTGCAAGAACTTGTTTATGGTTGGGGACGAAGACCAGTCGGTATACGGATTTCGCGGTGCTTATCCGCAAAGTCTGCTTGAATTTCCCAATACATACCCCGATGCCGTTATTTTAAAAATGGAAGAAAATTACCGCAGCAGCAATGAGATTGTAAGCCATGCCAACAATTTCATCTCACTTAATACCGCCCGCTACGAAAAAAATATGTATACAACCAATCCACAGGGCGAGCCTATAACTGTTTTGGACAGCGACTCGCTTTCCGAACAGTACAGTAAAGTATGCCGTATGCTTTCGGAAGATTTTGACGGCACAACCGCCGTTATATACAGGCACAACCACAGCGCAATCCCATTAGTTGACCTGCTTGACCGCAAAGGCATTGGCTTTTCCATACGCGAACACAAATCGGTGTTCCGTTACAGCCGCCCTGTTGGTGATGTACTCGCCTTTATTGCGCTTAGCTTTGACGGAAACGACCTTCAGGCTCTGCAAAGAATAGGCTGGAAATGCTCGGCATACCTTAAACGGGTATTTTTAAGGGAGCTTAAACCCGATAAAAATTATCCATCGCTGTTTGAACAGATAATCGACCGCTGCACCGAAAGCCAGCAGCTAAGCACAGGCCGTCTTAAATATGTACATAGGCAGATACAATCGCTGCAAAAGCTTTCTCCGTCAAGGGCGCTTGACTGCATATTCCACGACCTTGGTTATTTTGATTATCTTCATAACTGTTTGGATGCACAAACTCGAGCAAGCTACATTCAAAAGCTGAATGCGCTTGAATCGGTAGCTGCACAGTCCAAAACAATTCCTCAGTTTCTTGACAGGCTGGACTACCTTGAGGAGCTTGTTCGCTCAAACTCAAGCACTAACAGCAAAATAACCCTTACCACCGCCCATTCCGCCAAAGGCTTGGAGTTTGACAGGGTTATTTTGACAGACCTTATTGACTCGGTTTTTCCGTTAATACAAGCAGTAAACGAAAGCCTTACCCATTCAGGCTGTGAGCTGATGGAGGAGGAAGCACGCCTGTTTTATGTTGCTGCAACGCGTGCAAGAAAGCATCTTGTTCTAATGCGCTGCACGGGAAATGGCTCGCTGCCGTCACGCTTTATTCACAGGCTTACCACAAGCGGCAAAGCAGCACAAACCCCCGAAATAGGTATGGAGATAACCCACAAGCTTTACGGTACAGGTATTATAACAAGTCTTGATTTTGACTCCGACCGAGTAACCATAGGCTATACCAACGGCACCGAACGGACATACCTTGCATCATATCTTACCAATCCTGATATTTTTACACTGCCAAAATAAAAAAGGCTCTCTTTTCAGCCAATGTAATTCAATTAACATTTTACAAAAAGAACTCCCAACAAAATTATTTTGCTGGGAGTTCTTTTCTATATACAATTATATTGATTACTGCAAAGTGAAGTTTTCTTCTTGTTTTCCTCTTCCCCAAAACATCCAATATATCGGTAACGCAATCAGAGATATAACAGCTGCAACATAATATAGCACATGGTAATTGAACCCTGTTGCAATTGCTCCCAATATCACTGGTGCAATTCCTACACCTATATCCGAAAACGACCAATAAGTTGTTACAGCATAGCTTCTTCTCTCATCTGTTACTTGACGATTTACAATTACATTTAATACAGAATTAAGTGTTCCATATCCTAAAGCACCACAAATTGCACAGATTACGATTGTTACCATACAAGGCTTCCATGCAAGAAGAATTAACCCTACTACTTGTGCAGCAATACAAGGATAACAAATTGCATTATCTCCTACCTTATCCTGAAGCTTGCCCACAGCAGGTCTGGAGACTAATAATACCGCTGCATAAATTAAAAAGAAATAACTAAATTCTTGTTCTAAATTTGTTTGCTGTCCATATAGACGATAAAAAGACATAAGCGACGCATACCCAAAACACAGACAGAAAATGCATAACGAAATAGGAATTGCCTTTAATTCAAAAATATTATTCAAGTGAAATCCTTTATTTTTCGTTATGTTATAATCTTTAGGCTTATCTTTGTTTATGTAATATGGGTCAATATTTTTTGTATTCGCTATAAGCACGCTTATCAAAATAATTAAGGAGAAAATACTTGCAGCTGTAAAGCAGCCGCCTGCACCAAAGGTATCATAAATCAAACCACCTACAAATGGTCCTATTGCTACACCAAGTGATGTAGACATCATAAAATACCCTGCAGCCTCCCCATATCTGCTTTTTGGAAGCCCTGACATCGCAATCAGCATTACTGCATTCATTGTTGCACCAAAACCAATTCCGTGAATAAATCGCACAATTAAAAGAACAACAATACTTCCTGAAAAACCATATAATATACTTGCTGCAAAATGAATTGCACTGAAAATGACTGCAATCTTCTTCCATCCATATTTTTGCATTGCACCGCCGGAATATATTCTGGAGAACAATCCTCCTACAACATATACTCCCGAAACAAGCCCTGCTATAGTAGCTGTTGCTCCCAATTTTGTAACATACTCTGTAATGGTTGACATTAAAGTATACATAACCAATGCCAAACACAACTGTGCGCTAAACATGCAAGCAAAATTTTTTGTTACTATTTTCTCTTTCATTTCACTTAGTCTCCTATTTTCTCGCTTAACTTAACAAAACCACAGCCTAACTAAATGGCATTGGCTGAAAAACGGGACTTTTTTAAATTTTTCGCAGCAAAAGCAAAAGACCGCCCAGCTATTGCCAAGCGGTCTTTATTTGCGTGGTCGAGGCGACAGGACTTGAACCTGCGGCATCTTGGTCCCAAACCAAGCACTCTACCAAACTGAGCTACGCCTCGAAGTCGTCTGTTGTCGAACGACAAGATTTATTATATTCTGCAATTGCTATTTTGTCAACACTTTTTTTGAAAAAAATTAAAAAAATTTTTATTTCTTATTTTGCGGTACATTTTAGTGCTTATATTAGGCTTTTTCTTGACTTAGTCGAAGTATAATATTAAAATAATTAGTATGCCGTTCTTTGCCAATGCAAAGAATATATTTTAATTAAATATGAAAACCGGATAATTTCCCCTGTTTTTTAAAAGCAGGCAGCGGCAGAGCTTCAAAGCAGCCGTAATTTCATACACAAGGAGAATCTGGAATGATTAATAACGAAAAGAAAACTATGGAGAAAATCGTAAATCTTTGCAAAAACCGCGGATTTATCTACGCAGGTTCCGAAATTTACGGTGGTCTTGCAAATACATGGGACTACGGTCCTTTGGGCGTTGAGCTTAAAAACAATGTAAAGCGTGCTTGGTGGAAAAAATTCATCCAGCAGTCCCTTTACAATGTAGGCTTGGACAGCGCAATACTTATGAACCCTCAAACATGGGTTGCTTCCGGCCATGTAGGCGGTTTTTCCGACCCGCTTATGGACTGTAAGGACTGCAAAACCCGTCATCGTGCCGACCACCTGATTGAAGACCAGACCGATGCTTCCCCTAACGGTTGGACAGATGCCGAAATGGCTGCATTTATTGCAGAAAAAGGTCTTACCTGCCCTAACTGCGGTTCTAAAAACTTTACCGATATTCGTAAATTCAACCTTATGTTCAAAACATTCCAGGGTGTTACCGAAGATGCTAAAAACGAAATCTTCCTGCGTCCTGAAACAGCACAGGGTATATTTGTAAACTTTGCAAATGTACAGCGTACAACCCGTAAAAAGCTGCCTTTCGGTATCGGTCAGGTTGGTAAATCCTTCCGTAACGAAATTACACCCGGCAACTTTACCTTCCGTACCCGTGAGTTTGAACAGATGGAACTTGAATTCTTCTGCAAACCTGGTACCGACCTTGACTGGTTCAATTACTGGAAAAACTTCTGCCACAACTGGCTGCTGAACTTGGGAATTGCCGACGAAAACCTGCGTCTGCGTGACCATTCCGCTGACGAGCTGTGCTTCTATTCCAAAGCTACCACCGACATTGAATACCAGTTCCCATTCGGCATGGGCGAGCTTTGGGGTATTGCCGACCGTACCGACTACGACCTCAAACAGCACATTGATCACAGCGGCAAGCGTTTGGAATACTTTGACCAGGAAACAAACGAGCATTATGTACCTTATGTTATTGAACCTTCCCTCGGTGCTGACCGTGTAGTTCTTGCATTCCTTTGCGAAGCTTACGACGAAGAAGAACTGGAAGGCGGCGACATCAGAACAGTAATGCACCTGCACCCTGCTTTGGCACCTATTAAAGCTGCTGTTCTTCCTTTGTCCAAAAAACTTGGTGAAAAAGCAATGGAAGTTTACACCATGTTGTCCGAAGACTTTAATGTTGACTATGACGATGCAGGCGCAATTGGCAAGCGTTACCGCCGTCAGGACGAAATTGGTACACCTTTGTGCATTACCTATGACTTTGAATCCGAAGAGGACGGCTGCGTTACCGTTCGTGACCGTGACACCATGGCACAGGTTCGTCTTCCTATCGGCGAAGTTAAAGCATATGTTGCTGAAAAACTTAAATTCTGATTTTTCCCGCAAAAAAGCCTTTCCGATTAAAAATGTCGGAAAGGCTTTTAATTTTTGCAAAATTTACTTGGAAGGTATGTAACGGTCAATTACATCACGCACTGCATCGTTGTCGTCATGCATGAGCATTATTATATATTCACCCTGTTCATAAATAACTGCACCAAGGCTTATGCTGTAGGACTCGTAAATGTCATAATGCTCATATTGGCGTATCATTGCATCCTGTCTTGCTTCCAGCTGCGCCTTTACCTGCGCTTCATGACCGGGAATGGGACTTACAATATAGGTATCCTTTACACCGTAATTTCCCTTGCTGTACATGATGTAGTGTGTACGAACATCCTCAAGCGAAAGTCCGATTTCTTCCACAGCCTCAGTGTCGGTAGCGCGTCCCAAGTTTTTAATGGAACACCCTGCATATATTTCCTCAATAGCACCCTGCGGATTAGCCTTTAACGGCTGGACATGTGTTTTACCGACCTCATCACTATTGCTTGCACCGGAACAAGCTGTCATTACAGCCATAGTGCACACAGCTACCAATACCATTATAAGTGCCAAAAATTTTTTCATTGTTGCTTTTTCCTCCGAAAATGCAGCCGACTGCATATTTTTTTAAAAAGTTATGATAATAAAAAGTATATTGATTTTGATTTTGGTGTCAAGGAAAATTTCCATATTCTGTATAAACAACATCTTGATTATTCTTACTTTTTACAATTCTTTTTCATAATATTTATTTTTATACCATTTCCCTCTTTATTCTTAAAATATTTTATGCTAAAATATAATAGCTTTTTTATGATTTGATTTATGTAAAATTTGCTTTGCACTATTGCAAAGTATTAAAAATCTACATTTCGGAATTTATTTTTGAAAGGTGAAAAAATTCTATGGATCTCAGAACTCGTTCAACAATCATACTTGCAGTTGTTTTTGCTGTTCTTGCAATTGCCCTTATTGCATGGGGAATTATACATTCTTCCCGTTCAACTCAGTACAAAAACGGTGTATTGGGCATAAACCGTGTAAACAAACTGCTTGGTAAATTTTGCTCGATGCATCGTTACAAGCTGCTTACAAATGTAACACTTAACAACGGCAAATCCACTGCTCATGTCGACCATGTTGTAATTGGATACTTTGGCGTACTCCTTTTCCAAAATGTTCAGCAGCGCGGTGAATATTTCGGTGACAACTCCCTTGATTACTGGAACATTATTGACGAAAACGGCGAAAAGAAGCAAATTGCAAGTCCATTTTCCGAAGCTGTAAAATCCGAAGAAGTGCTTAACAGCATGCTTGCTCATGCAGGAATTTACAATGTGCCTGTAGAAGCTTATGTTATACTGTCCGGTGACCCTGAAAAAACCATGTACAACGGCAGAAAAAACAGCCAGATACTCAATATTGCTTCGCTTAAAAAGCTTCTTACCAATTCCAAGTACGAAAAGGATAACCAGTTGGACATTGAAAAAATTGCAGCACTCATTTCGGGCTGTGCAAAATAATTCGTTTGTTTTCTAAAGGACTGCTGTATAATTTCATATTTTTACACAGTCCTTTTAATTTTTCCCTTTTGTATTTCCATTTATTGCTTTAGTTGTAAAGCATTGCATCTGCATGCTTTTTATAAAAATTTATGAAAGTGAGGAAAGTTGGTTATGGCAGCCTTTTCATCATTAATCAGCAGCATCAGCAACATTATGTACAGCTATCTGCTCATAATCTTGCTTTTGGCGGTAGGTTTGTATTTTACCTTCCGCACCAAGTTCATTCAGTTCCGTCTTTTGAAAGAGTCCATCCGTGTTGTAAGCGAAAAAACAGGCGATAAAAATTCTGTTTCTTCCTTTGAAGCACTCATGGTTTCCACCGCAAGCCGCGTTGGTACCGGCAACATTGTAGGTGTAGCAAACGCTATTGCAATTGGTGGCTACGGTGCAGTTTTTTGGATGTGGGTTATCGCTTTGGTAGGCGGTGCTTCCGCTTTCGTTGAAAGTACACTCGCACAGATTTACAAACGCCCAGACCCAAACGGCGGCAGCTACGGCGGTCCTGCTTACTACATTGAAGCTGCTCTTCACAGCCGTCCTTTGGCTATTGTTTTTGCAGTTTCCCTTATTGCTACATACGCAGTAGGCTTTAACATGCTGGCTGCATTCAACCTTGTTGACAGCTTGACCATCTACAGCTTCTACGGTGACCCTGCAACTTCTTCCGTTCCAATGATTGGCGGTATTGTTCTTGCAATCCTTACCGGAATTTGTATTTTGGGCGGCGGCAAACGCATTGTAAAGGTTACAGGCGTACTTGTTCCAATCATGGGTGTTTCCTACATTGTTATGTCTCTTGCTGTAATGGTACTGAACATCCAAAATGTTCCTTATGTTCTTTACCGCATTTTTACCGATGCTTTTGACTTCCAGGCTATCTTCGGCGGTTTTGCAGGCTCTGCTTTGATGCAGGGTATTAAACGCGGTTTGTACTCCAACGAAGCAGGTGTTGGTTCTGCTCCTAACGCAGCAGCTGCTGCCGATGTTTCCCACCCTGTAAAACAGGGCTTGGTACAGATGCTTTCCGTATTCATTGATACTCTGCTTGTTTGTACCGCTACCGCTATGATGTGCCTGTGCTGCGGCATTGCACCAACTGAAGAGCTTAAAGGTGCTGCATATGTTCAGCAGGCACTTGCTACAACCTTTGGTTCCGTTGGTCCTTACTTCGTTACCTTTGCTTTGCTGTTGTTTGCATTCACAACACTGTTGGGCAACCTTTTCTACTGCGAAGGCTGCATCAACTACATTGCAGGCAAAGCTGTAAACAAAAAAACCATGACTATCTTCCGTCTGCTTGCTTGCTTGGTTATCTTTGTAGGTCCACAGATTGAATTCGGTCTGGCTTGGGACCTTGCAGATGTTCTCATGGGTATCATGGCAATAATCAACCTGCCTGTTATCGTAATGCTTGGCAACACTGCTATGCGTGCACTTAACGACTATGTTCGTCAGCGCAAGGAAGGCAAAGACCCAGAATTTAAAGCTTCCTACATTCAGCTGAACAACTATACACATTTCTGGAACTAATATTAACGGACGAGCTTTTTAAAGCTCGTCCGTTTTTTAGTCCAACGGGAATTGAACACACACCGCATTTCATCGGCTCTATTCGTCGCTTTTGGACTTCTCAGCCAGTTGTACTAATCCAAAACATTAAGTGTTGTGCTGTCCGTATCTTTTTTAAAAACATTAAATTCCCCTTGGGTATCCAGCGTTGCCAACAGCACCTGTTTGGGGGATATTATCTTCTGTGCATTAAGCTGTTTTTTTAGCCATGCTTCATTTTTTCCCATAATCTCAAGATGCTTGTACATTATCTTCCCATCTATTATCAAATTAGCGGTAAGTCCTTCGGGACTTACGGAAACTTTTAAATCCGAAGGTGTACAGGGTCGTTTGTCGGGATACGGCAGAAAACTGATTTTCCCGTTATGCTCCATTACTGCATAAGCTATATCGTTTACATTAAAATATCCTGCTTGTCGGCAATCGGAAAGAAAATCATTTATATCATACTTTACCTTTTTTAAATTTTCTTCTATCATTCTTCCGTTATCAATTAAAATTACCGATGTTCCGCTAACTGCACGGCGTATGTTAATGCTTTTTAATGTCATAACCGAAAACAGCACCGAACAGCTGCCGTAAACCATCAGAGGTATTAATGTTTGGTACAGCTCCCCTTCCTGTCCAGTGGCAAGGTCTGCCGATATTGAGCCTATGGATATTCCGATGATATAATCAAAAAACGAAAGCTGTGAAATTTGCTTATACCCCATAAGCTTGGTTAAAACAAACATTACCGCTAACGAAAACACACTTCTCCAAAAAGTCTGTGCAATTTCTCCCAACAACATTTTATCCCCCCGTAAACAGTGTCGTTATATTTTGGGGCACAGCAGGTATGTTTATTCATAACACTTGTATACACAAAAATGCTCATTGGCAGTTTGCCAATGAGCATTTTAATTTTATTTATCTTTAAATATCATTGATGCAACTCCGGTTTTTTCGAGCGCATACACAAGCACCAACCCAAAAATCAAGCAAGAAACCGCTTCCCCTGCTGCTACACTTAGTGCATTAAAAATAAACACTTCGGGAACAAGCCTGCCAGCCATAAGCCATGTAAGCTCACCGCCAACAACAACACCGTTCAGCACTATCGGCGGAAGTGCCGACAAAACGGGAAGTCCGCAGGTTCTAACATTCCCCCACCGACGGCTTAACACTGCCGCCAAAAGGGTTGCTGCCGTACCAAAGAAAACATCAAGCACACCAAGAATGTTCGTACCCATCATCACACCAACAAGGTTTGACAAAAAGCATCCCATAGTCACACCCCATACGGCAGTTGGTGAAAATACAGCCAAAAGTGTCAGTGCTTCCGACACACGCACCTGAACCGAGCCAAAGCTCATAGGTGCAAAAAACAAGGTGAGTGCAGTGTACATTGCGGCAATAAGTGCCGCTGCAGTCAGTTGGCTGACTTGCGTTTTGTTCATATTCATTTCTCCTTTGTAGGGCATGACAATGTCTGCCCCTAGTTTTGTTTTAAGTCAGGAATTTTCGACTGACCGCCCCGATTTCTCAAAGGCAAAATAATCATACACTCATAACAAACTAAAATCAAGATATTACTCCCGAAAAAAGCTGTTTTTATGTTATAATGTTATTGCTTTATTTTTTTATTTGCTATTAATCCGCCCCAACGGGCATTGGAGGCTGCTTATGACCGATACATCTAAATTTCTTCCGTTATCTGCCGAAGAAGTCAGCGCACGCGGCTGGGACAGCGTAGACATTGTATGTGTAACAGGCGACAGCTATGTTGACCATCCAAGCTTTGGTATTTCCATTACAGCTCGTGTTCTTGAAGCTCATGGCTGCCGTGTTGCAATGCTTGCACAGCCCGACATTACAAGCGACAAGGACTTTAAACGCTACGGCAAACCAAATATGGCTTTCTTTGTTACAAGCGGAAACATTGACTCAATGGTTTCGCACTATACCGCTGCCAAACGCAAACGCAGCGATGACCCTTACACCGCAGGCGGCAAAGCCGGCAAACGCCCCGACCGTGCAGTTATTGTTTACTGCCAAAAAATTCGTGAAATATATCCCGATGCCAACATCGTAATCGGTGGTTTGGAGGCTTCACTGCGCCGCTTCGCACATTATGACTATTGGGATGACGCAGTTCGTCCTTCCATTTTGCTTGATACCAAGGCTGACCTGCTTATCTACGGCATGGGCGAACTTCAAACCCGTGCTATTGTTGACGGCTTCCGTGAAGGTAAACGCGCAAGCGAAATGCATGACATTCGCGGTACCTGCTACCTTGCGCAGCAATACGAACTTCCTGCTGACCACCTTACCTGTGCATCATTCCACAAGGTAACAGTGGACAAGGTTTCCCACGCAAAAGCTGTAGCAATACAGATGGAAAATCAGGATACCGTATACGGCAAAACCCTTGTTCAAAAACAAACCGACGAGCTTTACCTTGTTCAAAACCCACCAATGCGCACACTTACCCAGCAGGAGCTTGACGAGGTTTTCGACCTGCCGTACCAGCGTATGTATCACCCATCTTATGAAGCACTCGGTGGTGTTGATGCAATTAAAGAGGTGGAATTTTCCATCATGCACAACCGTGGCTGCTTTGGTAACTGCAACTTCTGCTCCATTGCATATCACCAAGGGCGTGAAATTGCATGCCGCAGTTTCGAGTCCATTTTAAAAGAAGCTAAATCCTTTGTGAAAAACCCACGCTTTAAAGGCTACATCCACGATGTTGGCGGCCCTACTGCAAACTTCCGTCATCCATCGTGCGAAAAGCAGAAAAAGCACGGTCTTTGCAAAAACCGCAAATGCCTTGGCACCGACCCTTGCCCAAATGTTAATGTAGACCATAAAGAATACATTCAGCTTCTGCGTGAGCTTCGTGCAATAAAGGGCATTAAAAAGGTGTTTGTTCGTTCCGGTCTTCGTTATGACTACATGATGCTCGACAAGGACCCAACCTTCATGCGTGAAATGGTTGAACATCACATCAGCGGTCAGCTTAAAGTAGCACCCGAGCATTGCAGCCAGCATGTTCTTGCATTGATGGGCAAACCGTCCGCAAAGGTTTACGAACGATTTGAAAAAGCCTTTTACGATGCAACAAAAGCAGCCGGCAAGGAACAGTACCTTGTGCCTTACCTTATGTCATCGCATCCCGGTTCCACCATTGAAGACGCTATCGAGCTTGCTGTTTTCCTCAAGCGCCGCCGCATGAAGCCCGAACAGGTACAGGACTTCTACCCCACACCGGGTACAATTTCCACCTGTATGTTCTTTACTGGGCTTAATCCACTTACAATGGAAGAGGTTTACATTCCTCGTGACCCTAAAGAAAAACACGCACAGCGTGCACTGCTGCAATACTTCAAACCCGAAAACCGCCGCGAAATTATCGAAACACTGGTGCGCACAGGTCACCGTGACCTTATTGGCAACGGCCCTGACTGCCTTGTTGCACCCGATGCAAAATACATTCGTGAACAGCGTGAGTATGCACAGAAAAAAGCAGCACAGGAAGAACGCACAGGCGGCAAAAACAATAAAGGCTCACGAAACGCTTCCAATGCAGGCCGTCGTGGAAAAAGTCGAACCAACAGCCGCAGTTCCTTTGGTAAAAAGAAAGGATAACACACTTTTATGGCTAAAAAATACAGTGGTAAAAAAGTATCCGAAAAAGATATTAAAAGCTTTTATCGTAAAAACAAAAACAACAAGCCCATGCTCATTGCAGCCGCACTTATCTTTGCAGCAGTTGTTTACTTTACAGGCGGTGACATTCTTGACACCACCGACTCTGCTGCAATGCAGACCGCAGCAGACCTTGCTGCATCGCTTAACGACTCCAACAACGAAGCTGCACCCAACAGAACCCCTACCACAGTTATGGATGACGGCAAACTTATGGTAATGGTACAGGATGTAGGTCAAGGCGACAGTATACTCATAAAAACTCCCGAAAAGGCTGTTCTTATTGATGCTTCGGAATCCCCTTATTCCGATGTAATACTCGAAAACATTGAAAATGCAGGTATCGACAAGCTTGACCTTGTAATTGCCACACATGCACATTCCGACCACATAGGCGGTATGCGCAAGGTAATAACCAATGTAGAAGTGGACGAAATTGTTATTTCTCCCACTCCGCATACAACCTCCACCTACCAAAAACTGCTTGAAGCAATTGATTCCGAAGGCATAAAACTTCATATTGCCGACCCGGGTATGACATTTGATATGGGTGACGGTGCTGTGTTTACAATTATCGGACCTGCCGATGATTTTGAAGATTTGAACGATTCCTCGGTTATTACCCGACTTGACTTTGGCGAATGCAGCTTTTTGTTCAGCGGTGATGCCGAGCTGCCTGCCGAACAGGCTGTTTTGGCTTCGGGCATGGACATTAATGTCGATATGATGACTGCGGCACATCATGGCAGCAGCACCTCCACAGGTGACGCTTACCTGCGAGCAGCTTCTCCCGAATACCTGTCCATCTCCTGCGGTACAGGCAACGACTACGGCCACCCACACCGCGAAACCATTCAAAAGCTCCAAGGCTATACCGTTAACCGCACCGACCTTGAAGGGGATATAACCTACCTGTGCGACGGCAGCAGAATTGAAGTTACAACGGAAAAATAAGGAGTCGATTTTGTGAACGAATACATTGTAGAACGCATTGAGGCAGGTATTGCCGTTTGCGAGCTTGCCGACGGCAGTTTTGTTAAAATACCTTTGGAACAACTGCCCGAAAATGTTTGCGAAGGCGACTGCATTATCGAACAGGACGGTGTTTATATTATCGACGAGGACGAAACCCAGCGCCGTCGTGAATATGCAGCTTCCTTACTGAAAAAACTTGCGAATAAATAAAAAATGCCCGCTTTATTCCAAACCGATTTCGGTTATGTGAATAAGCGGGTGCTTTTTTACTGTTTGTTTTCTTTTTTACTTCTTACCTTTTTGCGGCGGCCTTTTTCGTCCACAATCACAATACTTTCAAGATGTGCTCTTGTACTTGCACGGAACGCTTGAATATATTCCTGTCTGAGCTGCTGCTGCTCCTGCTTTTCCTCGTCGGTCAAGCCTTCATCTGTGCGCGATTTTCGTGCAAGCTCATTTATGCGGGCAATTCTTTCATCCCAGTTTGTCATAGTTAAGTATCCTCACTTTCTTTATTTGAAAATTGTGTCGTTTGTGTATTTTTTTGCGTTTTTTTGGTTGTTTATTCAATAACAACCGCCTGTAACACTGTACAGTCTTGCTTTTATATTGTATAATTAATAAATATACTTGACAAGACCCGACACGGCTTTAATCTAAAAAAATATAAAATTAATCGTAAAAAGGGGTATTCAAATGGCTTCACCGCAGTACATATTGTCGCTTGACCAAGGGACTACAAGTTCCCGTGCAATTATTTTTGACATGGAGCAAAACATTGTTTCCGTAGGCCAGAAGGAATTTGAACAGATTTTCCCTCAACCGGGCTGGGTAGAACACAATCCAATGGAGATATACAATTCACAGCTTGACTCCATATATTCCGCACTGGAGGAGCAGCACATTCCGCCAAGTGCAATTTCCTGCATCGGTATTACCAACCAGCGAGAAACTACAATTATGTGGGATAAAAGCACAGGTGAACCTATATATAACGCAATCGTATGGCAGTGTCGTCGTTCCGCACCTTTATGCGAGGAACTGATTGCCTCGGGCATGGGGGAAACCATACGCAAAAAAACAGGACTTCTTCCTGATGCATATTTTTCCTCCACAAAAATACGCTGGATTTTGGACAATGTTCCCGACGCACGCCGTCGCGCAGAAGCAGGTGAAATTCTGTTCGGCACTGTGGACACATGGCTTATATGGAAGCTTACCGGCGGTAAGGTACACGCTACCGATTACACAAACGCTTCCCGCACCATGCTGTTTAACATTCATACTCTTGAATGGGATAAAGACCTGCTGAAGCTTCTTAACATTCCCGAATGTATACTTCCGGAAGTAAAAAATTCAAGCGATAACTACGGAACAGCGGTTATTAACGGAGTAGAAATACCAATTACCGGCGTAGCAGGCGACCAACAAGCTGCACTGTTTGGTCAATGTTGTTTTGAAAAAGGTGAAGCAAAAAACACCTATGGTACAGGCTGCTTTTTGCTCATGAACACAGGCGATGAACCAATACAAAGCAAAAATAACCTCATAACCACCATTGCGGCAGGCATTAACGGCAAAGTTACCTACGCTTTGGAAGGAAGTGTTTTTGTTGGCGGTGCTGTTATACAATGGCTGCGTGACCAAATGAAGTTCATCACCCATGCGCGTGAATCCGAAACAATGGCACAAAAAGTTGCTGACAACGGCGGTGTATACCTTGTTCCTGCATTCACAGGGCTTGGCGCACCGTATTGGGATATGTACGCACGCGGCTGCCTTATTGGCATAACACGCGGCACAACACCTGAACATATAGTTCGTGCAGCGGAGGAGTCGATTGCGTATCAAACCGCTGACCTGCTTGATGCAATGGTTAAGGATACGGGTATACCGCTGAAAAGCCTTAAAGCCGACGGCGGTGCCAGTGCAGACAACTTCCTAATGCAGTTTCAGGCTGATGTTACGGGAGTTCCTATTCAGCGACCTGCAATACGCGAAACAACCGCACTTGGTGCAGCTTACCTTGCAGGACTGTATACAGGTATATGGAAAGATACCAACGAAATTTCCTCCTCATGGAAGCTTAAAAAGCAGTATCTGCCCCAAATGGACCACAAGGACCGTTCACATCTGCTTGAACAATGGCACAAAGCTGTGCGTTCCTCCATGGGATGGGCCAGATAACAAAAATGCTTGGCTGTTTTTTCAGTTTTTTGCGCAATCGTATAAAATTAGATGTATAAAACATCAAATGGTATTGACAACTGCCCTTTTGCCTATTAAACTGATAAACAATATATTTGCTTAAAGCAATTTAAAGCGGTACTACAGACTCTTGCACGACAAAAGCCTTGTACCCATCACAAGTTTTAGTCCTTACGCAAAGCACTCTTGCTCGTGTAATGTTTTTGCTTAACGGACAAAACCGTAAACATTAAAGAAAGAGGTATGCTGTTATGAAAAAGTTTATTGCTGTATCTTTGGCTGCTATGATGCTCCTTTCCATGTCCGCTTGCGGCGGCAAAACCGAAGAAGCTCCTGCTGAGGAAGCTCCTGTTGAAGTAACCGAAGGCGCTGAGGCTGCTGAAGGTGCTGAAGAAGCTGCTCCTGCTATGACCAAACTGGTAGTTGGTATGGAATGTAACTACGCTCCATTCAACTGGACACAGGTTGAAGAAAACGAACACACCGTTTCTCTGGGCGGCGCAGGCTTCACCGATGGTTACGATGTTCAGGTTTCCAGATATCTGGCTGACCAGCTTGGTGTTGAGCTTGAAATTAAGAAAATTGAATGGACAGGTCTTGAACCAGCACTGAACGCAGGCGAAATTGATGCTATCATCGCAGGTATGACCGATACTCCTGAAAGACGCCAGGGTGCTGACTTCACAACTCCTTACTACGAATCCGAAATGGTTTGCATCGTAAGAGCTGACGACGCTCTTGCAGGTGCTACTTCTCTGCAGGATTTCGCAGGCAAAAAAGTTCTTGGCCAGCTCAATACCATTTACGATGAAGTTATCGACCAGATTCCTGATGTTGACCACAAAACACCTTTGGCAACATATCCTTTGATGGTAGTTGCTCTGCAGAGCGGCGATGCTGATGCTCTGACCGCAGAACTGCCTGTTGCTACCGGCGTTGTTGCAAGCAACCCTGAACTGGCTATCGTAAAATTTGAGGAAGGAAAAGGCTTTGTTGCAGACACTTCCGTTTCCATCGCAGTTAAAAAAGGCAACACCGAACTGCTGGAAAAACTCCAGACTGCTTTGGATACTATTTCTCCTGAACAGCGTCTGGAATGGATGACCACTGCTGTTGAACATCAGCCAGACCTTGACTAATGAATTTGCTTCTTTCCGCAGCAGCGTCAGATAATTTGCTGCTTCAAGCTGTAAACATATTTATAAAGTATAAAAGCCTGTTCTGGTACGGTGTTAAGATTACATTGCTTATCTCCTTGACAGGTACCGTTATAGGCTTGCTTGTGGGACTTGTTGTGGGTGGTCTGCGCGCTATGGAAATTGAGCCGCGCGACCCTGCTCCCGTAAAGCTTTTTAAAAAGCTTTGGGCAGTGCTCAGCACCATATATGTTGAATTTTTCCGCGGAACTCCAATGATTGTTCAGGCAGTATTCATGTATTATGGGCTTAAACCAATGCTTCACTGGGAACCAATTCCTGCTGCTATATTCATTATTTCCATAAACACCGGCTCCTACATGGCAGAAATTATTCGTGCAGGTATTCAGTCGGTTGATAAAGGTCAAATCGAAGCTGCACGCAGCATTGGCATGACATCAATACAAACCATGCGTTATGTTGTTATGCCGCAGGCAATTAAAAACTCCTTCCCTTCAATCGGTAATGAGTTTGTTGTTAATATTAAGGACAGCTCCGTTTTGAATGCTATTTCCGTAACCGAATTGTACTTCCAGTCCAACTCCATTGCGGGCAGCATATTTAAATTTAAGGAAACCTTCCTTGTTACCTGCTTTATTTACCTTATTTTGACCTTTACCACTACCCGTATTCTTTACTACATTGAAAAACGCTTGAGAATGCCTCGTTCCAGCTTCCCTGCTTCTCAAACCGTTAATGAAGTAAATCATCTGTAAGGGGGATGTGGGAAATGGAAAATATCATCACCATTAAAAATCTTAAAAAGAGCTTTGGTTCTCTTGATGTTTTAAGAGATGTTCAGTTCAGTGTAGGTAAAAACGAGGTTATTACCCTTATCGGTTCCTCGGGCAGCGGTAAATCAACACTGCTGCGCTGTATAAACCTGTTGGAAGTTCCGGACAGCGGTGAAATACTCTTTCACGAACAAAACATCCTTGAAGGCAGTATTGATGTAAATAAGCATCGTTCCGCCGTAGGCATGGTGTTCCAATCCTTTAACCTGTTCAGCAACATGACTGTTCTTAACAACTGCATGATTGGTCAGCTTAAAGTTTTGGGCAGAGATAAAGAATCCAGCCAAAAAAAGGCAATGGATTTTCTTACAAAAGTAGGAATGGACAAATTTGCACATTCTTACCCCGACCAGCTTTCGGGCGGTCAAAAGCAGCGTGTGGCTATTGCCCGTGCACTGTGTATGGACCCCGAGGTTCTGCTGTTCGACGAACCAACCTCCGCCCTTGACCCCGAAATGGTAGGCGATGTTTTGGATGTTATGAAAACACTGGCAAACGAAGGTCTTACCATGATTGTGGTAACTCATGAAATGGGCTTTGCCCGCGATGTTTCCACCCGTGTTGTTTTCATGGACAAAGGTGTAATTGTTGAAGAAGGTCCTCCTTCACAGATATTCACCAATCCGCAGCAGCCACGAACCAAAGAATTCCTTTCAAGATACCTTGGCTAAAAAATTACGGCTTCCTTTCGGAAGCCGTTTTTTTATTGCTGTTTTTTCTTTGGGGTCTTTGAAACATGGGGGTTTTTATCAATAACAAATCTCCACAGGTAATCCCTTGCCTGACCTGCATAGTCAATGTTTATTCTTGGTGTTGCAGCAATCTGTTCGGGCAACAGTTTTTCTCCCTGCACAATATACAGCTCATCCCCAAGCAAATCCAAGCCGTAACAGCTTTTGTCAATCGCAAGTGCCTGACACAGCTTGCCCGGACCGCTGCAAAGATTTTTTATGTTTTGTGTGTTTCTTCTGACTTTCATCAGCTCAATACCCTCGACAGGTTCGAGTGCGCGTATAAGCACAGCATGGGGGATATCTTTAGTGTTTGCCACAACATTCATGCACCAGTACATTCCGTAAATCATGTAAATGTAGGCAAAACCGCCCTCACCGTATTGTATTTCGGTTCGCGGGGAACGCGGTTTAAAGGAATGTGCGGCAGCATCAATTTCGCCCATGTAGGCTTCGGTTTCAACTATTTTTCCTGCGGTTATTCCGTCGGCTGTTTTTCGCACCAATACAGTGCCAAGCAGCTGTTTGGCAACAGTTATGCCGTCTTGGTTGTAAAACTCACGAGAAAGCCTTTTTTGCATGGTTTGTCACCCCAACATCTCCCATTATAGTTTGCTTTGTTTTATTATACCACCGCTTTACCCTTTTTACAGTATAAAAAACAGGAGCTAAGCTTACAGCTTAGCTCCTGTTTGGTGCCGGCGGTGGGACTTGAACCCACACGGTGTCACCACCAACGGATTTTGAGTCCGTCACGTCTGCCATTCCATCACACCGGCGAATAATTACCTAATTATTATATACCGTGTTTTCAAAAAAATCAATACCTGTTTCAAAATATATTTAAATTTTTTGTTTTGCAATCCATGTTCTTCGCATTTTTACATTGTAATTTTAATCTTTTTCATTAGGCACATCCTTTCATTTTGGAATGATGTGCGCCATTAAAACCATAAAAACACTGCACACATCATTCGGAAAAACTCGAATATGATGTGTGCAGTTTGATTTAAGACATTATTTGCGTATTATAGGGTTGCTTTAAGCAGAAAATGCGCTTACTGAGCCGCCTGCTGAACCGCTACCGCACAAGCAACTGTCATACCAACCATTGGGTTGTTGCCTGCACCAATGAGACCCATCATCTCTACATCAGAGCCATCCCTTCGGGGGGCTCTGAAAGTGTTTATGCGACTCCACTCTTGTCTTTTGTTCAATTACTACTCACATCATTTCGATGCTTACACATTTATTGTAACATCCAATACAAACCTTTACAACTATATGACATCTTTTCTTTTAAATTAATACATCTTTATAACATCTTTTTTACTACTTTAAACCAAAACAGTACCATTATAACGACCGATGCACCTTCTTGATATTATATAATAAAGACAAAGAGAGGGACACAAAACCTCAAGAAAATAAAAAAGATAAAGTAAAACAAAAGGAGATTAAAACTATGAAAGCTAACCTGATTAACAAAACTATCGAAATGTCCAAGAGCGAAGCCAACAAAGCAGGAAAAATCAACTCCGCAGAATTCAACGAACTTAACACTCTCCGCAGCATGTACCCTACATTCGAAATTGTAATCAAAACCTCATCTACCAAAAAGAAGAGTGACTATAAAGGGCTGACCTACTCCTACATGGAAATGTACATCACCGCTCACGACGATGAAAATAAATCCATCATGGAAGAGTACAAAACACTTCGCGGCATCTCTGATGAAGCACAAGAAGTCTTGGCTGAATCACTCTCTTACAAAAAAATCAAAGAGTGGTTTCTTAACAAGTATCCCGCTATTGCTGAGTTCCATGAGAAGCGAGAATCTCTTCTGAAAAACAAGGCAGCTTAATCAAAAGAAAAGAGAATTTAGGAGGATATGAAAATGAAAAATACTTTGAAAATTGACCACATCAAAAAAATGATTATTATGGATAGAACATTTGAAAAGCTCTCTCAAAACACAAGAAGTGAAGAATACGAACATCTTCAAAGAGTTCGCCAAGACTATCCTAAGTACACCGTAGCTCGTCGTGAAATCAAAAAGAACGCATCAAAAGAATGTTACAAAGGTTTGACCTATGAATACATGGAAAATTACATTAAACATGTTGAAGGTAACAATGCGGAAATGGTGTTAAAGGAACTTACGGATAAGCGCTTGATTTCACAGTGCCACAGTAAGGGACACCGCTACCCTACCATTAAAAAATGGTTTTTAGATAAATACCCAGAAGTTGCAAAATTCGGAATGTCTAATACTGAAACAAAAGAAAACAATGTTGAAACATTCCCTGTAATTGAAGCAGCTATTGATAATGCAAGTAATTTTTAAGCCAGTCTTTTAACATAAATATATATATAATTATTATTAACACAATGACTTAAAAAAGAAGGTGTTCATTTCATGTTAGAACTTAAAAATTATACAAAATCTGAATTATCTGAAATGTTTAAAACAAGAGGTATGCAAAGCTTACAAAGAAAATTAACCCGCTACGGAATTGACTTTGATGTAAAAGGTCGAAACGAAAATGCCATCTTCACAATTAAGAAAATATCAAATCCATTTAAGATTTTCTGTATTACTGAATTAGAGTTTGACGGCAGAACCGATTTTCTAAAAGTCAGAAATTTTTTCTACTATTTTTTCAACGATGATGAATTCCGAGCAATGCCCGACGAAGTAAAAGAATATCGAATGAGGAAGCAAGGGCAGCCCGTATCAAGACAAACCATCTTTAATTACATTACAAAATTAGAACAAAAGAATCTGCTTGATAGAAGTAGTGGTGAGTGCATCTATTACTTCACCCATAAACATGAGCAGCGAATAGTAGATAAAGGAGAGTATGTACAAGCTTGGCAAGATTATTGGAATGATATAGAAAAAGGTTTTTCTAGGTTTGAGGCAATTGACAACATGAAATTGATTTATGGCGGTGTTGCAAGAAAACAACCAAAGCCCGAATTAAATGGCATATTTCTTCCACAAATAGAATATTTAAAAACTCTTGTGCAGCAGAGCATAGAACAAGAAATTGACACACACGATTAAGTCATTCATTTAACAGCAAGAGTATTATTATTTCTGTTAAATGAATGGCTTAATTGGTCTTTTAAAATTAAGTTGCTCCGCCTTACTTTCATATATAGTAAAAAGAAAGGAGGAAGTATAATGTCTACTACAAGAGTTCTTAATCTTTACCGAAAACTTCCCGATTACTACGATACCATGTACCTTGATGGATATTCCTTTGAAGAAGTTATGGAAGCCAGTCGTAGAACCTCACACAAAAGAATCAAAGCATTACTCCAAGAAAAAGAACAAAAGAAACTTTCAGCGGATATGGACAAGCGCATCCAAGAAGCCATAATCGCAGCGGTCGAAAAAGCATTGAAGCAATAGAAATAAAAACGGCAAGTCACTCAACCCTTAAATGGGAATGTCATTGAGTGACTTGCCGTTTTTTCTTTTGCTCTGGAATAAATAGGTTTTTCCTGCCGAGTAAATTTAACAAAACCGCAATCTGAAATGAAACTATCTCTTCATTGGCAACCAAAGCACACCATACCCCAATGAAGAAAGAAAAAAATATTTATCCCGAAATATACGGGGGTGTTCACAAAAAGGTGTATCAAATTTCGTGAACAAAAACAGCCCATTTTTACGATGTTTTCCGCTTTATTTTCGCACCTTTTGATTGTTCATAAAAACAGTTGGTTTATTGAACATCCTCCACATACTCAATAATATCTGCGGGCTGACATTCAAGAAGCTTGCAAAGCATTTCGAGGTTCTCCCAAGAAACCCCCTGATTATTTCTAAATTTCTGTAAGGTGGATTGGCTAAGTAATCCTTCTGTTCTGATTCTGCTTGTGTTATATCCCTTTTCTTTTAATGCGGCTAATACATCTATTTTGTAGCGTAATGGCATAACTTTACACTCCTTTCCCATTGTACTCATTATACAATAGCCATTTGCACGAAAACAAGTGCAAATTTGCATATAATTCAGCACGATAATTCGTGCATTTTGTCAATTGTTTTTGCACGATTATTCGTGCTATAATTAATACAGTAAATAACTTAAGGCAAGCCAAAGCGGACGAAGTAAGCAAAAGCTGAACCAAGAACGCAAGATAAGAGTGCGGAACGGATAAGAGAGATTGAGATTGCAAAGTGCGCATAGATGTTTAACGCCACCCACCGCTTGCCGAACTAAAACAAAAGGAGTTTTGAAAATGAGCAAACAAGAACTTATTACAAAAATCGAGGAACTGAAACAGTGGGAAGCATTGATGGAAGAAGCCCAAAACGAAGTTGAAGCACTTCGAGATTTAATCAAAGCGGAAATGCTCCAACAGGAAACAGAAGAAATGGTAGTCGGAGCTTACATTGTCAGATGGACTTCTGTTCTCTCCAACCGCTTCGATACAACGGCTTTCAAAAAAATGATGCCCGATGTATACAAAGCCTACACAAAACAGGTAAGCAGCCGAAGATTTACAATCGCATAAGAAAAGCCCCTTGCGTAACCACCGACCAAAGTAGACACGCAAAGAGCCAAACACCACTCACAAGGAGCGGATAGAAATAGTATAGACTACCCGCTCCTCAAAATCAAGGAGGATATTATGAAACAACTGACAAGTTATAATCGAGTAGCGGGATACCTTAACAAGATTTTCGATCTTCTTAACAAAACATTTTTTGAAAATGAACTTTCAAGACCAACCATCACAATTCAAAGCACACCAAGAGCATACGGACATTTCTCTTTGCGGGAAGATACATGGGTTTCCAAACTGGGCGGAACACATGAAATAAACATCGGAGCAGGAACACTTTCAAGACCAATAGAAGAAGTGGTTTCCACTCTGCTTCACGAAATGGTTCATTATTACAACTATGAAAAAGGTATTCAAGATTGCAGCAGAGGAAACACCTACCACAACAAAAAGTTTAAGTGTGAAGCCGAACGCCGTGGATTGATTGTTGAACATTCGGATAAATACGGATGGAGTCATACTTCACCTTCTGATACACTCTTGGAGTTTGTTCTGGAAAATGATTTGAGTGATATTTTAATCAATAGAAATGAGTTTAGCGGTTTACATATTGGAGGAACTGGAACACACAGCGGAACACCCATCAAACCAATATCAAAAAAATCAAGCTCCCGCAAATATATTTGCCCTTGCTGCGGAACAAGTATCCGAGCTACAAGAAAAGTAAACATAGGCTGCCTTGATTGTGAAGTTCCAATGATTGAATGTTAAGTTTCAAAAAGGGCGGGATACATCCCGCCCCCGCAAAGGAGATTGTTATGATATACGGTTATGCAAGATGCTCCACAAGTGAAAGCAAACAGGACATAAATAGACAGGTAAAAGAATTAAAGAAAGCAGGAGCAGAGGAAATTTATCTTGAATACGAACACGGTGACAAGAAAATCAAGCCACAACAGCAACAGATGTTAGACCACGCCCAAGCAGGAGATACAATTATAACTTTAGAAGTTTCAAGGCTTGCCCGCTCCACGCAGCAGCTTTGCGAAATTATCAATACCATAAGCGAAAAGAAATTGCGTTTGGTTATTGTTGGCAGCATTACACTTGATTGCAGGAATGGACATCCCGATCCAATGAGCGAAGCATTTTTACAAATAGCGGGCGTGTTTAGTCAATTAGAATTATCCATGATAAGAGCAAGAGTAAAAAGCGGAATGGCGAACGCCAAAGCAAAAGGGGCAAAAATCGGCAGACCGCAAGCAACAATAGATGACATTCCCGCAAACTTCCTGCGCCACTACACAGCTTATAAAAACGGGCAGCTGAACATAAGCGAATTAGCAAGAGTGTGCGGAATTAGCCGGACAACAGTTTATAAATATATTGAGATTTTAGAGAGATAGAAAACGCAATTAAGCTAGTAACTCAATTGCACAAAATAGGCAGGAACTGCAATAGTTCCTGCCTATTTCAAATTTTTTGTTAACACTTCTTACAAGGAGTATAACCTCTTGCTTCTGCTTGTGATCTTGTGATTTGGGTTGGATTCTTCATATTGCTGCATCCAGAATAGCTATGATATTTTGAACCCGACTTAGGTATCCACACCATTGTTTCAGATGGAGTTGGTTCAGAAACGTAAGTTGGTTCAGGTTCAGAAGTAGGTTCCTCAGTTTGAACTTGTGTTTGTGTTTGTTTCGTTTTCGGTGTGGATATCAATGTATCTGCACTGGCATTATTTATCGTGGAAAAGCTAACATCTTTGCCATTACTTGTACATTTGATATCACCTTGTAAGTCTGTACGATAAACCGTAACATCTGCATCTCGCAGTCTACTCAAAGTGTCATCGGTAGGATGACCATAGCTATTTCCTGTTCCTACGGAAATCACAGCATAAGTAGGCATTATCTCACGAAGGAACGGATATGTAGTGGATGTGTCACTTCCATGATGACCTACTTTCAATACTGTAGCAGACAAATCAGCGCCTGTACGAAGAATAGACTGTTCTGCTTCTCGCTCAGCATCACCAGTAAACAGGAATTTAGTTTCTCCATAAGTTATCATCAAAACAATGGAGGTATCATTTGTATCACTTCCACCATTCACTCCAAGGATTTTTACATTTGCACTACCAAGTGAA
>JAFYSU010000033.1 GCA_017559185.1 Oscillospiraceae bacterium
AGGAAACTCCATGTCGGCTACCCACAGCGGAAGTGCATCAGCAGGCGAGCCTTTTGGAAGGTTATCCACCTTAATGCTGTAGGTGTTTTTGCGGTCGGTTATTTTATCAAAATTATATTTCACTGCAATACCCCTTTCGGAAGAATATCATATAACAAAAACCATGCTTAAAGGTTATCACAAATAAAGGTCAATGTAAATTCGTGTTGAATGACGGAAAAAAGTGTGGTATTCTTTTGTGGTTATCTTACACGATTTGGGAAAGGATGGCTTTTTAATGAGTCGTATTATAAAAGCTGTACTGTTAGCTGTTGGATTGGCAGTGTGCGCATACAGCGGTATGCAAAACGGAACAGGCATGATATGGGTGCTGTACCTGCTCATATTTATTGCAGGCTTTATAGATGCAATAGCAGGCGGAGGCGGACTTATTTCGCTTTCGGCTTATTATGCCGTAGGCTTACCGCCGCATATTGCACTTGGTACAAATAAATTCAGCTCGTCAATGGGTACAATAGTTGCTGCGGGCAGGTTTATAGTATCGGGGAATGTGCAGTGGCGTTCGGCTGTGCTTGCCATTGTCGGTGCAATGGCAGGCTCGGCAGCAGGGGCAAGACTTGCACTTATGCTTGACGAAAAATATTTGCAGTATGTAATGCTTGTGCTTGT
Organism: Oscillospiraceae bacterium; assembly: GCA_017559185.1. Classification (GTDB taxonomy): domain Bacteria; phylum Bacillota; class Clostridia; order Oscillospirales; family Ruminococcaceae; genus RGIG7389. The sequence continues at coordinate 670 of JAFYSU010000033.1, forward strand.
TCCTGCGGTTGCACTGTTCGTAATATTCAAAAAGGACTTTGGTGCGCCAAGCAAGCAGATGAGCCCAACCGCAATGCAGGTTTGTTCACTTATTACAGGTTTGATTATTGGCTGTTATGACGGATTTTTCGGACCGGGTACAGGGACATTCCTTACCATTGTTTTTACATCGGTAATAGGGTTTGACATGGTAACCGCCTGCGGAAACACAAAGGTTGTAAATTTGGCGTCGAATTTGGCTGCTCTGGCAACTTTTGTGCTGCATGGTAACATTAACTATCAAATTGCGGTTCCGTGTGCCGTATGTGGCATAATGGGTTGTTACTTGGGGGCAGGACTGGCAATTCAAAAAGGAACAAAAATTGTTCGTCCAATAATGCTTGTGGTGGTTTTGCTGCTGCTTGTAAAAATAGGCGGAGACTTGTTTGTATAATGTGTAAAAGGGGAGCGAAAGCTCCCCTTTTTTAGTGAGTAGAGAGTAGTGAAAAGTGAAGAAGTGGTATGGCAAAAATCCACCGCTTGTCCTCCCTGTGCCGTGTCGTCGGTATTCCCACAGCGGTAGTTGGGGCTGGTTTTGCCGTGTCGCCAGAGGCTTATCCCTTGGGGAGAAGCTGTCAGTGATAGCTGACTGATGAGGGGGATGTGGTAGAGTTTTACCGTTCTATCCAAGCTAAGATAGGTGCGAGGCTTTGTGCAACCCCTCATCCGAGCGGCTTTGCCGCCCACCTTCCCCCCATAAGGGGAAGGCATTGGCATCGTCTGAATTTTAATAATATTGCTTTGCAATGCTATTATTTCACATAACTTCAAAACAAAAAAACAGCGGACTGTGTGAAGCAGTCCGCTGTTGAGTTTTATGTATTTAATTAGATAAGCGCACCAATTTTGTCAGGTGTGTGTGCGTTTGGATTTGCAAATGCATTTGCGGTTTCGCTAAGTACAGCGCCTTCTGGCAGCAATTTAGCGCAAACAATAAAACGCATATCATCGCGTTTGCCGTATTTGTAACCGCAGGTGGACAAAACAAGGATTTTGTCGTTAGCGTCTACATCAACATCAGGGAAGGAAACGCTGCTGCGCAGCTTAGCTTCGTTGATGAAGTTGCTGAATTCCAAAGAAGACATATCGTTAACTTCGATGTAGTGGAAGCCTGTTGTGGTGTAGGAAGTAGCAAATACCTGGAATACCATGTCTTCTTCCATTGTGGAGAAGTAGATGTATGGGTTGTTTTTAGCAAATTCAACATCAAGGTATTTGTACAGCTGGCTGAATTTTACACCAGGTTCATCGTTGTATTTTGGGTTGTGACCGTAGATGATGGTGTTGGAGGAGAGCATGTCTCTTTCACCAAAGGTGTTTTCGTAGTCAGCCCAGTATACACCGTGGAAGTCATATTCACGAGCTTCGTTGCGGCGTTCGTAGTAAGCGTTGTCTTTAGCCTGAAGAACACTGTTGTCAATGTGGGTGTTTGGAACTACAAGCCAGCCAACAGTGTCGGAGTTAAGTTCATGTGCTTTTTTGATTTTTTCGTTAAGGTCAGATGCAGGTTTTACAGAAGCTTCAGCAACTTCGGCAGCAGGTGCTTCGGAAGTTTCCTCTGTGGTAGCTTCGGTTTCAGCTGCAGGTGCCTGAGCAGCAGGTTCTTCCGGTGTTCTGTCGGAACAAGCAGCGAAAGAAAATGTCATGCAAGCCGCAAGCAAAGCAGCAATAACGGTTTTCAGCTTAGTCATAGTTCAGTTCTCCTTTTATTGTGTGAAATTTAATGAAATTTCTTTTTATGAACAAGGGGGAAACCCCTATGTTAAACAGCATAAACACGAAGCAGGTTTGTTGTACCCGGAACGCCTATTGGTGCACCGCCTGTAAGTACGGCAACATCACCTTTGTCTACACAACCGTTGGTAAGTGCAACCTCTACCGCATGGTCAAAAAGTTTTTCAGTAGTCGAACAATGCTCGCAGCGAAGCGGTGTAACACCCCACGCAAGGCTTAATTGTTGGTAAACCTTAGCTTCGGTAGTGCAGCTTACAATTGGAATGTGCGGACGGAAACGGCTTATCATTCGTGCGGTTTGACCCGAACGAGTTACAGTGATTATTGTTTTTGCGTTCAAGTCGTGCGCTACAGTGCAGGTAGCATGGGAAATAGCTTCGGTAACATTCATTTTGTCGGCAACACGGAAACGCGAAAAACGACTTTGGTAGTTAATGCTTTCTTCGGTTCTTACTGCAATTCGTGCCATTGTCTCCACAGCTTCAAGCGGATAATTTCCCGCAGCAGTTTCACCGGAAAGCATTATTGCACTTGTGCCGTCATAAATGGCGTTTGCAACATCGGTTGCTTCTGCTCGGGTAGGACGAGGATTTTTTGTCATACTGTCCAGCATTTGAGTTGCGGTAATAGTATGTTTACCTTTTACAAGTGCTTTTTTTATTATCATTTTTTGCAGTATCGGAACATCTTCCAAAGGAATTTCAACACCCATGTCACCGCGGGCTACCATAACACCGTCGGAAACATTCAGTATTTCGTCAATATTTTCAACACCTTCGGAGTTTTCAATTTTGGCGATTATCATTATGGACTCACCGCCGTTTTCATCAAGCAGCTTGCGAATTTGCATAACATCTTCGGCACTGCGCGAAAAAGAAGCGGCAATGTAATCGACATTCTGTTTTATTCCAAAAAGAATATCCGCGCGGTCGCGTTCGCTTATGAACGGCATGGAAAGATGAATTCCCGGAACATTCACACCCTTACGGTTTAAAATTGTACCGCCGTTGAGTACGGTGCAGTGAATGTCTGTACCGTCAATTTCGTCTACATTAAGCGCCATAAGACCGTCATCAAGCAAAATGCGTGTACCCACACTAATGTCTTCGGGCAGGCGGCTGTATGTAATGTGAGCAATTTCGCAGTTGCCTGTAACATCGCGTGTGGTAAGGGTAAAGCGCGCACCTGTTTGGAGCTGTGCGGAACCGTTTTCAAACAATCCCAATCTTATTTCGGGACCCTTGGTATCCAATAAAACGGAAACAGGTTTATTTTTTTCATCACGCAGCTCTTGAATCAGCTTTATGCGCCGTCCATGTTCTTCATGTGAGCCGTGGGAAAAGTTAAGTCTTGCAACATTCATTCCAAGGTCAATAAGCTGTGACAGCTTTTCACGGCTGTCGGACGCAGGACCAATGGTACAGACGATTTTTGTTTTTCTGTTCATTCAAAAACCTCCGTTCATATTAAAGCTCAAACAAAAAACCGTATTTAATCGGCTTATTTAAGCACATTTTAACAAATAGCTCATAAAAACACATGTACCTATAAATAATATATTATTTTAAGGAAAATTTCAATGCTTATTCAGTTAAAATGTACGGTAAGTAATGGCAGAGTTGAAATTTTACATACATTAAAAAGGAACCCCTTAGTTAAGGGATTCCTCTTCAAGTTTTTGTGCTTCTTGTGGGGATGGTACAGTGTAGGAAGTGGTGCGGCGCTTACGCACGGGAGTCGATGAATTTTCCTGAAGTTCTTTTCTTCGTCTTTCTTTTTCTTCCGCAAGGTCACTGTCGGTTGGCGGGAGCTTCCTTTTAGGCTGCTCATCCTCTTGTTTGTCGGAATGCTCGACTGCTTCTGTTACAGGAACTTGCTCGGCAGGTGTTGGCTCCGCAGGAGTCTGTGTTGGCTGCTGTACGGCAGGAGCCTGAGTTTGAACCACAGCTTCGGCAGCAGGTGCTTCGGGCTCGGCGGGAGCAGCTTCAACAGCGGGAGCAAACTGCTATGTAAACAATCGGGACAGCTCATGGGTTCGAATGTCGGTTTGAGCCGCAAAAATATTGTTTATGAAAAGCACTTCCTGAATGTTGTTCTGCTCAACGAATGCAGGCAGGTTAAGCTGGAAGTATCTTTGGTCTACAACATAAATGTTTTCGTAGTTGTTTATAAGGAAAGGTGCAAATGCATTACCGAACGATTCCTTAACCATAAGAATATTTTTCCCGTTGCGGTTTTCGGTTTGAATGTGCGAAAGCGGGAAGTCACCGTGCAGGAACAGGCTGTAGCTGTAAATGCCAACAGCATACTCTGCCCAAACGGTAGTTTTGTTTGGAGAATACGGACTTCCTGTAAGGTATTGGTAATTCACAGCGTTAACCGATGGAATAAAATATTCTAAAGTATCGGGATTTTGTGCAAGGTTTGAATCCTGTGTTTGGGAATAAAGCGTTCCCAAAAACGGCTTGTCAAGGGTGCGCAGCTCCATGCTTTCTAACGGAGTGGGAGTAAGGCCCGCTGCTTTTGCAAAAGCCTTGTAAGCGTAGTAAGCACCGCGAGCTGTCCAGTGGTGGTCAGTACGGAAATATAAATACTCGCTTGTGTGTGCTGCTATTTCGGAATATGCATCAACGGTGGTAATTTTGTCGTCCATAAGCTCATAAATGGAGTTTATATTTTTTCGCTGCGGCGAGGTTACGCTTTTATAACGCTTTGGAAGATAAAATTCAATGGACGATGGTATTACAAGGTTGTAAACCTTTGCTTTGCCGTCCAGACGCTCGGCATACTTTGCAAGACAATCTGCATAGCGTTTGGCTGCATCGGGGTTTTCCCAGAATATAGGAAGAGCCATATCCTTATATACAAAGGAAGATCCAATTTGTTCGCCTGTGATGTTTTCATCGTCTGGCGGCAGGAAAGAAGTGTTTTCCGCATCGTTTTTGGCTTCGGCAGTGGTATCGGCTGAAACGGAAGATGCAGGAGCCACCTCACCGTTTGCGGGTGCGCCTGTGTCGGCAGCGTTGGTTTCGTAAACACGCATGTCGCCCAGTGTAACACCTTTAAGACTGTTAAAAGCGGAAGCCGTCTGAACAAGGGCGTCACGGCAGGGGAAGGTGTCGGCGTAATATGCTTCAAAATCACGGGAAAACTGTCCCGAAAAAAAGCTTTCAACAGAAAACACGGGTTTTGCTGCAAGTGTGCGTTTTTCTATTTCGGAAATAGTAGGTTTTTCCATTCCGACGGAAAGAATACCTACAATTAAAAATCCCCAAAGAAGGACAAGTGCATTGGCACAATACAGCACGACCTGTACAAAGCGCTGTTTTTCCGGTTTCATGCTGTTTTCGCCTCCTTAAAATTTAAAATACAAAAATGGGTTGTAGCTTTGACCAACCAAAGCACAGGTGCAAATAAATACTAAAACAATGTTTATTCCAAGCTGAAGCGATTGGAAGAAAAAGCGCATGGATGGTTCGGCAGCACGGATTTTTTTGTACATCCATTGTGTAACAGGTGTACTGAAAATAACCGCAATAATAAGCCAGAAGATGTTGTTTGCCAATACAACCAAAAGCTGAAGGTTGGAAGAAGCATTAGGATTAAAGCCGAACAGAGCCTTAAAGAACAGACCTAAGCGGTGCATATCGCAAAAATAGAATATTGCCCAGCTTATTGTTACCATAAAGGAACGGTAAATATGTCCAAGTGGGGCAAACTCTTCAAAGAATTTGCCGTAAACAAGCTTTTCAAGTACAAGGAAGAAGCCAAAGTAAAGTCCCCAAAGAATGTAGTTCCAGCTTGCACCGTGCCAAAGACCTGTTAAAAACCAAGTGATAATTATATTTCTGAGCCAATGGGAACGATTTCCTCCCAAGGGAATGTACACATAATCACGGAAAAAGCTGCTCATGGAAATATGCCATCTGCGCCAGAAATCGGTGAGGGTTTTGGCAACATAAGGGTAATTAAAGTTCCTTTCAAAGCGGAAGCCAAGCATTCTTGCAAGGCCGGTTGCCATGTCTGAATAGCCCGAAAAATCAAAATAAATTTGAATTGCAAACATAATTATACCAAACCATGCCTGTGCAGCCGAAAGCATTGTAAGGTCACCGTCAAGGTACTGCGTTACAAACATACCTGCCCAGTTAGCAATAAGAACCTTTTTGGCAAGACCTGCACAGAAGTAGTTAAAGCCGACGGTGAGGTCATAAATGGAAACGGTACGGGTATCAATTTGATTTTCCATTACCGAATATCTTACAATTGGACCTGCAACAAGCTGCGGGAACATGGAAACATACATTAAAAATTTTATGTAAGACGGTTGGGCGGATACCTTGCCGCGGTAAACATCAATGGTGTAGGAAAGGGTTTGGAATGTGTAGAATGAAATACCTATCGGCAGTGAAAAAGAGGGAACAGGCAGCGAAAGCCCTAAAACAGTATTAAGGTTCTGCACAAAAAAACCGCTGTATTTAAATGTTGCAAGTATACCAATATTAATTACTACAGATGCAATTAATGCGATGACTGCAAGCGGTTTGCCCTTATGTTTTTCAATTATAAGCCCGTTTATATAGTCTAAAGTTGCAGAAAAAATCAACAAAGTTACCCATATTGGTTCACCCCATGTATAAAATGCAAGCGAAAACAAAATGAGCACAATGTTGCGGTATGTCCTGTTGTTCCAAACAAGGTAAAAAATTAAATTAAGCGGTAAAAAAATGTACAGGAATATTAAATTAGCGAATACCATAGTCAAAAGCCTTTTCTATATGCAGGCGGTATGATTTAACCGCCGAAATGTATAATTAACAGTATAACAAAACCAAGACTTATTGTAGCCCAGAGCTGTAAAAAAAACAAGTTTTTTCATATAATAATTATAAATAAAATTCAAGCGCAAAAAACAGTGAAAATAGGCATTTAGCGGCTAAATAATTTGACTAAAATGAGGAAAGAATATATAATAAAGTTTCAGAGATAAAAGGCGAAAGCCAAAATTTTTGCGGACACAGGTCTGCTTGTTAAAGGAAAGGACTGTGTATTTAAAATGAGCAGCGGAACTTTTGTAAACGAAGGAAAAAACAGCATCATTGAAGTTGATGGTGTTAAATATGACAGATTGGCAATAAAAACTCATGTTATCGGTGACGGTGACATTATTGAGGATGTTGTTGAAAAATATGTTGCAGAACATCTTCAGCAGGGCGATATAGTTTTCATTACCGAAAAGGCTGTTGCCTGCACACAAAAGCGTGCCATTCCAATGAAAGACATTCACCCAAGACCACTTGCACGCTTCCTGTGCAAATTTGTACTTAAAACTCCTTACGGAATAGGTCTTGGAATTCCCGAAACCATGGAAATGGCGCTGCAGGAATGCGGGACAATACGCATACTGTTTGCGGCAGCGGTTTCCGCAGTGGGCAAGCTGTTTGGTATCCGCGGATGGTTTTACAACATTGCAGGCTACAAGGCTCGTGCAATAGACGGCCCATGTGATTTCACACTGCCACCTTACAACGAATATGTTGTACTTGCTCCTGCCGACCCGGACGGTGTTTCGAAAAAGGTTTCGGATAAAATCGGCGGTTATCAGGTAGCGGTTGTTGACATAAATGACCTTGAAGGTCAAATTTTGGGTGTTTCCGAAGCAAGCATGGACAAAGCACTGCTTGTTAAGATTTTGAAGGACAACCCACTTGGTCAGTGTTCCGAACAAACACCAATGGGTATAATCCGCAAGGTTCAGTAAATTTTATTTTTGCAGTTTAAAAACCTCTGTTCACTTATTAAGTGAACAGAGGTTTTTTTAGTTGCTTTATTAATCGTCAGCCATGGTGGAAAGGTCACCAACAGGAAGTCCAAGTTCCATTGCTTTAAGCACACGGCGCATAATTTTGCCGCTGCGTGTTTTTGGAAGAGTATCGCAGAACTGGAATTCACGCGGTGCAGCATGCGCGGCAAGTCCCAATTTTACAAAGTCACGAAGTTCTTTTTGGAGTTCTTCGGTTGGTTCGTAACCTGGGGTAAGAACAACAAATGCTTTAATAATTTCGCCGCGGGTTGCATCAGGCTTGCCAATAACACCGGATTCGGCAACTGCACGATGTTCAAGCAGCTTGCTTTCTACCTCGAATGGGCCTACACGCTCACCGGATGTATTAATAACATCGTCAATGCGTCCCTGATAGAAGAAGTAGCCGTCTTCGTCGTAGTATGCGGTATCACCTGAGATGTACCAGCCGTTTTCAAAATAGGACTGATATTTGGATTCGCTGCCCCAAACACCAACCATCATGGAAGGCCAGCCTGCACGAATTGCAAGAGTACCCATCTGGTTAGGGCCAAGCTGATTGCCTTTGTCATCAAGGATTACAGCTTCAACACCCGGGAATGGCTTGCCCATGCTGCCCAGTTTAATTGGCATACTTGGGTAGTTGCATATCATCTGACCGCCGGTTTCTGTCATGAACCATGTATCGTGTATTCTAAGACCAAACTCACGCATACCCCAACGGATAGCTTCAGGGTTAAGCGGTTCACCTACACTGTAAATGTTGCGCAGGGAAGATGTGTCATATTTTTTAATTACCGCAGGGTCAAGACCCATGAACAAACGGAAAACGGTAGGTGCGGAATACCAAATGGTTACACGGTAGTCCTGCATTGTTTTAAGCCACGCTTCAGCATTAAAACGACCGCCGAACATAATAGCTTCCACTCCGTGCAGCCATGGTGTAAGGAAACCGTAAACAGCACCTGTAATCCAGCCTGGGTCAGCGGTACACCAGTAAACATCGTCCTGTTTAAGGTCAAGAACCCATTTGCCTGTCTGGTAAGCCTGAGTCATAATGCCTTTGTGTGTGTGCAGAATACCTTTAGGGTTGCCGGTAGAGCCGGAGGTATAGCACAGCAGCATTGGTTCGTCATCTTCCATCCAACAAACATCAAAGGTGTCGGATGCTGTTTCGTAAAGCGGGGTAAGGCTGCGGATGCGTGGGTCTTCGTGAACGGCACTGCTGTTTACAATGTAAACTGTTTCAAGGTCAGGCAGCTCGTCCATTGGAATACGCGAAAGCATTGGCATTGTGGTGATAAGCACCTTGCCTTTGCCGTTGAGCAAACGCTCGCGCACAGCACTTTCCATGAAAGCTTCAAACATAGGTGCACACACTGCACCGGCTTTCATTATACCCAACATAGAGAAAATCATCTCAGGGCCGCGAGGCATGAAGATGAATACATGGTCGCCTCGTTCAACACCGGCATCCTGAGTAAGGATGTTCGCCATTTTGTTGGAGTTTTTCATGATATTAAGGTAGGTATATGTTTCGGTACGATTTCCGCTTGTGAAATGCAGTGCAATTTTTTTACCGTTGCCCTGTTCAACATGCTTGTCAATAGCTTCGTATGCCATGTTTACTTTTCCGGTAGTGTGCCATGAAAAGTTTTGTGCTACCTCATCCCACGAAAAGTTGTCGTATGTATGTTGGTAGTCTTTCAAATTGAAATTGGTTATAGGCATTAAAATATCTGCTGCCATTTCAATCGTACCCCCTTTTGCAATATAAGAAAATACAGGATGATTAAAACCTATTCCTGCGTTGAAACCCCTTTTAAAAAACCAAGGTAATTTTACAAACAATTACCTAATAATGATAGCACATAAGGTATTGTTGGTAAATAAAGTGTGAAAAATTTTGTTAAAGACCTACAAATACAAGCTTTTAAAAATTCGTACAAATAGAAGTTTTTATCAATTAAAATTTGCGCTGTGAAAAAATGTCAGTACTTAATGCTGATGCTGTTGGAATAACATTGCGGTTTGTGTATGTTCGGTGTAAAATGCTGCGTTTTTGCCACGAAAAACAAGGGCAATAAAAAAATAAATATTTATACTGAGTTTAGCCCTTAAAACAGGGCAATAATAAGTAGCATTTTAAAAATAGGGGGAAGCGAATTGAGGGAGCAGGAAGTAAAATATTTTTGGTTGGCATTTGCAGCTTCTTTTTTTGTTCTTGCTTGTCTTGTGCTTTCGGCAGCGTTTTTAACTGTACCTTATTCTCCTCAAAAGCAGCAGGAATATTACAGTGAGCCAATTTATCTGCCCAAGGAGGAGGATGCCTTAACAGTGCTTGTGGTTGGAGTAAAGGAAGATCATGCTCCGCAAAGCTTTATGCTGGTTCGTTTTTCGCCTGAAACCGGCAGAATACCAATACTTACTATTACAGGAAAAACCGCAGTTGCAAATGGTGTTTTGACGGAGATTTATGAACAGCTCGGTGCAGAAAAGGCTGCAGAACACTTGGGCGAAGAATTTGGGATTAAAATAGACCGTTATGCAGTGGTGCAGATTAATGCGCTTGAAAAGATGGTAAGATTAGTGGGTGATGTTGAGTACAGTCTCCCTTACAATATAACCTACAAAAAAGGTGATATGGAATTTGAAATATCCAAAGGAAACCATGTAATGAATTCCGTTCAGATTTGTGAAATTGCTTCTTGTGAAAATGTGCCTGGAGGAGAATTGGAGCATTGCAGAATAATATCCGAGCTTGCTGCAGCAGCGATAAACCAGCATCTGACGCTTGCGTGTTCGCAGCGCGCGGAACCGCTTTTCAGGGCAATGGTAAATTTAATGGATACAAATGTAGATTACATGGACTACGAAAGTCACCGTAAAGCATTGGTCTTTATGGCGGAATTAAAGGAAAAACCGGCATGGGTATTAACCTTGTCGGGAAGCTTTAATTATGCACAAAATACTTTTAGTGTGGACAATGCCTGCCGCAGCCGTATTGAAGCGGTGTACGGTACAACAAAAACATAAAAGCCGCTTCCGAAAAGGAAACGGCTTTTGTAATGCTTATTATTATTTTGTACCGAAGATGCGGTCGCCTGCATCGCCAAGACCGGGAACAATGTATTTGTGTTCGTTGAGATGGCTGTCAAGAGAAGCACAGTACACAGGAACATCCGGATGAGCTTTGGTAAGAGCATCAAGACCTTCAGGTGCTGCAATTATGCACATGAACTTAATGGATTTTCCGCCTTTTCCTTTAATTTGGGAAATAGCGTCGATAGCAGAGCCACCGGTTGCAAGCATTGGGTCAAGAACGATGATGTCACGCTCTTCAATATCAGCAGGGAGTTTGCAGTAATATTCAACCGGTGTATGGGTTTCGGGGTCACGGTAAAGACCAATGTGACCAACCTTAACGGCAGGAATAAGATTTACAATCCCTTCAACCATGCCAAGTCCTGCACGAAGAATAGGAACTATTGCCAGCTTGCGTCCGCTGAGGATTTTGGATTTAGCAACAGCTACAGGAGTTTCGATTTCGACCTCTTTAAGCGGGAGGTCACGAGTAGCTTCGTAGCACATAAGCATTGTGATTTCGGAAATAAGTTCGCGGAACTCTTTTGAACCGGTGTTTTTATCACGCACCAGAGAGATTTTATGCTGAATTAATGGATGGTCCATAATAAATGGCTGTGGCATTAAAAAAAACTCCTTTCATATAAAAAGCCGCTGGAATTTATTTTTCGTACTGAGCTTTTTCGATATCAGCTATTTTAGCTATACGAGTGGCATGACGGCCGCCTTCGAATTCGGTATTGAGGAACAAATCAATCATTTTAAGGGCAAGTCCTGCACCAACAACGCGTCCGCCCATACAAAGAATGTTTGCATCGTTGTGCAGGCGTGTCATTTCCGCACTAAAGCAATCGGAGCAGCAAGCTGCACGAATACCGCGAACCTTGTTTGCTGCCATGGAAATGCCTATTCCGGTACCGCAGATAAGAATACCTTTTTCGCATTTTCCGCTTGCAACAGCTTCGGCAGCAGGAAGTGCAAAGTCGGCATAATCAACGGAAGCGGTGGAATTGCAGCCGAAATCTTCAAACTCAATGCCTTTTTCGGTCAGCCAGCTTTTAATTTCTTCTTTAAGGGCGAAACCGCCGTGGTCACATGCTATTGCAATCATGTTCATTCTCCTTTTTGTGCTTGTTTTTCAGCAAGCTCACGCTGAGCCTGTGCAAGTCTTAAATAAACGGGTTCAAGTTCGGCAGCACTGACAAGCTTGCCTTGTTGGCAAAGCTCGGCAGCGGCAAGTCCCACACTGTAAGCGTGCTGCATTCGCACAGCTTCGCGTGCAAGCTTTATACCGTCAATTTGTCCCGCCAGTTTATTATAACACATTACTGCGCCGTCTCCAACAAAATGTATTGGTTTAGGCATACATTCAAGCTTTTCGGCAAGCTCTTCAACGGAAATGGCACAATCTTCAATCAGCGGCTGTGTGAAGTTTTGGTCGGTGCAGGCGGCGGTATAAACCTGACCGCGTCTTGCATCCATTACTGCACACAATGTACCTTCACAGCCTTCAAGGTTTCGGCAAAGTCCCTCAAGGGTGGAAACCGCTGCACAAGGTTTACCTGTGGCATATGCAAGACCTTTAACACAGGAAATACCAATTCTTAAACCTGTAAACGAACCGGGACCGCACGAAACAGCAAACAGGTCAATATCCTCAAGCTTGGTTTGAGTGCTTTTTAAAAGCGAGTCAATCATGGGCATGAGTGTCTGACTGTGGGTAAGACTTGCGTCAATGTAAAATTCGCCAATAAGTCGGCGGTCTTCCAAAATTGCACAAGAAGCCGCCAGCGAAGAACTGTCAACAGCCAATATTTTCACAACGCTCATCTCCTTGCAAGGTTATTTTTCTCCATTCAGGGTTTTCTTCAACAGCCTCAATGGTTATAACAATGGCTTCGGGGGGAATATCCTCGGATATATTTTCACTCCATTCAACAGCCAGTACACCACCGTAATCAAGGTAATCGTAAAATCCGGTAGAGTACAAATCGTCGCTTCCCGAAATGCGGTACATATCAAAATGAAAAAGTGTCAGTCTGCCGCCGCGGTACTCATGCACCAAAGCAAATGTAGGGCTTGAAACTTCACGCTCGTCAATTCCCAGTCCCTGAGCAAGTCCGCGGGTAAATGCAGTTTTCCCCATACCCATTCCGCCGCGGAATGCAAGAATATCTCCTGCTTTCAGGCGTTGTGCAAGCTGTGCGGCAAGCTGTGCCGTTTCGGTTGGAGAGTGTGTGATGTAGGTTTTCAAGCGTGAATCAGTCCTTTGCTTTTTCAAAGTTACGGACCACCCCGCATTAGCGGGATAGTCCGTTGTTTTTTAGTAATTAGAACAAACCGTTGATGCTGCCGTCAGCAGTAACATCAATTTTGCATGCACTTGGTGCTTTTGGAAGACCAGGCATGGTCATAATATCGCCGGTTTCAACAACAATAAAGCCTGCACCGTTAAGCAGACGAATGGTTGCTGCATTGATGGTAAAGCCTGTTGGACGGCCAAGTTTTGTTGGGTCGTCGGACAGGGAGTACTGTGTTTTAGCAATGCAAACAGGCAGGTTTGCACGGCCCAAAGCTTCGATTTCTTTAATGGTTTTTTCGGCTGCACCGGAGTAGGTAACGCCGGAAGCACCGTAAATGGTTGTGGCAATAGCCGAAATTTTTTCTTTGATGGAAAGTTCGGTGTCGTAAATGAAGTGGAAGTCATTTGGTTTTTCGCAAGCTGCAACCACTTTTTCAGCAAGTTCAATACCGCCTTCGCCGCCTTTTGCAAATACTTCGGAAAGGGCAAAATCAGCACCTTTTTCACGGCAGAAGTCGGAAAGAATTTGAATTTCTTCGTCGCTGTCGGCGGCAAAACGGTTGATTGCAACTACAACAGGTACACCGTATTTCTGCATGTTTTCAACATGAGCTTCCAAGTTGCAAAGACCCTTGCGCAGTGCATCAGGATTTGGTGTGCCGCAATCCTCTTTTTTAACACCGCCGTTGTATTTAAGTGCACGCATTGTAGCAACAACAACAATTGCACTTGGTTTAATGCCGGCATAACGGCATTTGATGTCAAGGAATTTTTCAGCACCCAAGTCGGAACCAAAACCTGCTTCGGTAATGGTGTAGTCGGCAAGTTTAAGAGCCAGCTTTGTTGCACGAACAGAGTTGCAGCCGTGAGCAATGTTTGCGAATGGGCCGCCGTGCATAAGGCAAGGGGTGTTTTCAAGTGTCTGAACAAGGTTTGGTTTGATTGCATCCTTGAGCAGAGCTGCCATTGCACCGTGAGCCTGAAGCTCTTTTGCAAATACCATTTCTCCGCTGAGGTTATAACCTACAACAATATTGCCCAAACGCTCTTTAAGGTCTTCAATATCCTTTGCAAGGCACAAAATAGCCATGATTTCGGAAGCAACGGTAATCATGAAGTGGTCTTCACGAGGCATACCGTTAACTTTACCGCCCAAACCTACAATAATGTTGCGCAGTGCACGGTCGTTCATGTCCAAGCAGCGTTTGAACACAATGCGGCGGCAGTCAAGGTTAAGTGCATTACCCTGCTGGAGATGGTTGTCTATCATTGCGCAAAGCAGGTTGTTTGCGGAAGTAATTGCGTGCATGTCTCCGGTGAAGTGCAGGTTGATGTCTTCCATTGGAACAACCTGAGAATATCCGCCGCCTGCAGCACCGCCCTTAATACCGAACACAGGTCCAAGGGAAGGTTCGCGAAGTGCAATAACAGCTTTTTTGCCGATTTTAGCCATAGCCTGACCCAGACCTACGGTAGTGGTTGTTTTACCTTCACCGGCAGGAGTAGGGTTGATAGCGGTAACAAGGATGAGTTTACCGTCAGGACGGTCTGCAACACGGCGTTCCAGTTCATCGGAAAGCTTTGCTTTGTAATGACCGTATGGTTCCAGTTCATCGGATGTGATGTCCAGCTGTTTTGCAATTTCGGAGATTTTAAGCATGGATGCCTGCTGAGCAATTTCGATATCTGTCAACATAAAATTTTAGACGCTCCTTTTCAATTTTAAACGCACCGAATGCGGGAGCTGCAATTTTGCGCATCGACCGCAAGCGGTTAATTTTACCGAGGACTCTGCAAAATCGGCACAACATTAGGCACAGATTTTGCAAAAAAGCAAAAACCAAACAAGACCTGCTCCATCCTCGTAAAAGAGTAAGTCTTGCCGCTGCGGAAAGTGCAGTTCCCGCAAATACACATATATTGAGCTAATTATATCACATTTTGCGGTGGTATGAAATGCTTATATTTGAGTTTTAGCCAATAATATGTAAACAAATTTCAAGTTGGCTTGTATTAAAAGATAGTAATAGTTATAATAAACCAAAGAAAACTTAAACTCAGCAGCAAAACAGGCTGCATTTTAATAAAGAGGTATTTATTGATGTTCAAAAAAACTGTGTCGCTTGTCGGTGGGTATCTGCGTGAAAGCGATAGCGTTACAACTATACTGTGCGCCGCACTGGCGGTGCTGAGCATTGTACTGCAGCTTGGACTTTACAAGGCAGGCAAGATAGCATTTTCCACAGCGCAAACGCAAATTATTGCTTGTTGCCTTGGAGTTATATGTGCAGTAATACTTTCAAAAATCGACTATAATCTTTTGGGCAGACTTTGGAAGCTGCACACGGCTTTTGCGTATTTTTTGGTAGCACTTACCTTTATAATTGGTGAAGGCCGCGGCGAGGTTGACGACATTGCTTGGCTTATGATTCCGGGGACGCATTTTTCAATTCAGCCTGCGGAATTTTTAAAGATATCGTTTATAGTTGTTTTTGCATGGCATTTAAGCCATGTAAAAGAAAAAATAAACGACATAAGAGTGCTTGCGCTTGTAGCGGCACATGCCGCAATTCCTGTACTGCTTATACATTTTCAAGGGGATGACGGCACAGCACTTATGTTTGCAATAATGGTTTGCTGCATGGTGTTTGCGGCAGGTGTTTCGTGGAAATACATTGCAGCGGCAGCTGTTGCTGTTATGGTTTCACTGCCAATACTGTGGTTTGCAGTAATGGATGCCGAAAAACGCAGCCGTTTTATGGCGGTTTACAGCGGAAACATGGACATTCAGGGAACAGGCTGGCAGCAGTATTACGGCAAGCTTTCGATTGGTGCGGGGCAGCTGTGGGGCAACGGTATATTTACAGGGCAGGGACAGTTTCAAACAGTTCCCGAGGTACACAACGATTTTATATTTTCATTTATAGGTGAGGCACTTGGATTTATAGGCTCTGCGGCAGTTTTGCTTATATTTTTTGTAATGTGTGCGAAAATGCTTAATACAGGTCTTAGATGCGGAAATGCTTTCGGTTTTTACATTTGTGTCGGAGTATTTGCGATGATAGGTTTTCAAATGGTAATAAATGTGGGAATGAACCTTGTGCTTTTTCCGGTAGTCGGAATAACGCTTCCTTTGTTGAGTTCAGGCGGGTCATCGGTGCTTTCTACCTTTTTGGGAATAGGCCTTGTGCAAAGCGTTTACATGCAAAGTCATCATAATATATTCGGAGATTAAAAAAAGCCCGAACTGTGAAGTTGTCACGGTTTGGGCTTTAGTCTTTGTCTATATAAATTTTTTTAGCGGGTGCAGCTTTGCTTGGTGCAGGCTTGAACATACTGCAGGCATCACAGTCGGCAGCAATGCGTGTTCCTTCGCCTATGCGGAAGTTGCGGCTGTGCAAAGAACCTTTGCGATTGCAAAAAAACATTGGCTGTCTGCGGTATTTAATAATGCGGTCATCGCTGTAAAAAAAGGCACAGTCGCTGCATTTTGGCATAGCAGTTCCTCCATTTAAAAAAATAAAAAAACCGAGTTCTGAAATCAGAACTCGGTTTTGGTGCGCCGGAAGGGACTCGAACCCCTGACCTACTGGTTCGTAGCCAGTCACTCTATCCAGCTGAGCTACCGGCGCACAAACAAGCTGAATTAATTCAGCTCAGTTATAATACCACAGAATAAAGAGCTTGTCAACATCTTTTTTAAATTAAATTTTTCCGTTTTCAATCCAATGCAGAATATCTGCAAAAACCACCACACGGTTGGTTTCGTTTAATATTTCGTGTCTTGCACCGGAATATAAATGAAGCTGAACATCCTGTATTCCTGCATCAAGCATCATTTTTTGAACCCTTTTAACACCTTTTCCGTAATTCCCTACAGGGTCCATACCTCCGGAAACAAGAAGAACGGGAAGGTTTTTTCGGATTGCTTCAATGGATGAACGCTGATTTGCCAAGCCATGAAGCGAGAACAAATCCCTAAAACCGGCAGAGGTAAATGTAAAGTTACAATAAGGGTCGTTAACAAAGCGTGTTACAATTTCGGTATCACGAGAAAGCCAGTCGTGTTTGGTTTTGGGATTTTTTATGCGGAAGTTAAAGTTACCGAATGCCAAAGTGTAAATGTTGCGCGGACGGTAGTAGTAGCCGCGTTGACGGCAGGCTGCGTGCGAAAGCTGAACCGCTGTTTTTACGAATGGGTGAGGACCGCCGGTGCCGCAAATAACTGCACCGGTAAAATCTTCCGAGTGGCGCGAAAGCAGCAATCTTACAACGAAAGAGCCCATGCTGTGCCCAAAGATGTAATACGGCAGGTTGGGATAATCCTTGCGCATTATCAAATTGAGTTTGCGTGCGTCACGAACAAGGTTTAAATAACCATGTTCACTGCCAAAGTAACCAAGGTCCTTTTCGCAGCGGCAGCTTTCACCGTGTCCAAGGTGATTGTTTCCGCAGGTAACATAACCGTTGCACGCAAGAAACGACATGAATTCATCATAGCGGTCGATATATTCGCACATACCGTGCACTATTTGTATTACCCCTTTAATTTTTCCGTTGGGGATATAAATCTTCGAAACTATGGTATTCACATTATCAGAGCTTTTATATTCCATTCGGCATATGCGGTAACTCATAACAGATTATCCTTTCTGTTGATTTAATGCTTGACCTACAGTACTGGCGGCTGTGCTTTCAAAAAATTCTGCCTGATGCGATGAAACCTCTTGGATTATTCCGTCAGGGTCTACAACAAAAAATCTTATATGCATGAATTTGTTCCACAATTTTTGTAAAACAGAGCTTTTGCTGCTTGGCATACCTGTAAGAACATTTTGTGCTTTGTATTTCTTGATAAAGGGTATAATTGCTTTTTCCGGATTTTTGGAATAGGACACCTGCATTATGGCACCGTTTTCCTTTGAAACATTAAACAGATGCTGCAGTGCCTGCGGATTGGGGGCGTAGTGTGAATCCTGAACATTAAGTACAAGAAGGTCTGTTTTGCTTATGTCGGCTATTCGGCGGCCTGCACGAATAATTCTTTCGCAGTTAAATTGGTTGGTTACCAAAACTATGGTTTTTTCGGGAAAAACAGAGTTTGTGTTTATTATATCATTAGTTGTGCTTTTTGGCATGTATGTCCTCCGTTAGAACAGGTAAAAAATACTGTTTAACCTATTATACAATACTTTTATTAACAATTTATGATATTAGAATGACGAAATTAAAAGCAAAAAGCTATGAAAGATGTAAAATGTTAATTTTACATCAATAAATGTCTTTTCAAAACAAGTTAAATATGTTAAAATTTAAACTAACAATATCCTTTGGGTCTTTGCAGGCGAAAAATGCAGGAATTTGGTAGAGTTTATTGACAGTGTGTTGGTAAATCTGTAAAATAAAAAAGATAAGCTTGCGTATATAGTCGCAAAGGATAGATTTAGGATGGGTGAATTCAAATGACAAAGGCTGCTATGGCAGGGGAACATTTTGCGAAATTGGTTCAGGGTCAGCTTGAACGCGTACAGCGCATGAAAGACCAGGGCGATTTTATTGACTATGACAAACTTGATAAAATTATTATTGGTGTGTGCGGCGGTGACGGTATTGGTCCGGTAATTACCGCAGAATCACAGCGAGTATTGGAATATCTTTTGGCGGATGAGGTTGCATCCGGCAAGGTGGAATTCCGTGTTATTTCAGGTTTGACAATAGAAAATCGTGTTGCTGCAGGTAAAGCTATTCCCGATGATGTTCTTGAACAGATAAAGCAGTGTCATGTTCTGCTTAAAGGGCCTACAACAACTCCAAGTGCGGCAGACCCATGGCCAAACATCGAAAGTGCGAATGTTGCAATGCGCCGCGAACTGGATTTGTTTGCGAATGTGCGTCCCGTAAAAGTGCCTGAGCAGGGAATTGACTGGACATTCTTCCGTGAAAATACCGAAGGCTCCTACACATTGGGCTCATACGGTATTCATGTTGACGAAGATTTGTCGTTTGACTTTACAGTAACTACCACACAGGGTACTGAACGAATTGCCCGCCTTGCATACGATTATGCCCGTAAGAACCGCAAAAATCGTGTGTCTGTGGTTACAAAAGCAAATATTATTAAAGCTACCGACGGCAAGTTCCTTAACCTTTGCCAGAAAATTGGTGAAGAATATCCCGAAATTACTACCGACAGCTGGTTTATTGATATTATGACGGCGAAGCTTGTGGATGAAAAACGCCGTACAGCATTCCAGGTGTTCATACTTCCTAACCTTTACGGTGACATTATTACCGACGAAGCCGCTGAATTCCAAGGCGGTGTGGGAACTGCGGGAAGTGCAAACATTGGAAAACGCTATGCAATGTTCGAAGCAATTCACGGTTCTGCACCAAGAATGGTTCAGGAAGGACGAGCTGACTACGCAGACCCTTGCTCCATGCTGCGTGCTTCTGTACTGCTGCTGCAGCATATCGGCTTCCAAAATCAGGCTGATTTGCTTGAAAAAGCGTTGGATGTTTGCATGTACGAAGAAAAGAAAATGAAAACCACAGGCCGTTCGGACGGCTGCACCTGCAAGGAGTTTGGTGAATATGTAATGTCCACCGTTGAACGCCTTAACAAGTAATAACGATTTTATTTGGATTTGATATATAATTTTAATTTGAAGGGGATGAAAAAAACGCTATGGGAAGATATAACAATGTGTCGATTTCGGTTATTCGTCGACTGCCCAGATATCATCGCTTTTTGGAAGACCTGCTGAACAAAGGCGTACACAGAATTTCATCGCGTGAACTTGCACAAAAGATGAGCCTTACAGCTTCGCAGATACGCCAAGACCTTAACTGCTTCGGCGGATTTGGTCAGCAGGGTTATGGGTACAACATTGATGCACTTTATGCGGAAATAGGAAAAATTCTGGGACTTGACAAAGGAATTAAATGTGTACTTATAGGTGCCGGTCACTTGGGAACTGCCATAGGTCGTCACATTCCTTACGAATCCTACGGTTTTAACCTTGTGGGTGTGTTTGATGCTGACCCGCGTGTTGTAGGCGGTGAGCTTCGCGGCCTTACTATAAAGCATACCGACGAGATAGAAAACTTCTGCAAACTGTATAACCCTAAAATGGCAATATTGTGTATTCCTAAGGATACTACACTCGAGGTTGTAGACCGTTTGTACAACTGTGGTGTATTTGGATATTGGAACTTTACACAGGTTGATTTGCAGCTGTTTTATGATGACATTGTTGTTCAGGATATTCACTTGGGCGACGGTGTAATGACACTTTGTTATCTTATGAATGAGCACGGAATTCCGGGTGAAGAAAGATAATATATCTGCATAGCTATCCCACACCGAAAGGTGTGGGATTTTTTGCACTTTAGGACTTTACATTGCGAAACATTTCTGCTATAATACATTTTCGTATTGTTGATATAAGGAGAAATTTTCAAGTTGAACAGCCAAAATAAATTCATTCGTTCTTTTATGTATGCAGCTCCCAAAACAGTGCCTGTGCTTATCGGCTTTATTGTATTGGGTATAGCATACGGTATTTTAATGAGTGCGCATGGCATAGCGGTTAAGTGGAGCGTTGCCATGAGTCTTATTGCATACTGCGGAAGCATGCAGTATGTTGCCATTGGTCTTTTTTTGGCAGCGTTTGACCCGCTGTATGCGTTTTTCATGTCTGTAATGGTTAACGCAAGACATTTGTTTTACGGGATTTCCATGCTTGAAAAATATCGCGGTATGGGTTGGCTTAAACCGCTGCTTATATATGTAATGACAGATGAAACTTTTTCAATACAATGTGGGCAAAAAGTGCCGGACGATATTGACCGCAAAGTATTTTACGCAACAGTGGCTTTTCTTAACTACTTTTACTGGTTTGTTGGAACATTAATTGGTGCAGTTGCAGGTCAGCTGATAACATTCAACACAACAGGCATGGACTTTGTGCTGACTGCAATGTTTGTTGTAACCTTTACCGAACAATGGATAACCCAATACAACCACAAGCCGGCGGTAATAGGTGTTTTGTGTTCAGTGGCATCGCTGATTATATTTGGCAGCGGCAGCTTTATGATAGTTGGAGCAATGGCGCTCATACTGTTGGTTATGACTATTTTCAGAAAAAGTGTTGACGAGGAGGCGGAACTGTAAAAATGCTGACTACTCCACAAATGATGATGACGGTTGCCGCCGTTGCAGCAGGAACAATGGTAACAAGATTTTTGCCGTTTTTGGTGTTTCCTGCAAACAAGCCGACACCACAATATATACAATTCCTTGGCAGAACACTTCCGTTTGCTACAATAGGCTTGTTGGTGGTATACTGTTTAAGAAATACAAAAGCACTTGTGTACCCCTATGCGCTGCCGGAAATAATATCGGTAGCAGTAATAGTGTTGCTGCATCGCTTTAAACGCAACACACTGCTTAGTGTGGGTGTTGGTACACTGCTTTACATGTTTTTGGTACAGAATGTTTTTGTGTGAGTAAAAGGAGGTTTTCCGTAATGCTGCGAAAAAATTGGCTCTTGGGTATTGTACTGACAATTTTGACCATGCTGTTTATGGTTGGATGCGGTGCAAAGCAGGCAGAAAATAACGAAACACAAGTTTTTGAAAACGCAAGCATAATCGGAACAGGTGATATAACGTTTACTCTTACCATAGTTGATGAAAACAAAGCCGAAACGGTGCTGACAATAAACACCGACAAAAAAACCGTAGGGGAAGCCTTGCAGGACAACAAGCTTGTTGCAGGTAAAAAAGATAATTTTGGATTATATATAAAAACCGTAAACGGAATAACTGCCGATTACGACAAGGACGGTGTTTATTGGGCTTTTTATGTAAATGGCGAGTATTCACCAACGGGGGTTGACTTTACCGAAATAGTCCCCGAAGCGGAATATTCCTTGAGGGTGGAACGGTGAAGCTTAAAATAAAGGAAATTGCTGTTTTTGGAATGCTTGGAGCATTGATGTACGCTTCAAAAATGCTCATGGAAATATTCCCCAACATTCATTTGATTGGGGTATTCACCGTTGCGGCAACGGCAGTATACAGGAAAAAAGCACTGTACCCCATTTACACTTTTGTTATGCTATGTGGCTTGTTTTCGGGCTTTGCAGCGTGGTGGCTGCCGTATTTGTATATATGGACAGTGCTTTGGGGTATGACAATGCTTGTACCGCAAGGTATTTCAAAGCAGGCTCAGCCAATAGTTTACATGATGATTTGTGCATTTCATGGCTTAATGTACGGTACGCTGTATGCACCTGTGCAGGCGTTGTTGTTTGGACTTAACTTTGAAGGCATGATGTCGTGGATAGCGGCAGGCTTGCCATGGGATTTTGTCCATGCTGTGGGTAATTTTTTCAGCGGTATTTTAATAGTGCCGATTATATCCATTATAAAGACAGCAGAAAAAAACACCAGATAAACAAAAAGGACTGCGGTATCTTCCGCAGTCCTTAATTTTTTTATTCGTTTGTATCGTTTTCGTCCGAAGGTTTTTCCTCCTGCATTGGAGGCGCACATGGTTCATCAAATCCGGGAACGGGAGCTTCGTTGCTTTCCACTTCTTCGTTGATGTGGTCGCTGTTGTCGAAGATAGTCAATGAGTTATCTCCGTCAACACTAACGGAAAGTCCCAAGTCCTCAGCAAGCTTATGAGCATTGCTGTCTGCCGAGTCGGATTGCACCTCGGTTTCAACAGGAGCAGCATTGTCATTGCTTTTGGAGCTGTCCTCTTTGTTTTTATCGTGGTCAACGGGACGAATTTCACCGCTTGGAATGATAAGACGCATTTTATCGGGGTCTGTGCCTTCCGGATAAACGCTGTTGTCACCCTGCATCAGCTTAACAAAGTCATCGCGTTCAATTTTCTCAAATTCAAAAAGGAACTGAGCAACAACATGAAGTTGGTCGATGTGTTCGGTGAGAATTTTTTCGGTTTGTGCGTATGCTTCGTCAATAATGGCACGAACTTCGATGTCAATTTCGGAAGCAACATTTTCGGAATAGTTGCGTCCTTGTGAATAGTCGCGTCCAAGGAATACTTCGTTCTGGTCGCTGCCGTAAACAATAGGGCCAAGGCGGTCGCTGAAGCCGTAGCGCATTACCATGCTTCGTGCTTTTGCACTTGCGCGCTGCAAGTCGTTGGAAGCACCTGTGGAAATGTCGCCAAGAATAATTTTTTCTGCCATTCGACCACCAAGCAGAACAATAATATCTTCCTGCATCTGGCGTTTTGTACGGTAGTTTTCGTCGTGGTCAGGAAGCGACAGTGTGTAGCCGCCTGCCATGCCGCGCGGAACAATGGAAACCTGATGAACAGGATTTTGTGTTGTGCAGTAATAGGTACAAATAGCATGACCTGCCTCGTGGTAGGATGTAAGCTTTTTGTCCTTATCGGGAACAACATGGGAACGCTTTTCAGGGCCTGCAACAACCTTTATTGTAGCTTCCTGAATGTCTTCCATGGTTATTGCTTTGCGGTCCTTACGGGCAGCAAGCAAAGCAGCTTCGTTTACAAGGTTTTCAAGGTCGGCACCTGTAAAGCCTGCCGATGTTTTTGCAATTGTATCAAGTTCAACATCAGGACCAAGAGGTTTATTTCTGGTGTGAACTTTAAGAATAGCTTCACGGCCTTTAACATCGGGATGACCAACATATACCTGACGGTCAAAACGACCCGGACGGAGCAGTGCTGGGTCAAGAATATCGCGGCGGTTGGTTGCAGCAAAAATTATAACACCGCTGTTTTCGCCAAAGCCGTCCATTTCAACAAGCAGCTGGTTGAGTGTTTGTTCACGCTCGTCGTGGCCACCGCCCAAACCTGCACCACGCTGACGGCCTACTGCGTCGATTTCGTCAATAAATATAATGCTTGGGGAGTTTTTCTTTGCCTGTTCAAACAGGTCACGAACACGGGAAGCACCCACACCTACAAACATTTCAACAAAGTCCGAACCGGAAATGGAAAAGAAAGGTACGCCTGCTTCGCCTGCAACAGCACGGGCAAGCAGGGTTTTACCTGTACCCGGAGGACCCATGAGCAAAACGCCTTTTGGAATTCTTGCGCCAAGTGCGTTGAACTTAGCAGGAGATTTCAAGAATTCAATAATTTCCTGAAGTTCTTCCTTTTCTTCGTCGGCACCTGCAACATCTTCAAAGGTTACCTTTCTGCCGTCCTCAAGTGGTTTTGGTTTAATTTTTCCGAAATTGGAAATTTTACCGCCGCCACCGCCGCCCTGACGCATCATCATAATGAAAAGGAATATCATTACACCGGTAAGCAACAGAGAAGGAAGCATGGAAAGCCACATGGAGTATTCCTGTGGTCTGAGTACATCGTAGGTAAATGGTTTGTTTGGATGCAGCTTGTCGTATTCGGCACGATATTCTTCAAGGTCAACATCCTCGTTAAAGCGTGCAATACTTGGCAGCTTGTAGGTATATTGTTTTTTGTCCATAACAAAATCAAGCTCGCCGCTGCCTTGGTCCAAGGTAAGCTCGGATACCTTGTAATCATCAAAATAGTTCATAAGCTCATAATATTTCATTGTTGTCGGCGTTTGCATGCCGCGGTACATTGAAATACCAACAATGAATATCAAAGCAGCCATGGCAAGGTAAAGGCCAAGGCTTTTATTCTTTTTTGGTGTCAATTAGTTCACTCCTGTCGTTGCATTTGAAATTATTGGTAAAACAAAAACCTGTGTTAAGCCTTATTTTTCGTAAACCTCAGGCTTCAGTACGCCAATGTAAGGCAGGTTTCTGTATTTTTCCCCGAAATCAAGACCATATCCAACAACAAATTCATCCGGTACGGAAAAACAGGAATAGTCAGCTTTAATGTTGGCTTGACGGCGTTCAGGTTTATCCAACAGGGTTGCAATTCGAATGCTTGCCGGATTTCTTGGTTTGAGCATGTCGATAAGGTAGCTCAAGGTTCTGCCGCTGTCAAGAATATCCTCTACCAACAGCAGGTCGTAGCCTTCCAGATTAATGTCAAGGTCTTTGTTAATTTTTACTATGCCGGAACTTTTGGTAGAGTTTCCGTAGCTGGAAACGCTCATAAAGTCAATTCTTGCATGAACATCAATGCTGCGCATAAGGTCAGCCATAAAAACAATGGAGCCTTTAAGAACACTTACCATAAGCAAATTTTTGCCCTTATAGTCTTCGGATATGCGTTTTCCAAGCTCATTAACTTTTGCAGCGATTTCTTCTTCGGAAATAAGTACTTTAAGAATGTCATTTTTCATGAGAGTCGCGCTCCATTTCTGTTTGTTTAATAATAATTCCAAGTGCCGTTTTTGTTTCGGCAGTAACGGCAGCAATGGGCGAAGCACCGTAGCCTTCAACCCATAAAATATCATTTTCGTCAGCAATTACTGCAATTCGCTCGCGTTCACACAGCGGTATTTTGTCTTCGTTAAACAGCTTTTTAAGCGTTTTTGATACACCGCGGTTGGGCAGTATAAAACGGTCGCCCTGTCTGCGTGAACGAATAACAGCCGTATTCTTTATTCTATCATAATCCAAAAGACTTTTTAAGGGTAAATGAAAATCTTTTTTGCAAAAATCGTTATTTTTACAATCTATTAATATTATTTCGGCAATTTTGCCGTCTGCAAGAGGAAAAACACCTTGTTTTAGTGGTTTTTCAAACACTTCACAGCTTTTTGGGGGATTGTTTAGGGATAATATTCCGCCATAAACGCTAAAAATGTGCTCACTGTCGGTTTGAACGCTTCCTGAACCCTTGCGTGCAAGCTCCAGCAAACCGTAAACGGTTTGTTCGTTGGCGGGTGCTCCCTGTTTACGAAGGAAATCAAGAAACACTCGATTGCAGATGGCGGGGTGCAGCGAAAAAAGATGGTCGGTGGCAAGTCCGCCGTTTTTAAATGCCTGTTCGAATGCTTTGTTGGCTTCAAGCTGCAAAAAATCCTCATCCTGCCTAAGCGAGTTATTCAAACGGTTTACAGTACGCTCGAAAGATGGATTTATCTGCTTTAAAACAGGGATAACATGATGGCGTATGCGGTTTCTGGTGTAATCGTCCGAAAGGTTTGAGCTGTCGGTAACGAAATCAAGATTTTTGCTGCGGCAGTAGTTTTCGATGTCGCTGCGGCTGCATTCAATTAAAGGACGAATAATTTTTCCGCGTTGTGGTGGTATGCCGCAAAGCCCTTTCAATCCGCTGCCGCGCGTCATGTTTATTATTACGGTTTCTGCCGAGTCGGAAAGAGTATGCGCAGTGGCAATTTTGGCATCAAGTTCGTGGGCAAGCTTTTCAAAAATTTCATATCTGGCATTTCTGGCAGCGAGCTCTACCGATGATTTTTCTTGTGCTGCAAGTGCAGCTGCATCTATTGAGTACACACGGCAGTCTATACCGTGTGCACGGCAGAACTCGCGGGCAAAAATTTCGTCTCGTTCCGACTCCTCACCACGCAGGTTGTGATTAACATGACATGCGGTAACCGAGATATTTTCAAGACAGCACAAAAAGTGGAGCAGCGCGACAGAATCGGCGCCGCCGGAAAAACCGACGACAACCCTGTCGTGTTGCTCCAAAAGATTATATTTCAAGATGGTTTGTTCCGCTTTAAGGTTCATTGCGGTACAGCTCCCTGCTTACAAATCTTGTGAACTGACCGTCCCAGCCAAGTTTTACGGTATCGGTTGCACCGTGACGGTTTTTTGCGATGATACATTCGGCAACACCGCGGTCTTCGCTGTCTTCATTGTAGTATTCATCGCGGTAAAGGAACATAACAATGTCGGCATCCTGTTCAATAGAACCCGATTCACGAAGGTCGGCAAGCATTGGGCGGTGGTCGCCTACACGCTTATCGGGACCACGCGAAAGCTGAGAAAGCGTAAGCACAGGAACATTAAGCTCCTTTGCCATTATTTTTAATCCGCGGGTTATTTCGGAAACCTCTTGCACACGGCTTTCGGTGCGCCTACCTGATGACATAAGCTGTAGGTAGTCTATAACAATAAGTCCCAAATCACGGATACGGCGTGCTTTTGCTTTCATTTCGGCTACGGATATACCGGGGGTATCGTCAATGTAAAGCGGACGCTTGGAAAGCTCCTGTGCAGAAACTGCAAGCTTGTTCCAATCATCTTGGGTAAGCTCACCGGTACGCAGGTTTGAGCCTTGTATGAGAGCATCCCCCGAAAGCAAACGGGAAACCAATTGGTCTTTGCTCATCTCCAACGAGAACACAGCAACAGCATGGTTTTGTTTTGCAACATTTGCTGCAATATTAAGTGCAAACGATGTTTTACCCATAGCAGGACGAGCAGCCAAAAGAATAAGGTCGGAACGGTTTAACCCTGTTATTGCATGGTCAAGAGCCGAAAATCCGCTTGGTATGCCTACATAGCTTGCTTTTTCTTCACTTGAAATTCTTTGCAGACGGTCGTAAACATCATACAGCACCTGGTCGATGCGAACCAGTCCCGATGTTTCCTTGCCTTTGCGTATGTCAAAAATACGAGTTTCGGCAAGGTCCATAAGCTCGCGGGCATCGGCTTGCGGCTGCACCGACTCGTGCATGATTTCCTTAGCGGTGTTAAGCAGGCTGCGCAGGTAAGATTTTTCCTGAACAATCTTAGCATAGGAAAGCACATTTGCGGTTGTAGGAACGCTTTGCGCAAGCTGTGTCAGGTAGATTTTAGCAGAGCTTTCGTCAGGGAATACCTGACGCGCTTTAACCTCTTCAAGAACGGTTATGAAGTCGATGGGCTGTGCGGAAACAAACTTTTCCGCCATGATGCTGAAGATTTCCCCATGCTGCGGACGGTAAAAGGTGCCGCTGTTAACGAACTCCAAAACGCTGCTCAAGCAGGAGGGGTCAAGCAAAATCGAACCCAAAACAGACTGTTCCGCTTCCAAGCTGTACGGAGCGGGAGCTTGCAGTTGTTCTTCAAGTTGCATGGTGACTCTCCTTTGCTTTTAATAAAATCAGCCTTCGTTTACGGAAATGGTAACTTTTGCAGAAATGCCAACATAAAGCTTAACATCGGCACTGAATGTACCAAAACTTTTAATGTCGGAAGAAAGGGAAACTTTCTTTTTATCAACTTGGCAGCCATACTGTTTTTCGATTGCATCGGCAACTTCTTTGGATGTTACCGAACCGAACAGTTTGCCGCCTGCACCTGCTTTAGCGGTGATGTTAACGGTTTGCCCGTCAATTTTAGCTTTAATTGCATTTGCAGCTTTCTTTTCTTCTTCAATGTGGAACTGTTGGGAAGCTTCGCGGTTTTTGAGTTCGTTCATAGCCTGTGGAGTAGCTTCAACCGCCAGACCTTTTTTGATAAGGAAGTTTTTGGCATAACCGTCAGCAACATTAACGAGCTGACCTTTTTTTCCGCTTCCTTTTACATCCTGTGTAAGAATAACTTTCATTTTCTTGTTCCTCCTAAAAATCTATAACATTATTTAAACTATACAGTTTTGGAATTGTCTTCCTGATAAGAGTCAATGGACTCCAGAAGCCTGCGGTATGTTTCCTCAATGGAGACATCTTTAAGCTGAACGCCTGCCATGGTCAAGTGACCGCCGCCGCCCAACTTTTCAAGCACAATCTGAACATTCATGTCACCCATGCTTCGTGCCGATATTGCCGACACTCCCTGAGATTCTTCGTATATAACAAACGATGCGGCAACCTCGCTTATGGTAAGCAGTTCGTCGGCGGCTTGCGCCGCAACAACTTTAATGTCGGCAGTATGCTCGGGAGCTATTACGATAGCGCAGTTGCTGTAAATTTCGGCAGACGCAACAAGACGGCTGCGTTCTTGGTAAGCCTCCATACTGGAGGAGAACAGCTTGCGAACCTCAACCGTGTCTGCGCCGCGGCGGCGCAGGTAAGCTGCTGCTTCAAAGGTGCGAACCCCCGAACGAAGCACAAAGTTTTTGGTATCAAGCATTATGCCCGAAAGCAGTGCTTCGGCTTCAAGGTTGGAAATACTGCGGCCGTTGCCCAAATACTGCACAAGCTCCGCAACCATTTCGGAAGCCGAAGAAGCGTGCGGCTCGTGATAAAACAACACAGCACGGTCAATGTGGTCAACCATTTTTCTGTGATGGTCTATAATAACTACATTTTTGCACTTCGCGTAAACTTCGGAAGATTCAAGGAAGTACGGGGAATGGGTATCAACTATTATAAGTAAGGTATCGTTGTTGATAAGGGCTAAAGCATTTTGCGGTTCAACAAAAATATCCTTCAAGCCGTTTTGGCAAAAACGGGTATAAAGCGGCTTGGCAAGGTTTTTGTCACTGTCAAGAACAACATGTGCGGATTTACCCATACGGGTAACTGCACCCTGCAAGCCGAGTGCAGAACCCAAAGAGTCCAAATCGGCAAGGCGGTGGCCCATAATTATAACATTGCTGCTGCCTTGAATAAGCTCTTCCAATGCGGTAGCAATTATTCTGGTGCGAACCTTGGTGTGTTTCTCAATGCCTTTGGAGATACCGCCGTAAAAATCGTAACCGTTTTTGGTTTTTACAGCGGCTTGGTCGCCGCCGCGTCCAAGTGCCATGTCCAAAGCCTGCGATGCAAGCTGTTCGGCAGCTTTAAGGTTGGAAGCCCCCATACCAACACCAATGGAAAGTGTAGCACGCATGCGGTTGTCGGGGGTTATCTGGCGAACATCATCAAGCAGAGGAAACTTTGCTTCCAGCACAGGTGTAAGGTAACGCTGTTCCATTACAAGGATGTGGGAATCCTTGTCTACCTTGCGGTAAAGGGAATTGGTTTCACGCGCAAAGTTTTCGATAATGTATTCAATAGTACCGATTATCTGGGTGCGCTCGCTTTCACGGGCGGTTTCAAGCAGCTCTGTATAGTTGTCAAGCATAATGCTTACAACGGCAGGACGCGAAAGCAGGTATTCCTTAGCAATGCGTTTAAGCTTGTCGTCGTTAAACCAGAACATAAAATATGCTTCAGGCAGACCGAGTGCGGGGGTGGTTATAACGCTGTACAGCTTCTTTTCATGCTCTACCTGCCAACCTTCATAAGGACAGGCGGCTTTAAGGTCGATTTCAGGGAAAAGTTCTTCGGACTTGCTTCCTATTACCTTGCGGGACGAAGCTACATTTTCAAAGAAAAGAGCGTTCCCCCAAAAAAGCTCACCTTTTTTGTTAATGGCTGAAATGGGCAGTGGAAAATCCTCCAGAAGCTTTTTTTGTGAAGGTGCCAGAAGAGTATCCAAGTTCATGAATTGCTCTTCAATTTCACGGTAAACCTTTGTGCTTATAATCCAAACCAAAGCACACGCTATATAGGCTGTAAAGGTCATAATCATGCAGCCAAGGTCTTTTGAAATCAAGGTAATGCAGGTGCAGATTAACGAAAATGCAATCAGCAAAAGCATTATCGGTTTTTTAAAGGCCAAAGTTTTTTTCATAGTATCCTCCTTGTGCCTTGTGCCGAAAATAATAGTACGGCACGACAAATCGGTTAAGGACTTTAATTGATATAAGCTAATAATACGATTATTCAGTAATTATACTATATTTTGCCGTACTAATCAAATATGATAACACTTTGTAATAAAAACTGCCGCTGATTACAGCGGTTGACATAATAAACAAGAAGTGATACAACTGTATTAATACGAATGGTACAGTTGTATGCGTACAGAGGGGAGAGCATTATGTTTCGAATAGACCTGCAAAGCCGAGTTCCAATATACGAGCAGATGAAAAAGAAAATAATTGAGCTGGTGTTGAACGATGTGCTTTCGGTGGGGGATTCGCTGCCGTCGGTGCGAGTGCTTGCACGAGAGGTGGGAATAAATCCAAACACTGTGCAGAAAGCTTATCAGGAGTTGGAACGCTGTGGAATAATAACAACGGTTGCAGGACGCGGAAGTATTATTGCCGATTTTAACGGAAAAGAAAACCCAATAGCCAAACAGGCGGAAAAACAGCTGTCAGAGGCGGCAGCTGCCGCAAAAATCAGCGGGATTGAACTGGAAAGGGCATTGGAAATAATAAAAAAAATCTATAAGGGAGGAGAAAACTGTGATTAAAGCGGTAAAGCTTACAAAACGATTCGATGATATGACCGCACTTGATGCTCTAACAACACAAATAAATGCAGGTTCGATATATGGTTTAGTTGGCTCAAACGGTGCGGGCAAGTCAACATTTTTGCGGCTTATAGCGGGGGTATATCGTCCCGATGGAGGTACGGTTGAATTTAACGGACAGGAAGTTTTTGAAAACGAAAAGGTAAAAAGTAATATATTTTTCCTTGCAGATGAACTTTATTTCCCGCCGGCAGCCACAATAAACAGCTTGGCACAGTTTTACAAGGAGCTGTATCCTAACTGGTCGGACGAAACCTTTAAAATGCTGTGCGGACTTTTTCCGCTTGATGCAAATAAAAAGTTGGAAAAGTTTTCAAAAGGTATGCGGCGTCAGGCAGCATTGATAATTGCGTTGTCCTGCCGTCCGCAGCTGATGCTGTTGGACGAAGCTTTTGACGGACTTGACCCTGTAATAAGAACTCTGCTCAGAAAGCTGTTGGCTGACGATGTAGCACAAAGGGGCAGCACCATTATAATAGCGTCGCACAACTTGCGTGAATTGGAAGATTTTTGCGACCAGGTAGGAGTACTGCACAAGGGCAGAATACTTTTCCAAAAGGATATCGACGAGCTGCACCTTGGTTTTTGCAAGGTACAATGTGCATTCAAGCCCGCAATAACCGATAAATCTGTTTTTGGTGCTTTGCAGCTGCTTAAATGCGAAATACAGGGAAGCGTTGTAAACCTTGTAGCAAGGGGCAGCGGTGAAGCTGTTGCTGCAGAGTTGGAAAAACTGAATCCGTTGTTTGTGGAAAGTGTTCCGCTTACCTTGGAGGAGGTATTTATACATGAAATGGAGGCAGTTGGATATGATCACAGCACAATCATTTTCTGAACGGCAATTTAAAAGCCTTTATTTCGATACTCTTAAACAGCGTTTTGGTGCAGCTGCATTTTATAGCGTTATAATGCTTGTGCTGTATCCGCTGCTGTATTTTATCGAGACTCAGTCGGCTTTACCAAGCGAGCCGCTGCGGTATCATTTTTACGGCAACGGTGCCGCATACTGCAGCTTTGCAGGTTTTTTCGTGTATGTTATGTGTATTGCAATTCCAATGCTTACTGCCGTACCTGTTTTTTCATATTTGCACGAAAAAAAAGCGTCAGATGTTTTCCACAGCCTGCCTGTGCGCAGGGAAAAACTTTTTGCAGCCAAATACCTTGCGGGTCTGACTGCTGTGTGGGTGCCTGTGATACTGAGTTTTTTGATGGTTACAGCCTGCGCCTTTTACAGCAGGGAAATATATTCGGTATACTTTGCTCCCGAAAAAATTATACAGGAAATGCTTTGCTGGATGGTTATAACAGGGGTAATATACACCATAACAGCATGTGCATGTGTGTTGTCGGGAACGGGGTTTAACAGTGTAATACTTTCTCTTGTAATGTGCGGTGGAATTCCCACAGTGCTTGCCGTTGTCCGCTGGATGATGGAAGCTTTCCTTTTGGGCTTTGCGGGCTTTGGCAGTGACGGTGTTTTGGAATGGTCAAACATGGCACTGCTGTCGCCTTTTACTATAATGATATTTCACATGACACGCGATTTAGCCGAGGTTGGAAGCTCGCTTTATTCGGATGATTACACCGAAATTATGTTTGCGCGTTCCAACACTGCAATATTGTGTTGGTTTGCAGTGGCATTACTGCTTGCGGCAGCTTCGACAGCGGCATACAAATCACGCAAAAGTGAGCTGGCTGAATGTGCGAACAGTACATCAGTGTTTTCGCGTGCAGCGCAGTACACGGCTGCATTTGCGGGCGGCGGTATGTTCGGAATGATATTTTATGCAGTGTTCGACGGTATGATAATGTTTATCACAGGTCTTGTTTTGGGTGGATGCATTACATTTGCAACAACAGAAGCGCTGTTGTCTCACGGTTTTCGAACATTGCCGAAAGCATTTGTGCACATGGCGGCATCAACAGGCGTATTGCTGCTGACGGCGGCAGTGGTTGTTACGGGATTTTTTGGCTTTGAAAGCCGTATTCCCGAGGCTGAAGAAGTTGAAAATGTTGCTATAACTTACTTCGGCAGATACAAAGAAAACAAAATGAACAGGGAATTTGTTGAATTAGCAAGTCCCGAGGGTATAGAAATAGTAAGACAGCTGCATGAAAATATTTATGAAGAAAGCCAACAGGGCGAGGTTACATGGGAGCAAACAAGCGATGTTTATCCGCAGATAACCTACCGCCTTAAAGACGGAAGCGAGCTTGTGCGCCGATATACTGCCGTTTCTAATCAAGCGGCTTTGGGACTTGTACAGCTGGAAAATTTGGAGGAATTCAAACGCCAGACAAACCCTGCATACACTGCCGATGCCGAAAAGATGAATAATGTTCGTATTATTGCAGCAGTAAATAATGATGATATTCCAATGGAGCTTACTGTTCAGCAAAAACAGCAGCTTTTAATTGCTTTGCAAAAGGATGCTGCCAACGAAACTGCGGAAGACATCAGCGAACCGCAAAAGGCATTGTTCTGGGTAAGCTGGGAAAATGTTATTGGCAAAGATAGCGGCGAGGGCTACGACATAGTTTCCGCAAGCAGTATAATGGTGACCGTAAAATTCAAAAACACATTGGCGTTTATGAGCAACAACGGTTATGAGCCGCAGGTAAAAGAACTTACCGAGATGATGAAAAATCCAAAAATAAGCAGAGCGGCGGTATTTAATGAAAAATACCGTATCTGGAACAGAAGCAATGCGGGCATTGCATATATTTCGCCTGAAACCTTCTTGGATGAAACAGCATACATTTTTGAAGAGCCCGAAAATTACACAATTGTTGACCGAGAAGATATATTAACTTTGTACGATGCGGCGTGCCATCAGATGTACGGAAACGACAGCGACAATATGTTGGTTTATTTTGAGTTTGAGGGTGTGGACATGATACGCCCAATGTTTGTGCCAAAGGCAAAGGTTTCACAGCTTGCGCAGAAGTATGCTCCTAAAACAAGCAATGACAATGAGAATGATGTATCGTACCACGATTCGTCAACGATTCGTCAAATTGTCGAATATCTGAATCAAAAAGCAGGAACAGGATATAAACCAACAACCAAAAAAACACAG